>CAYMEB010000267.1:0-6371 GCA_964389095.1 uncultured Hyphomicrobiaceae bacterium
GCACGCTTGCGCCAGGTCTCGTCCGGAACCTACGGCCAGGCGCGCGCATAGGGCCTGCAGGAGAATGGCCATCACATTCGAGATGAGGGCCACGCACAGCAGCGTGTAGCCGAACTTCGAGCCGCCCGCGAGCGCGGTCGCCCAGTTGCCGGGGTCCATGTAGCCCACGGCGACCAGGTAACCGGGCCCCAGGAAGGCGGCGAACCTGCGCCAGCGGCCATCACCCAGCCTGACCGTCCGGAAAACGTCCGACAGCGCCGCCTCGCCTCGGGGCCGGCGCCATCCGCCGGTGGAGGGCCGGGAAAACTCCAATCCGTCGGACATGGTGTGCCTCGCAGATGCTCGTTCCTTGGCAGGCTATTGCAGTTGCAAATTACTTGCAACTGGGTTCTGAGCCGGCCGATGGGGCACGGGGAAGGGCGATCCGTCCAGTTGGCAGTCAGGGGGAGCTGTGCTTGAGACTGCGATCGGCGTTCGTGCGGCGGATGCGGCGCCCGCCGGAATGCTGCCCGGGCCGCGGACTTGCCGAGGCTTGCGGCGGGGTTCGTCACACGTCGCGCGGCCTGTCCGAGGCCCTCCATCAGGATGCCCATGATCCTCGTCGATCACCATTGCCATCTCGATTTCAAGGACTTCGCGCCTGAACTGGACGGCGTTGTCGCACGCGCTCATGCGGCAGGAGTGGGGCTCCTCGTGTCCATTTCGACCCGCATTCGAGCCCATGCGACGTACCAGGGCCTGGCCGAGCGCTTCCCGGGCGTGCTGATCAGCGTGGGAACACATCCGCACTACGCGCACGAGGAGGTCGACATCCCTGTCGACGAGATCGTGCGCCTATCGCAACACCCGCGCTGCGTAGCGATCGGGGAGGCAGGACTGGACTACCACTACGACAAGAGCCCGCGCGCCGATCAGCGCACCGGTCTTCTGCTGCACATCGAGGCCGCCCGCCGCACTGGGCTGCCGCTGGTGATCCACTCGCGAGAGGCGGACGCCGACATGGCGGACATCCTCGAGGCGGAGATGGCCCGCGGGCCGTTCACGTTCGTCCTGCATTGCTTCACGGGTAGCTCGGAACTGGCCCGGCGGGCCCTCGCGCTCGGAGGGTACATTTCCGCCTCCGGTGTCATCACGTTCAAGACGTCCGAGGCCCTTCGCAACGTCTTCGCCGAGGTCCCGACGGACCGGATTCTGGTCGAGACGGACGCACCCTACCTGGCGCCGCCGCCCCATCGCGGGAAGCGCAACGAACCGGCATTCGTGGTCGCCACCGCCCAGGTTCTTGCGGACGTGAAGCGCCTGCCGCTGGCGGAACTCGCGCGGGTGACGACGGACAATTTTTTCCGCCTCTACACCAAGGCCGATCGCACCTGCCTGCAACCGCCGCACGGTGGAGCCGCGCGATGAGCTTCAGCTGCACGCTCTTGGGAACGGGGTCGTCGGGTGGTGTGCCTCGGATCGGGCACAACTGGGGTGGCGCGGACCGCTCCAACCCCAGGAACCGCCGCCGTCGCTGCGCCGCCCTCATCGAGCGGCGATCTCACAGGGGGCGCACAGCGATCCTGATCGACACGCCTCCCGACATTCGCGAGCAATGCCTGGACCACGACGTCGTGGACATCGACGCTGTTCTCTACACCCACGATCATGCCGACCATACCCACGGCATCGACGACCTGCGCGTATTTGCACTCCAGCAGCGCCGCCGCATCCCGGCCTGGATGGATGATCCGACCTGGACGACGCTCGAAAATCGGTTCCGCTACTGCTTCGAGCAGAAGCCGGGTTCGAGCTATCCGGCGATCCTGGAGCGGCACGCGATCGTTCCGGGGCAGGCGATCGTGATCGATGGTGCGGGCGGCCCCATCTCGGTGCTCCCTGTCCTGCAGGACCACGGGGAGATCGCATCACTGGGCTTCCGGGTCGGGTCGTTCTGCTATTCGCCCGACATCGTCGGTCTGCCGCCTGCGTCCGAGGCGATGCTTGCCGGGCTCGAGATCTGGGTGGTCGATGCGCTACGCCCCGTCCCACACCCCTCGCACTGGAGCGTGAAGCAGGCGCTCGCGGCAATAGCTCGCATCGGAGCCAAGCGCGCTGTGCTCACGCACATGCACATCGACCTCGATTACGACACGCTGCGCAGTCAACTTCCCGCGCATGTCGAGCCGGGCTACGACGGCATGGTCATACCGTTCGAAGGCCGTTGATCGCATTCACGATCCGGTCAACGCCGGATGCGGCTGATCTTCGAGCCTTCGAGAGTGAGATTGTACATCAGGCCCTTGCTGTCGAGGATGAAGCCGATCACCGGGCTGTTGAGCTTGTCGGTGTCGAGTGCACCCGCCGCGCCGATCGTCACGAGAGTGACGGAGCCGTCGACGCCGACTTTCCAGCCATCCTTGCGATGGAACTTCGCGAGCGCGTCCTGAGTCATGAACAGGATGATGACCGTGCGCGCCTGCGCGCCGAGCTGGAAACCGACCGATGCCGAGATCGTATTGTAATACGCGACAGTACGGCCGCCCGAGCGCATGGCGCCTTCGCCATACTCGCCGCCGATGCCCATGCCGGCCTTGATCACGTTCGGGAAGACGAGCGTACCGGCCGCGCGCGCGACGAGCCCCGGCCCCTCGTGAACCCTGCGGTAGAAATGGTCGAGCGCGCGATTGACCCCGGCTTCGATCTCCTCGGCGGAGGCCGCCGCCGCCGGGTCGACCGACAGCATCATCGGCACGCCAGTCAGGCAGCCCGCGAGTGCGGCGCGGCGGGTGATGAAGCGAGCGGTGATGGCATCTCCTCGCCCGAGGGCTCATCCTGACGATAATCGTCAACGATCTGAAAGCAGTGTTTCCCGGGATCGTGACGAAATCCAGGTCTTTCTGTGTTGCCCTTCTGATGAGTAGGGACGATCCGACGTCGGTGGATACGCGTTCCCAAGCGCGTGCAGCATCGTCCGGTAGCGTCCGGTCAAACGATCCGGCTGGTCTTGTTGCCCCAGTAGCGGTCGCGCAGGAGGCGTTTGTAGAGCTTGCCGGTCGGCAGGCGCGGCAGCTCGTTCTCGAAGTCGATCGAGCGGGGCACCTTCTGCCGCGAGAGATGCTCGGCGCAGAAGGCGATCAGTTCCGCGGCGAGGTCGGGGCCGGCCGCGACCCCGTCCATCGGCTGGACGACAGCTTTCACCTCCTCGCCGAGGTCGGGATTGGGAACACCGAAGACGGCGGCGTCCATGACCTTGGGATGGGTGATGAGCAGGTTCTCGGTCTCTTGCGGGTAGATGTTCACGCCGCCCGAGATGATCATGAACGTGGCGCGGTCGGTGAGATAGAGGAAGCGGTCGGCGTCGACATAGCCTACGTCGCCGACGGTGCTCATCGTGCCGTCGGCCGAGCGCGCTTCCCGGGTCTTCGCCGGATCGTTGAAGTACTCGAAGGGCGTCGCCGTCTTGAACCAGACGGTACCCGGCGTCCCGGTCGGGCAGGGGCGCATCTCCTCGTCGAGGATATGCAGATCACCCAGCATGATCCTGCCGACGCTGCCCTTGTGCGCGAGCCATTCCTCGCTGTTGCATGCCGTGAATCCGAGGCCTTCGGTGGCGCCGTAGTACTCGTGAATGATCGGCCCCCACCACTTGATCATCTCCTCCTTGACCTGGACGGGGCACGGCGCTGCGGCATGAACGGCGATTTCGAGCGAGGAGAGGTCGTAGCGATTGCGTGTCGTGGCCGGCAGCTTCAGCATGCGCGAGAACATGGTCGGCACGAGCTGACTGTGAGTGACGCGGTAGATCTCGACGAGTTCCAGATAACGCTCGGGGTCGAACTTCTCCATGATGATCGCTGTGCCGCCGGTGCGGATGGTCAGATTGACCGCGGCTTGCGGCGCCGAATGGTAGAGCGGCGCCGGCGACAGGTAGATCATGCCTTCGCGGTAGTGCCAGAGCTTCTCGAGGAAGGCGTAGAGCGGCGTGAGCTGGACCGGTGGCTGTTCGGCGATCGGCCGCAGGATGCCTTTCGGACGGCCGGTCGTGCCGGAAGAGTACAACATGGCCGAGCCGACGTTTTCGTCCGGGACCGGCGTGCGGGGAAAATTGCGGACGGCCTCGTCGAGATTGCGGATGCGCTCGTCCTCGCCGGGGCCGTCGACGACGAGGCACAGCTTCACGCGCGGCATTTTCGCAATCGCATCCTTGGCGACCTGGCGCTTGGCCTGCGAGGTGATCAGGATCTGGGACTGGCTGTTGTCGAGGATGTAGGCGAGTTCGTCGGCGGTCAGGAAGGAGTTCACGCAGGTGTAGTACAGGCCCGTGCGCTCGCCTGCGCCGCAGCTCTCCAGATAGCGGGGATGGTTCTCCATGAAGATGGAGTAGTGGTCGGCGCGCTTTAGACCACAGGCCCGCAGCAGATGAGCCAGCCGGTTGCTGCGATCGTCGAGCTCCATGTAGCTGACGGCCTCGCCGGTGTCGGCCATGATGAAGGCCGGTTGGAGCGGTCGCAGTCGGGCATGCTTACCTGGATACATGACGGGTCCTTCCTCACCACGGGCCGCTCTTGGCGACGGCTCCGGAAAGTCTCGATTACGCTGCGAGTTCGAGGATCTCGCGAACCTGCGCTGGCCCTTCGATGCGCCGCGGATTGCGAGGCACCCATGGCGTCCCCATCGCCTGGGCGGCGATCTTGTCGAAATGCTCAGGCCCGACGTTCACCTGGTTCAATCGCACCGGCATGCCGAGGTCGCCGATCAGCGCCGCGAGTGCGTCGGCAGCCTGCATCGAGCCTTTGCCCATCGCCAGGGCGACGAGCCGCTGGCGATCCGCGTTGGCCGACAGGTTCCAGCGCATGACCGAAGGGAGCATGAGGCAGGAGGTGTGCCCGTGAGGCACACCGAACATGGCGCCGAGGACGTAGCCGATGCCGTGGCTCGCGCCCATCGGCACGCCGCTGGCGAGCGGTCCCATGGAGAGCCAGGTGCCGATCTGGCAGTCCAGGCGGGCATCCAGATCGCGCGGCTCGGCCTTCACGCGCGGCAGCGCCTGCGCCAGCGTGGCGAGCCCCTTGATCGCCTGCGCGTCGCCGTAGGGATTGGATTCGAGCGAACAGATGCCTTCGACGCAATGATCGACGGCGCGAACACCCGTCGATAGCCACAGCCACTCCGGGGTGTGCACAGTGATGGCGGGATCGAGCACGACAGCGCGCGGCATCACCAGGGGATGGCGCAGGAGGTCCTTGGACTTCGTGCGTTCGTCGGTCACCCCTATGATTGCGCTGAACTCGCCGCCGGAGATCGTGGTCGCAACGGCGATCTGCGGCACCGAAGGCGCGTTCATCGCCGGAATGACCGGCGTACCGTCGGGAGCACGCGTCACCTTGAGCTTGTCGATCGCCTCGGGCGTGCGGATGTCGTTGGAGAGGCAAAGCTGGACCGCCTTGCCGGCGTCGATGACGGAGCCGCCGCCGACGGTAACGATCAGGTCGGCATTGGCCTCGCGCGCCTGAGCGGTGGCCGCGACAACCGCCGCTCGCGGCGTATGAGCCGGCATTGCGGCGAAGGTGCCGGCGCAGCGGCTGCCGAGCGCCGAGCGGATCTTCTCGATCTCCCCGGTGGTGCGGTCGAGGGTCCCCGAAACCAGGAGGAGGACACGCTTGCTGGCGAGGCGGTCGGCCTGCTCTGCCACGGCTTTGCCTGCCGGGAGGCCGTAGACGACCTCTTCCATTGCTCCGAATGCGATCTTGCCTGTCTTCACGTGCGCACCATCATCGTTCCCGAGCCGATGAGAGACTAATGGCGTGCGCCGCCCAACGGAAGGGCAACCTGAAAGACCGTCCCGGCGCGATGACCGCAATGCCGGAACGGGGGTGAAGGATCCCCTCGGAGCCGCCTGGAGGCCGTGGTGCGCGGGCCTCGCACGAAAACGGCCCGCGGCGCTGGTGCGCACGCGGGCCGCGAACATCCGGACGCGGGGTGATCAGGACGACTTGCCGACGGCGTCGCCGACGCACTTCTTCTCGTAGCTCGTCTTGGCTGCGCCTGCGAGTTTCTTCTCGGTCGCGGACTTCGTGCAGGACGCGGAGGCGTCGCTCTCGCACTTCTTCATGAAGCTGTTGAGGGCTGCGCCCGCGAGCTTCTTGTCGGTGGCTTGCTTCGCGCATGTGGGCGGTGCTGCCGCGGCGGCCGGCGTTGCAGCCTTGGCGCCGGCTGCCGGGGCGGCGGTGCCTTGCGCGAGCGCGGGCGAGGCGGCGAGAACGCCGGCGGTGATCAGGGTGGCGATGCGGATCATGGCTTGTCTCCTTCGCTCGGACACGACAGGCGGTTGTCAGAGCTATGCGCGAAAGTTGGTGACGGCGTGAATCGGTGAAGGCGGCATATCGTGG
>CAYMEB010000268.1:0-6333 GCA_964389095.1 uncultured Hyphomicrobiaceae bacterium
CGGTGCGCGTCATTGCGCGCCAGCCACCGCTGCCGCAGCGCCGCCGGCTTCAGCTCGTCGCGCAGGCGCTGGTTCTCGCGCTTGCTCGCCAGCACCAGGTTGAACGGCGAGTCGAGCGGATAGCGCGCCCACGGGATGAAGTGGTCCACCTCGCCCGCCCTGGGGCCGGTAGGGAACTGAACGCGTCCTCATTGTCGATTGACCCTCGACCCCAGATCACCTACGACCGCTCGTGGCCGATCCCGTGAACAGGCCGAACATGCATCGCAGCAACCGAATCCTCCTGCCGCTTGAAGTCATAGGACTCGACGAGCCGCAAGGTGACTTCTGACCCGACAGTCAAGGGCCTCTTCGGCATCCTTGCATAGACGTCGCGAACTTGACCCTCAACCCGGATGAACGCTGCTCTGCCGTCCGGAAGGATTCGGGTAACCACCCCTCTCTTTGGTGGGTCAAACTGATCCAACGTCTCCCAAAGGAGTTGCCGAACCGTCTTGGCGATATCTCGATCAGGAACCGCCTCAGCGCCTCCGCGACTCGCCAGCGATTCAACCTGCTCACTGAGCTCACCCTTGAGCTTCCAGCCATGCTCGGACCAGATCTGCCTCACGATCGGAGCAATGAGAACACCGAGCTGAGGTTGACCAAACTCACGAAGCCACCCCGCCAAAGCGACAAGGTGTCTCGCCGACTTTTCGTCAATACCTGCATCGATCGCCGCGGCGACCGCAAGTCCTATCGCCACTGTCTGATTTCCCATCATCCAGTGGTGTCGAGCCAGTTCAGCCTGTACCCACCACTCGCGTCGCCGCCGCAACAACGCTCCGAGTTGCGCAACCGCTTCCCGCACTCGGCCAGCCCCCGCCAGTGCCTGCGCCCTCCGATAGCCGATGGTGTAAGAGACTTGATGATGCAACTCTGACTGAAGGGCCTGATCACATAGTTCGATCGCCGACTTCCAGTGCTCTGTCAAGACAAGACCCTTCGAGAGCATCTCGAACCAACGCTCGCGATCGGACGACATCTCCTCTCCGTTCTTCAGCGCAATACGCTCGGCCGACAGCGAAGCAGACGGAATCCGCTGCAGCACAGCGACGGCTTCCTCAGACCGCCCAGCTCGTAAACCGATCTTGGCCGACTTGAGACTGGCCATGATGAAGGGCGATGGCTCTTCAAAAAGATCAAGGCCGCCTTTCGTCATGGTGTTGTAGATCGTGTTCGCGGCATGCAAGAGAACGCCAGGATCCTCGACTTCCTTCACATCGCGGTCCCAAATGCACCAGCTCGCCAAACCAAAAATCGCCCGCCGCTGTCGTTCAGTCCATTCTGGCTCGGTGGCATCCGAGCCGATCATGGCTGCAGACTTTCGCAGAACGGTAAGCGCGTCTTCAATTCTGCCTAACTTTCGAAGGGCATTCGCCAACTGAAATCCAACCCAAACTCGCGAAGGCGATTCAGGCGCTACAAAGCTCGCACCGAGCAATTCGACCGCTTCCAAAAGCTTGCCGGCGGCGATCAGAGCCTTGCCGCGCTTCAATGGCGATTCATCAGCCATGCTCCGCCCCCGCGCCTAGAACTTCATGGCAGCGCTCCCGCAAAGGTTGAGGCATGGCTTTCTCTTGATGGCCTGTCACCATGCCTTTTGAATTGAAACTGGCCCGCACAATCGCCGGTCCTACTGCCAACTGGGCTCGATCGACAAGAACCAACATGAATGCAAACTGTTGCATCTCAACCCGCATCTCGAGACCGTACTGCAGCGCGGCGACTCGACATCGCGCCAGAACCTCGCTCACTCCAGCCGGGGCTGTATCGGTGCCATCATCAACTTGTGCAAGCCACCACCGCGCAAGCAGTTCATCGACTGTTATTGCCTGAGGAGGCACCGCAGTGCCACTCCATGAGCACAGAGATGGCTGTCCATCGGCCCTGAACCTAACGTCCAAACGAGCCTGAATGCCGCCGTCCCGCCAGGTGCATCGCAACTGAAATGGGAACGATTCGACTCTTGGTTGTGCCCAACCCCGCTCGGTACTGGCAGTATGCAAAAGGGCGACCAGCAACCCCTCCGGCGAAGTCCGTTCATGATTCGGTACGACTAGCGGCTTTGATGAGTTACCGCCAGACGTCTGGGGCGGACGCAAACCGTCTCCAGCCGACCAGCTTGGCGGACTAAGCAACGTGAGCCGTCGCTTTGCACGAGTCACCACGGTGTACAACCATCTGAGTAATTCGATGTTTCGCGAGCGTCCCACACTCTCCGTCTCGGGATCCACGAAAACCTCAGGCCACTCACCACCCTGTGCCTTGTGACACGTCGTGGCATAGCCAAACTTTGCGAAGAGACAGTTCCACCACGGGTCCGTGACAATCGCGTTCTTGAACTCGATCGAATCAGGCCGAAGACCCGGATGATCAAGCTTGAAGAGGATCCAGCGAGCCTGATGTTCAGCGTCGGAGAGGGTTCGCTCAGGAGACAGCAGAAGGTTCTCCAGGATCTTGCCCTCCCATGCCTGCAAGCCCGTTTCGGATTCGAATCGCACCTTCACTTCACGGTAGTGCAGGTCGACACCCTTGACAGTGCGCGTGACTCGTGAACCGACCGCGACCAGTTCGGCAAAGTCGCCATTCAACAAACCTGATTGGCCATGATTCTGAATGACAAGAAGGCGATCGCCAACTGTCGGATCATCAGACCGGCCGTGAAGAGTCGATCTCGTCCACCGATTCCAATCGCGGACTCTGGAATTCGTGAAACAGACGATGTGAGGTGGATCTTGGAGCTGCCACTGCGACCGCAGGGCCCCCTCGAACTGTGTCGCCGTCCCGAATGGCCTGATGTGCTCACCAGAGGGCCACTGGAGAGAATGGAGCCGCTGCTCATCGATCATGTCCCGGAGGCCGGTCGCCATGGCAATGATGCCGGAATCCCGCCTTTGTCTCACGATGTCCGTGAGACACACATCAACGACTTTGCATCGATGCTCTGCCCTGAGAAAGTCGGCATCGAGAGCCGGGGACACGCTTGAGCCGATCGGAGGCAACTGGCAATGGTCGCCGATCAAGACAAGCTTTCTTCGCCCGCCGGGGTGCGCCCAGAAAACGAAGTGCAGCAAGTCCGAAAGCAGCCGGCCGCTGCCAAATCGCAAATTCGTGTCTTCGACAAGATGATCACCGACCATCGACGCTTCGTCGATCAGGTAGACAACATTGCCCGGATCTTCGCTGGCCTTGAGTCGGTACATGAATAGCGGCTGTTCAGAGTCGCCTTTCACCTCGTCAAGCTTCTCGAAGCTGTACAGCAACCGATGGATCGTTGACGCCGAATGCGGCCTCGCACGCTCACCCAGAATCCGAGCGGCCCGACCCGTTGGTGCCGCGAGAATTGGCAGAAATCCGCTCCTCGAAGCGGCATTGGCAAGTTCCGCGATCAAGCGTGACTTTCCAGTACCTGCTGCACCGCGAATGATCAGGACCTCTCGTTCATCGCTGGAACAGAGATGCCGCGCGAAGGTTCGCAACGCCTTCTCCTGAGACTCGGTAGGCGTGAATGGGGATCGATCCGCCTCAGACATGAACTACCTCCTCAGCGCGTTGACTGATCCGACCTTCGACCAACCGGTCAAGGAACACGGCGAGGTCCTGGAGCAGAGAGTCCCGGAGTGCAAATGTCGACCTTCGCTCCGGACCCGCAGGCACATCCAGTCGGCCGTCTGGCTGCCGAATCGGGATTCGTTTCAAGATTTCATCCAACTGCGCGCCGAACCCGTCCGTTTTCATCGCCTCAGCCCGAGCCAGAAGGGCCAAAGCAGTCGCCAGCGCCTCAAAGGCACATCCAACATCGGTATCCCAGCATGCGCAAACGCGACGCAGAGTCCGGGCGAAGGCTGCGTACTCAATCCCAAGCACAGCAGGCCAGTCCACTTTCCGCAGAACCCGTGCCAGTTGCTGCAACGCCTCATGCGCAGCCTGCTCGTGTGCGACACTCAGCATCGTTGACTGGAGCCAAACTCCAACGAGGGCATTTACGGTTGGCGCACGAAGCAGATCACGGCGATCACATTGAATGCACCACCAGGCCGCAGCGAGCGCCAGATCCGAGTTCGAATCACCTAACGACTTCTCTATCATCTTGCTCCCGTTCGGATGATCCGGTGCCTGATGCGCAAGGTCGATGATGCGTGACCGTGCGAGCCATGAATGTCGAACCTTCGAAAGCGCCGCGCTGTTCAGAGCACGATCACCGTCCCGAGTCCACCGCCATCGCACGAATCCGTAGCCAAGATCAGCCTGCCATTGACTATGCCGAGCCATCTGTCGACCCCACCGGTATGCCGCAGCTCGATTCAGTGACGCACTCGGCTGCAGCGCGAGCACATCGAACATGTTTGCAAGCACCGATTCATAACCATGATGCGGCTTGAGTATCCGGATGAACGCATCGACTTGGTCCCCGGTCATCGCTCGATAGCGAATCAAATAACGAACAAAGTTGGGTAGATATGCCATGCCGCCGGGCTGTCCAAGAAAGCGAATGCAGGCATCAGCGAGCGAAGAATCCGGCTCCGCCTGGCCGAGAAGGTACTTCAATCGTGTCGGCGAAGATGACTTCTCAACCGACTCGGGCGATCGATCAAGATCCAACCTGAGTCGCGCCCGAAGACTCTCTTGATTCACCGGCAACGTCGCCAGCACTTCCTCCGGCGGAGTACTGACTGATTTCATCCTTGCTTTCAGCGTCTGCTCGTCGATTGGCCGCTCGGCCGCATCAATCTTGCTCTTCTGAGGGAAGAGCCCCAAGTCCTTGCATCGTCGATCAAGGAGGCGAAGCGCTTCATCGATCGCCGAGTATGACTTTCCAAAAATTCGAATGTCGTCCACGTATCTCAGAAATCGCACATCGGGCAGTGCTGGCTTGCCTCGCTTTCGTCCAAGGAACAGTCCGTCAAAGTGCTGCAGGAGAACCTCAGCCACAATTCCGGAAGCGAGCGGCCCCTGTGGAATGCCGTGACCATGCCGTCGTGCGCGGCGCGTGTCGGTCGACTTCACTTCAGTCCAGCACTCCAGACATTCGCGCAGGAGATCGACTGCGAGACGATTCACCTTCAGGGCGTTCAGTTCCTCGCACAGCAGCCGGTGATCTATCGAGTCGTAACATGCCGTCAAGTCAAATGTGACCAGGTGCCTGAATCCCGCGGAATGCGCTCTCCAAGAAGCTGCGTTGTACGCGCGATAGCCTCGCCGCCAGTCGTCGTAAAAAAACAAGCTGTTTCTGGAGCCGGCGTAGCGATTTCCGAAGGTGGTGAGTAGGTACCGATCTCGGTATCTCGCATAAAGGTGCTCAGCGACGGGCAAGGCAAGTGCCTGGTACACAATCTGATCCCGAACGGTCAGAACCGTGAGCGGCCGAAGCATGCCCGCTGGCTTACGAACGAAGATCTTTTCTGGCGGTTCTGGTCGGTACGAGCCGTCCGCGAGTTGCTGCGCGAGGTGCTTCAGCATCGGCTCAGCACCAATCTGAAAGGCGGTGTACCGCTCTCGGCAGTACGCCTTAAAGTTCGCCTCAGGGTTGGACTTCACCCAACGCCAGGCGATCCGAACGCGGTGTAGCCAACCGTTTGGGCCCCAATCTTCTTGGGTGGCACGCCTCGTCGATCTACCGACCCGGCGCGGCATAACTACGGTGCCCCAGCACGCCTCGACGGTCGAAACTCCGAGGCCAGGCTCGGAACATTCAAGGCATCTTCGCGTGCCCCGCGCATCCCGGAATCCTAACGCCGCCAGGCCCCTTCGCGTGTGATGCGTGAATTCCTTCTTGAAGGTTGCTAGAGCCCCCGATTCCAACTGATGTGTCACAAATGTGTCCAAATTGCGATCAGCCATGCGACCGGATGATGGACTGCTTAGGGAGTCGCAACTCGATCAACCCCCATACACCCACCCCGCCACCGCCCTCACCGCCTCGCGATCCCCCTTCTCCGCCCCAAACCCCTCCGGCTCCGGCGCCACGAACAGCTCAAGGTGCGCGTCATTGCGCGCCAGCCACCGCTGCCGCAGCGCCGCCGGCTTCAGCTCGTCGCGCAGGCGCTGGTTCTCGCGCTTGCTCGCCAGCACCAGGTTGAACGGCGAGTCGAGCGGATAGCGCGCCCACGGGATGAAGTGGTCCACCTCGCCCGCCCTGGGGCCGGTCAGGCTCAGGCGCGCGCCGGTGTAGAAGCAGCGTCCGCCCTGCAGGCGGTGCAGGCGCTTCGCGTACTTGGCCACGTTCTTGCGATCCGCGCCAAACAAGTGCTGCTCGAGGCCGCGATCGGGCCCCAACGCCTCGTTGTTCTC
>CAYMEB010000269.1:0-6271 GCA_964389095.1 uncultured Hyphomicrobiaceae bacterium
TCGGCGGCACGTGGAGCACGATCGCGCCGATGTACGACACGCGCCTGTACTTCTCGTCGCAGGTGCTGATGGATGGCCGGCTCTACGTGGCGGGCGGCGAGTACGGCACGGGCGGCACGGCAGGCGAGGTGTACGACCCCGTCGCCAACACCTGGACGCGCACGCCCACGCCGAGCGCACGATTGAGCGACGCCAACAGCGAGATCCTTCCCGACGGTCGAATCCTGCAGGCGCTCGTGGCTGGCACGCTCAAGGGCACGCAGATCTACAACCCCGTCACGAACACCTACTCGACCGGCCCGTCGAGCAACGGCATCCACAACGAGTCGGTGTGGCTGAAGCTGGCCGACCAGAGCGTGCTCTTCGTCGACCGTGGCGCGACGACGAGCGATCGCTACATCCCCTCGCGCAACGTGTGGATGGTCGACGGAACCGTGCCCGTCGCGCTGTTCGACGCGTACGGCCTCGAGACCGGAGGCGCCGCGCTGCTGCCGAACGGCAAGGCGTTCTTCCTCGGGTCGACCGGCGGCAAGACCGGCATCTACACCCCGTCGAACAGCACCACGAAGGCGGGCGTGTGGGCGACCGGCGCGGCCATTCCCAACGGCGGCGGCGGCCCCGACGCGCCGCTCGCGATGATGAGCGACGGCAAGGTGCTCTGCGTGGCGAGCCCGTCGCCGACGAGCGCGAACCACTTCCCGTCGCCGACCTCGTTCTACGAGTACGACTACGTCACGAACACCTTCGCGACCGTCACGCCCCCGGGCGGCGGCACCACGCTGAACACCTCGACCTACGTGCTGAACATGGTCTGCCTGCCCGACGGCAAGGTGATGTTCTCGCAGCAGGGCTCGAGCGTGTACTGGATCTACACCCCGTCGGGTGCGCCGCTCGCCGCGGGCAAGCCCACGATCACCGGCATCGAGCAGGACGGCTGCGGCCGGTTCCGCCTGACCGGCACGCAGTTCAACGGCATCAGCGAGGGCGCGAGCTACGGCGACGACTGGCAGAGCAACACGAACTTTCCGATCGTGCGGCTGACCAATCCGGCCAACGGCGCGGTGTACTACGCGCGGAGCTACGGCTGGAACTCGACCGGCGTGCAGACCGGCAGTCTGGTGACCACGACCAAGTTCCAGGTTCCGGCCACGCTGCCTGCGGGCACCTACAACCTCGAGGTGACCGCCAACGGCATCGCGAGCGACCCGCTCAGCTTCGACTACACCCCGTACAAGTCGTGCGACCTCGACGGGTCGGGCGAGGTGACCGCGGCCGACGTGTCGATCCTGCTGCTCGACTTCGGGCCGTGCACGGGCTGCGCGTCGGACATCGACGGCGACGGCTTCGTCACCGCGGGCGACATCTCGCTCGTGCTGCTGTTCGAGGGGCCGTGCTTCTGAGGCACGCGGCAGCCTGATTCGGACCGCTCACTTCTTGAACTTGCGCGCGCCCTTCTTGGCCGCGGCATCGGCGGCGGCCTGCGCCTCGGCCTGCTTGCGCTCCTGTTCCAGCTTGCGCTCGGCGGCGACTCGCTTCTCCTGCACGGCGATCTCGTCGGCGTTGACCTTCTTGTGCACCTCGTCGCAGACCCGCGCGTGCACCATCATGATCGGCAGCGTGCCCACCGCGAACTGCTTGAGGCGCTTGTCGTCGCAGTTCTCGTACTGCCAGCGGTACATCGCGGCCTGCCGAGGCTGACGCAGGGTCTCCTCCCAGAGAAATTCGTGGTCGAGATCCTTTCCGGACAGCGCAGCGAGCCTCCCGAGCACCTGCTGCTGGCTCTCGTCGAGCTGCGCGGGAAGGGTCATGCCAGTCGCCGCCTTCGAGAGAATGAGTTTGATCGCCGTATGGTCGGTGACGAGGCGGTGGCCAAGATCCTTCACCGCCGCCGACTCGCCCCGGCGCTGCACCAGATCGCCCAGCGCGATCTCCATGAGGGCGTCGGACATCGCGAGTTCCGCGAAGCGGCTGGCGGAGATCTCGGCGTTGAAGTCGGCCGGCTTCGGCCGTGCGGGAGGGAAGGGGTTGCCGTTCTCGTCCAGCAGCGGCGGCTGGGTGCCTTCGGCGGGCTTCTTGGCCGCATCGTCGGCTGCGGCGGCCAGCGCCACGGTCGCGGTGTGGATCGTGATCGCGTCGGCGCGGAGGCCGCCCGATGCGCCTGAAGCGATCAACGTGGCCAGAAGCGCTGCGCGGGCGAGAGTTCGGTGTCGGTCGATGGATGGGTTCATGGTGGGTCTCTCAGAACATGGCCTGGAACGTCATGCCGAACTGCAGGTCGATGCCCGCGGTGTAGGAGGAGTTGGTGCCGCTGAATCCGTCGAAGGTCTCGTATTGGGTCTCGCGGACTGGATTGGTGAGATTCTTGGCCGCGAAGTTGAAGGCGAAGCCCCAGAGAAGAGGTTGGCGGATCGTGAGATTGAGCGTGCCGTAAGGCATCTGATAGATCGCCGGTGTGAGGAACGCGCCGGGCTGGCCGACAGGGCTCGGGGGCGCGGGATTCGCGGTCGAACTTGCCGCCGAGATCATCGATTTCCCCTGATAGTTGTAGAAAAGCCCGAACTGGGTGCCCCACGTCTCGAGATCGTAGGTGACGTTCGCGTTCCACAGATAGTCGGGTGTCGCGGTGAGCGGAATGCTTGAAACATCCACCCCGTAGCCGCGGAACACCGCCGCCTCGCTTTCAGGCAGATCCACTTGCGAACTCATCCAGGTCAGGTTCCCGCCCACGGCGAGTCCCTTGAAGTTCTCCCCGAGCAGCGGTTCAAGCGTGATGCGAGTTTCGACTTCTGCGCCGAGCAGGCTGCCCGTTCCGAAGTTGATCGGGGTGGTGTAGGAGAATTGGGCGAGGGAGTAACGCTGCACGTACTGAATGGGCTGGTAGATCGTCTTGTAGAAGACAGAGCCGGAGATCAGCCAGTTTTCCTCCGGTGTCCAGTCGAGACGGACGTCGTAGTTGTCGAGTGAACTCATCTGGAGTTGGGGATTGCCGATGAAGATCGGTCCGCCGATGTACTGATACTGCAGCACTGGAACGACTTCGAAGAAGTTTGGTCGCGCAAGCGTCTGCGCGTAGGCCGTTCGGAGCACCAGACTGTCCAGGATGTTCCAGTTCCAGCCGATCATCGGCAGCCAGTCGACCTGGTCGATCAGGGCGTCCGCATCCGACGTTCCATTGTTGAAGTTTCTCAGGTTGCCGACTTCGTCCAGCCAAAGCGCATCCGCGTCCGGGATGATCGTCGTGGTCATGTTGGTGGTCTCGTAGCGGGCCCCGCCGACGAGATTCATGGTGTCGTTGAAGGGCAGGTCGACCATTCCGTAGCCGGCCGCGATCAGCTGGCTGCCGTCGTACGAGATGTCCTGCTGGCTCTGGATCATGGGATCGCCTTGGCTGGGGAAGACCCGGCTCCACGGGTCAGACCACGGCGCTTCATAACTCGTGATCGTCTTCGCATTGACGAAACTGTCTTGGCGATACTCGCGAGAGAGCGAGTCGATGAACATGCCGACCTTCAGGTATCCCTCGCGATCGTTCCACTGCATGAAGGGCAACTTGATGTTGAGCTGGCCCTGGTCGCTGGTCTCCGTGTTCAGGTAGTTGATGTGCTGGACGTTGCCGGCGCTGCTGAAGGGGACGAGGCTGTCGTTGATCGTCCACTGCTGCGGGATCGTGATCGGGAATCCGGGGATGATGCCGGACTCGGGGACCCAGACGGAGGCGAACTGGGTCTGGTCCGGCTGATCCTCGCGTGCCTTGCTGAAAGCGAGTCTCCAGTCGACCTTCGGTGCACCGAGGGCGATCGGTTCTGCGAGCGGCTCCTGATCGTCAGGTCCGAGGAACGAGAGCCGGTGCTGGCCGTTCAGGATCGTCGCCTGCGTCGTGACCTGCGAGTAGTCGAGCGTCTCAAGCCGCTGCCAAGGCGCCTGCTGCGTCTCGCCCACCATGTTCCCGGGCGCGAATGGATCGTTCGGGTTGTAGGTCGGGAATCCGAAGTTCGGGCCCCAGAAGTACGACTTGCCGCGCGTGTCCGTGAGCAGCACGGCCGTGCTCTCGGAAAGCCGAGAGTAAATGAACTTGCCGCCGAACTTGTGATCGTCCGTCTCGATGCCTGCCGACCCCATGCCGCCCCACTGGACGGACTGCGTGCCCTGAGTCACGTCGTACAGCCCCGTGACGAACTGGGTGCCGATGATGCCGTCCACGCCGGGCGTGAGTGGCTTGCCGGGTCCTTCCTGCACGAGCGTGTCGAGCACGCCGTTGTCGAAATAGGAGGCTCCGTTCTCATGGAAGAATGTTCCGAAGGCGCCGATGCGCACTCCGTCGTCGACTTCCCAACTGTCGCCGGCGCTTCCCGAGAACTTGTAGATCGGCGGCGCGTTGCCCGTCGTGGTGCCGGTGGGATTGTTCGGCCAGGGCTGACCGCTGAGCTCGGGGTAGGTCTGGAGCACGTCGTTGTTGCCCCAGAAGTCGAGTTCGCCGCCGGGATAGGTGAGGAACGACCCGTTCTTCACCTGCGAGTTGGTGCCGTACTGCGCCTTCAACTGAAGGATCGGCTCCTCCGGGATGTCTCGCAGCTTCACGTTCACGCCGCCGCCGGACGCCTCGCCTTGCAGGTCGGGCGTGAAGCTCTTGCTGACCTCGATGCTCTCGATCACCGCGGTCGGAAACTGGTCGAGTTGCACGGCGCGCTTGCCGGGCGTCGAGACGGGCAGGCGCACGCTGTCGAGCAGCACGCTCACGTACCGGTCGGGCAGACCGCGCACCACGGCGTACTTGCCCTCCTGCAGCGTTGCACCCGGCACGAGCAGAAGCGCCGCCGCAGCGTCACCGGCCCCGGAGCGCGAGATGGTCTCGACGCCGACCACGTCGAGCAGCTGCGGACTCTCGAGGCGCAGGGTGATGTCGCCGGGTTGCAGCAGAATGGGTGGCGCGATCTCGGGCGGCGTGAGCACCTGAATCGGCTCCGCCTCCTTCTGCTCCACGTTCGCTTCCTGCACCACCACCTCGTCCATGTCCTCGAATTCGCCGGCCATGACGGCCTCGACGTCGGTCAATTGCCCGCCGACCACACGCACGTCGGCCCGCACCTCGCGCACGTAGCCGTCCTTCGAGACGATCACCGTGTAGGTGCCCGGCGCGACGTTGGGAATCGTGAAGGATCCGCTCTCTGTGGTGAGTGCGCGCACGCGCGTGCCCACGACGGTGACCGTGGCACCCACGACGGGGGAGCCGAATTCCTTGTCGGTGATCGTGCCTCGAATCGTGCCGCCGACGCTGGCCTGCGCGTGCGCCGGCGCCGTCACAGCGACGACCGACGCGATGAGGATCGCCTGAGCCCGAACGTGCATCACCAAGGGGCCTTCAGCCCGGCCTGAATTTCGGCAATCTTTCGACGCATCTCGGCGGAGGGGAACTCGCCGGCGCGGGCGAGCGAGATGCAGGTCAGGCAGAGATCCTCGGCGCGTGGGCGACCGTTCGGGTTGACGGCACCAGCGTCGAGCGCCAGCGTCCACGCGCGTGCAGCGCCGGCCGGGTCGCCGGCCTGTCGAAGCGCTTCGGCGATGGCGCGGAGGTAGTCCGCACGCTCGATGTCCACGAAGCCCACAGGCGAACGCTCGTACGCGCCGAGAAGTTCGTGCATCAGGGCGCGCGCATGAGCCGCGTCTTGCACCTTCACGAACCCGATCGCGAGATCTCGCGCGAGAGGGCCCGACGTGTCCGGAGCGAGCTGCAGGGAGCGGAACTGCCGCTCCGCATCGGCCAGATCAAGGCGGGCGAGGTCGAGCCGGCCGGCCGAACCGATGGCGTCCGCGAGCCGGATCGTCGCTTCCACTCGGAGCTCGGGTGGCAGTTCCGCGAGAGCGGCTCGGATCGCCGTCTCCGCGCGGCTGCGGCGGTTCGGGTCGTCGCTCGTCCGCCGAAGCACCGCGAAGTAGCCGTCCACGCCTGATCGAACCACGTCCAGGCTGCGGGTCGCGATCGCCTGATCGAAGGCGTCGCACTGTCGGTCGATCTCCTCGGTGGTCACGCGAGAGGCCAGTTCGGTCTCCACGCGGCCTGTGAGTTCCGTCGGCACGAGGGCGCCGTACCGGCGGGCCTCGTCGACCTCGCCGAGCACCGCATAGGCGACGCCGATCTCCGTGATCAGCCGCTCGCGCATCCATCCGTCCGACGACGGCACCGTGCCGATGGCGGTCTCGAGGCAGTTGCGCGCCGCGTCGCGGTTTCCCGCCCTCGCGAAGGCCTGCGCGGCGATCGCCAGCACCTCGCCCC
>CAYMEB010000270.1:0-6264 GCA_964389095.1 uncultured Hyphomicrobiaceae bacterium
CGAGTTCTGACGGCGGCGCTTCTTGAAGACGATCAGGTGGGGCCCACGGGCCTGCTTGACGATCGAGCCGACAACCTTGGCACCGGCGACCGTCGGCGCGCCGACCTTGTCGCCCACCATCAGCACGTCGGTGAACTCGACCTTGGCGCCAGCTTCGCCTGCGATGCGCTCCACGGTGAGCGTGTCGTCGGCGGCGACCGTATATTGCTTTCCACCCGTGCGGATAACGGCGATCATGACTTCACCTGAACTCTGGGCGCCGGTGAGGCGCGAAACGGCGCGGCGGGCCGAAAGACCCGCCGAAAGAGGGCGGAATATACGCACCGCCCGGCCCAAGTCAACGGGCGAAACGCCCGGATTTTCAACGATTTTGGCGCTTTTTCCAGCCCGGCTACGACCTTTTGTTGCTCCCGGAGAAGGGCCCCCCTATAAGGGCGGCCCCGATCGGAGAGGTGCCAGAGTGGTCGATTGGGACGGTCTCGAAAACCGTTGTGCGTGCAAGCGTACCGTGGGTTCGAATCCCACCCTCTCCGCCATTCTTGCCCTGTTGGAAGCTCACCGAGCAACCGACTAGGGCTGAATAGGCCAGTTGGCGTGGGATTTGGGTCTGGGGGCTGTTGATCGGCCCGCCGTCCCCATGGCTCAGAGTTGTCTCAGCAGTGCGCTTTTCTACAAAGCTGATGACTCTTGATCAGCGGGCCGTAGGCTCGATTTTCCTTCAGGCGTACTTGTAGGGGTCCTCGCAAAACCTCACGGACCGCGGTTTGGCGGGAACTGGATATTGAAGCCAGCGAAAACCTGGAAGCTCGGCTGACCGATGCCGCTCTGAACGACCGAGTATTGTGGCTCAAGGTACATGTTGAGCACGTTGCCATTGCCCAGCCGCACGACGCGGCCCAGCCCCAGACCAACCGGCAAGACCGCGGTCTGACGGCTGAGGTCAACCGTCGTAATGTCGCTCGAGCGCACATAGAAGCCCTCTGCGAGGTTATAGAAAATGAAGGGCTGGACGGTAAGCGAACGCGCGCTGCCATCGAATGCCTGCTGATAGGCAGCGAGTGCCGCCAGCAAGCCCCATTCATAGGGAGCGCTCACGACGCCTTGGGCGCCGAACTGCCACTTGCGCTCGCCAAGAGCGGGGCTGGTGGCGGTCGGCAGTATGGCGAGCGGTCCGACTCCCATCCGGGCGTTGGCAACATCGATCAGTGGCACGTCGAATATGGTGAGATCGCCGAGGCCATTCTCGCTGCCGGCCGGCCCCCACGCCGTTGTCCCAGCAGCCATCGACGCGCGCATGAGTTGGCGCCAGCCGAGGGCATCGTGCGGCAGGATCCCACGCACGAATGGCTGATCGAAGCCGCTGCCAGGTTGGCCGTTTAGAACGGGCTGCAAGTAGTTCTGGACCTGGATCGCCGGAATGTCGGTCAGCGGGTTGTTGGCTACGTTCTGCTGGGCTGCAGCCGGCGACGAGGCGCATGAGAAAAGTACCAGCAATGCCAGCCGACCACTCCTGCCGTGCCAAATGCGCGATCTACCTTGGTTGGAACGAGGAGGAGATTCGGTCGTCGGCACTGATGACTTTGTCCGCATCAACTTGAACACAATCCTTCAGCGCAGCGTGCTTTCGACATTCGAAATGGGGGCGCCGCACCCGAACTCGATCAGCCGTTTCCCCTAAGTGAGCTCTTGTAAGAAATCTACTGTGACGAGAACCCGGTGGAGACATCTGGAAGGGAGGTTCAGTTGCTCCGCCATTGCCTGTTGAGGCAACCGTGTCGGAGGCCGCGCCGACCGCAGGAATAGCCCAACATTTGCAAGCATCGGCGGCACGCGCTCCCGCCTTCGTTTATCGGGAGGCCGGGAACCTTCCTCCCTCTTGGGCCCATGGGCCAGTTTCACCTTCACGACGGCACGCCTTCGATAGCCAGAGCAATCGCAGATCGATGGTTGATCGAGCCTGCCACAGGTCGGCGGGGCTCGTGGCGAGCACGCATTCGCCATGCTCCCATTTCAGGGCCGTGAAAACCGAGAGCACGGCAAATGGGGATGTCGGTCGTCGGGCCGCCGCAGGCTCGCCTTCTGCGATCTCCTGAAGCTCCGCGAAAATCTCCTGACGGCGCGGTGCCAACCACCGCCCTGGTTGCGTTGCCGAGCAGCCTTGTGAGGCCGTTGGAGACCCGACCGGCGGATCCCGTCAGCCACAGGCAACTCGAGGTCTCCTGCCTCGGCACCGCTACGCGCTGCTCTGCCGGGCCCTTCCTTCGCTCGATCGCGAATCTCCTGCCGTCGGAGGCTCGCCCAAGAGCTGACCTCACGTCCGAGCCACTATCTCCGCGTCACCTCAAGCAGCTATGATCATTCGCTATGTCTTTGGGGCGTGATTTGAGAAGGCGGCGAGTACACGTCCGTTTGGAGGTTGATAGGTAGATGAGTGACAAGAAGCCGATGCCGGAAGCCACGGAAAACGCAGAGCCCCGGGACTTCATTCGCGACATGGTCCAGGCCGACCTCGCCAGCGGCCGGGTCCAGGGCGTGGTCACGCGCTTTCCCCCGGAGCCAAACGGCTATCTGCATCTCGGTCACGCAAAGTCGATCTGCCTGAATTTCGGACTTGCCGTCGAAACTGGCGGCCGCTGCCATCTGCGCTTCGACGACACCAATCCCGTGAAGGAGGAGCAGGAATACATCGACGCCATCAAGCGGGACGTACGCTGGCTTGGCTTTGACTGGGGTGAGCACCTGCACCATGCGTCGGACTATTTCCAGACGTTGTACGACTGGGCTGAGCACCTCATTCGCGCCGGCCTTGCCTATGTCGACGACACCCCTCCCGACGAGATGCGGGCGATGCGCGGCACGCTCACCGAGCCGGGGCGTGCGTCGGCCGATCGCGACCGTTCGGTGGAAACGAATCTCGGCCTGTTTCGCGACATGCGTGCCGGCAAGTTTCCGAACGGTGCCCGCGTGCTGCGGGCGAAGATCGACCTTGCTTCCGGCAACATGAACCTGCGGGACCCGGTCCTGTATCGCATCTTGCACGCAGCTCACCCGCGCACCGGCACTGAGTGGTGCATCTACCCGACCTACGATTTCGCTCATGGCCAGTCCGACGCCATAGAGCATGTCACGCACTCGCTCTGTACTCTCGAATTCGAGGACCATCGTCCTCTCTACGACTGGTTCCTCGACCACCTGCCGGTCCCGTCGCGCCCCCGCCAGACCGAGTTCGCCCGCCTCAATCTCGGATACACCGTGCTTTCGAAGCGTTACCTGACGGATCTGGTGCGGCGCGGCATCGTGAGTGGCTGGGACGATCCGCGCATGCCGACTCTGGCAGGTCTGCGCCGTCGCGGCGTGCCACCGGAAGCGATCCGCGACTTCGTTCGGCGCATCGGCATGTCCAAAGCCAACAGTGTCGTCGATCTCGCCATGTTCGACCATGCGATCCGCGACCGTCTCAATCAGGTGGCCCAGCGGCGCATGGCGGTGCTGCGGCCGCTCAAGGTCGTGATCGAGAATTTTCCCGAGAACCATGTTGAAGAGCTGGAAGCCGTCAACCACCCGAGTGACCCGGGCGCCGGCACGCGCATCCTTCGCTTCAGCCGGGAAATCTTCATCGAGCGCGACGACTTCATGGAGAACCCGCCGAACAAGTTCTTCCGAATGGCGGTGGGGCGAGAGGTCCGGTTGCGCTATGCGTTTCTCGTCACCTGCCGCGAGGTCGTGAAGGACGCGGACGGCAACGTGGTGGAGCTGCGTTGCACCTATGATCCCGCCAGCCGCGGCGGCAATGCACCGGACGGCCGAAAGGTGAAGGCTACGCTGCACTGGGTCGGCCGGGACGCCCGCCCCGCCGAGGTCCGTCTGTACAACACCCTCTTCAATCGCCCCGACCCGGGGGCGAATGGCGAGCTCGACGCCGATTTGAATCCCGCCTCGCTCGAAATCGTGCCGGGCGCGCTGGCGGAACCCTCGCTGGCGGAGATGCCCGTGGGCGAAGCCGTGCAATTCGAGCGGCAGGGCTATTTCTGCGCTGACCCGGCGAGCCGCCCGGACGCCCTGGTGTTCAACCTTACGATCGGATTGCGTGACACCTGGGCAAAGATTCAGATCGTCGGGTGAGCGACGCGTGCCCAATTGTTTTGAGGGAGGACATCGTGGCAAAACGAATCGTTGAGAGTCCGCAGGCGATGAAGGCGCTGGTCGGCCAGGAACTGGGCGTCAGCGACTGGCTGGAGATCACACAGGAACGCATCAACACGTTTGCCGAGGCCAGCGGCGACCATCAGTGGATCCATGTCGATGTCGAGCGCTGCAAGACGGACATGCCGGATGGGAAGACGATCGCGCACGGCAATCTTACCTTCTCCGTGATCTCCACCTTCGGCAAGGATGTGCTCAGGATCGAGAACGTCCGGAATGGCATCAACTACGGCTCGAACAAGGTGCGCTACACCAGCCCCGTGCAGGTCGGTGCACGGATCCGCGGCCGCCAGAAACTGCTCGCCGCCGACGACATGAAGGACGGCGGCATTCGCATGACATACCAATGGACGGTCGAGATCGAGGGCAAGGAGCGTCCGGCCTGTGTTGCCGAAACGATGAGCATCGCCTACCCCAAGACCTGAGTGATCGCGCGAGGTGAACATGCCTCTGCTGTCAATCTTCGATTATTTCGCTCCGATTTGCCGGGAAGCCGTTTAGATATCCTTCAAGCGACCCGGTTTCCGCCAACTCCTGGCCCGCCAGGCGGGCTGCAAGGCGCGTGCAGAGTTGGTTGCCGAACGAAGCCTGCGATATCATTCGCGACAGCCCGCGCCACAAACGGGCCATCGATGGGAGCCGAACAAATGTCCGTCGCCACCGCCGACAGACCACTCAGCGCCGCCGACCATGTTCGCGTCATGAGCGAATACGGCCGTCGCGCCGAGGCTCGCGCCTACGCACTGGGCAATCGCGGCCCGATCCGGGTCGGGGCCGACGGCAAACTCTCGCCGGAAATCCTCGATGCCTATTGGGCTAACGGCTTCTATGTCTTCCAGGGCGTGGTCGGGCCGGAGGAGCTGGCAGAGCTGCGCGCCGACATCGACAACGTACTGTCGCGCGCGCCGGTGGCGCCCGGAGCGAAGGTTGACCGCGAGGGGCGGCCGGCCTCGACCGAAGGAATCATCAAGCCGCCGTATCGCTGGGCCAAGCCGCTCAGTGACCCCGTGGGCGGCACCGACAAGAACAACGGCCGCCATCCGGCGGCGATGCTGCAGCCCGATGCAGGGGAGGGCGCGCCGGAGTGGACCGTCGAGCTTCTCGACGGCAACCTTCACCTCAGTGATGCCTGCCTCAGGCTCTACGGTCATCCTGGATTGCTGACGGTCGCGGCGTCCATCCTCGGCGACGACTTCGTGCCCTACAACGAAGTGGCCTTCGTGAAGGAACCGGGACTCGGACCGTCGGTTGCCTGGCACCAGGACGGCACGACGCACTGGAACGCGCCCGACTGGGACGAGGGCGCGCATGGTTTCAACTTCATGACACAGCTCTATCCCAGTACGGCGGCGAACTGCGTCTGGGTGCTGCCGGGCAGTCACAAACGCGGGAAGGCCGACATCAAGAAGATGGTGGCAGAGGCCGGCTCCGACCGTATCGAAGGGGCGGTGCCGATGCTGTGCGATGCCGGCGACACGATCGTCACCAACCGTCAGCTGGTGCACGGCTCGTTCGCTAACAGCTCTCCCGACCGGCGCATCACGCTCAACGAGGGGTTCTTCCCGCGCAAGCGCGTGCTCAATGTCACGACGCGCCGCCTGCAGGGCAATGTCGAAACCTACGACCAGGCGCGCATCGACGCGCGCTGCCGCATTCTCCAGATCGCGATCGATGCGCGCCGCCAGCGTTTCCCCGGCGAGAAGGCCTATGTCTATCGGCCGCTGGCGGGGCACGAGGACGAGAACCGCTGGAACGAGCAGACGCGTGCGCCGGTGCTGAGAAACTACAACCAGCTCGACATGTTCATCTGACCTGTCGGAAAACGGCAGCCGCGACGACCGAGGGGATGCTAGGCTTCGGCATCTCGATATCCGGAGGGTTCCATGACCGGTCGTTCATCCGTTCTTTCCCGCAGGACGTTCTTCGTTTCGGCCGCCGCGTGTGGCGCCTTTGCCGGCTTCGCCGTTCCGCGGCCGGTGCTGGCCGCCGGCACGGTCAAGCCCGGGCCCGCGTCGGCCCTGATCGTGGTGGATGTGCAGAATTGCTTCGTCGATGGCGGCA
>CAYMEB010000271.1:0-6228 GCA_964389095.1 uncultured Hyphomicrobiaceae bacterium
ATCACCTCGGCATCGATGCCTACCTTGGCCAGTTCATCGGCTGCATGCAGCGCCTTGCCGACCATGATCGAGAAGGCAACGATCGTGACGTCCTTGCCTGCGCGCTCGATCTTGGCCTTGCCGATCGGCACCACGTAGTCTGGATCCTCCGGCACCTCGAACTGGTGGCCATAGAGCAACTCGTTCTCGAGGAAGATCACCGGATTGGGATCTCGGATCGCCGACTTGAGCAGGCCCTTGGCATCTGCAGCGCTCCACGGCGAGAGCACGCGCATCCCCGGGCAGTGTGCGTACCAGCTTGCATAGCACTGAGAGTGCTGGGCGGCGACGCGCGCGGCGGCACCATTGGGACCGCGGAACACGATCGGGCAGGTCATCTGGCCACCCGACATGTAGTGCGTCTTGGAGGCGGAGTTGATGATCTGATCGATCGCCTGCATGGCGAAGTTGAAGGTCATGAACTCGACGATCGGCTTCAGGCCGCCGAAGGCCGCTCCGACGCCGAGACCGGCGAAACCGTGCTCGGTGATCGGCGTGTCGATCACACGTCTAGCGCCGAATTCCTCGAGCAGCCCCTGGCTTACCTTGTAGGCACCCTGGTATTGCGCGACTTCCTCGCCCATCAGGAAGACGTTGCCGTCCTTGCGCATCTCCTCGGCCATCGCGTCGCGCAGGGCCTCGCGGACGGTCATCTTCACCGTCTTGCCGGAATATTCCGGCTCGGCCGCTGGCGCTGCGGCCTGGGGAGCAGCCGGAGCCGCCATCATCGGCGCTTCAGGTGCCTTTGGCTGAGGCTCGGCTTTCGGCGCGGAGGGCGCCGCTGCTGGCGCGGATTTCGCGGCGTCGGCAACGCTCTCACCGTCAGCTGCCAGCACCAGGATCGGCGTGTTGACAGCAACGCCTTCGGTTCCCTCAGCAATCAGGATCTGCGCCACAGTGCCTTCATCGACGGCTTCCACTTCCATGGTCGCCTTGTCGGTCTCGATCTCGCAGATCACCTGCCCCGCTTTCACGGCGTCGCCGACCTTGACGTGCCACTTGGCGAGCTTGCCCTCCGTCATGGTGGGCGACAGGGCGGGCATCAGAACCGGAATTGACATCGCTCAGCCTCCAACCAGGACATCAGTCCAGAGCTGCGATGGATCCGGTTCGGGGCTTTGCTGAGCAAACTCGGCCGAGTCATTCACGATCTTGCGGATCTCCGCATCGATCGCCTTGAGCGCGGCTTCGTCGGCCATCTTGCCGTCGGTCAGGATCTTTCGGACGTGATCGATCGGATCGCGCTCGTTGCGGTACTTGTCGACCTCTTCCTTGGTCCGGTACTTCGCCGGATCACTCATCGAGTGGCCGCGATATCGATAGGTCTGCATCTCGAGGATGTAAGGACCGTTGCCGCCGCGTGCATGCTCCACTGCCCGCTCGCCCGCGGCGCGCACCGCCAGCACGTCCATACCGTCGACCTGCTCGCCCGGAATGCCGAACGCCTCGCCATGGCGATAGAGTTCGGTGATGGCCGAAGCGCGCTCGACCGAGGTGCCCATGCCGTAGCGGTTGTTCTCGATGATGTAGATGACCGGCAGCTTCCACAGCGCCGCCATGTTCATCGCCTCGTAGACCTGGCCCTGGTTCGCACTGCCGTCGCCGAAATAGGTCAGCGAGACGTTCTTGGTGCCCTGGTACTTGTGCGCGAAGGCGAGCCCCGTGCCGATCGGCACCTGGGCGCCCACGATGCCGTGGCCGCCGTAGAAATTCTTCTCGCGGCTGAACATGTGCATCGAGCCGCCCTTGCCCTTCGAGTAGCCGCCGCGGCGCCCGGTCAGCTCGGCCATGACGCCCTTGGGGTCCATGCCGCAGGCCAGCATGTGGCCGTGATCGCGGTAGGATGTGACGATCGCGTCCTTGTCGCCGATCGTCGACTGCATCCCCACCACGACGGCCTCCTGGCCGATGTAGAGATGGCAGAATCCGCCGATCAGACCCATGCCGTAAAGCTGTCCGGCACGCTCCTCGAAACGACGGATCAGCAGCATGTATCGATAGAACTGCTTCAGGGTTTCGGGGTTGACGCTGTTGCTACCCGATCCAGGCGCCGTGGCAGGAGATTTCGTATCGGCTGGAAGAGCGACGACCTTCGGCTTGGTGGCCGGCTTTGCCATGGCATTTCCCCTCAACTGCCCCGCAGCGGCTTATAGCATCGCCTATGCCGATGTTGTTGATCTAGCAGTAAAAAACCAGATTGGGCCCGAGTGCGGCGCAGCATTTGAGCGATTGTTTTCCAGCGATAGAGTCGCCTGGAAAGTTTGTTGCGAGTTGCCGCGGAGCGGCACTGGGCAGTCGGGAGTTCGCCTGCTTCAGCGTGTCGGCGTGAAGACGATGATGTCGTCCTTGCGGGCATAGTTGAGCAGTGCGCGAGCCCGTTCGTCGAGCATGTCCGGATCCAGCGAGCCGTTGCGTAGGGCCGCGACTCGTCTCTCCCAGATCTTACGGGTGGCTTCAGCCTCGGCGAGATTCTGGTCGGCGATCTGCACTTCGCGTTGCAGTTGCGCCATGGCCAGCAGACCGCGATCGCCATTCACGAGGTGGTAACCGAAGTAACCGAACAGCGTGGCGAAGATCAGCGGAGCCAGAATCTGACGCGGTCTCAACAACATATGCCGATTTCCTGACACCATAGAGCAACATATGGTGTTGGAAATCAAGGATTTTCGCCGGGAATGCCCCTAGGACCCAAGGCCGATGCGGACGCGTCTGTTGTGCCGTCCCTTGTTGTCGATCTTCAGAATGCGCACCGGCGGCGAGCCGCCGGTAGATGCGAGATGCGTTCCGCCACAGGCCTGACGATCGAGGCCGACGATCTCGACGACCCGGATGTTTCCGTCCGGCGTCGGCGGCGGCGCCACCGACCGGCTGCGGATCAGGCCTTTCTCAGCCTGAGCCTCGTGCATCGGAACGTACACGAAGCTCAGCGGCACGTCCTGACGGATGATGTCGTTGATCGACCCTTCCAGGGCGCGCAGGCGATCGTTGTCGGCACCCGGCACGTCGAAATCCATGCGCGCCGTACCGTCCTCGGCCATCTGCACGCCGGTCACCAACGCACCGTCGAATTGCTGGAATACCAGCGCGTTCAGCACGTGGGTGTCGGTATGGAGCTGCCGCATCTTCTGCCGGAACTCGGCATCGACGGCGGCCTCGACCGTGCCGGCGACCTCAATCTGCGTATCCAGGAGATGCCAGAGCTTGCCGGCCGACACCTCGAAGCCGGCGATCCGGGCCTCGCCGCCCGTCCAGCGCACGATGCCACGATCCGCAAGCTGCCCTCCGCCGCCGGGATAGAACGGCGTATCGGTGAGCACGATGCGGCCAGGCCGAGCATCGGTCACAGAGGTTTCGAGAGTCAGCGTGTCGGGATGGTCATGGCAGTAAAGATGCATTCCTCGCCCTTAGGCGAGGTACCGCCAGCCGTATTGGCGAAAATTGCCCCAGCTCGACGATCAGGCAGCGGCTGCGCGTGCGAACTGCATCGGCGTTATGCCGTAGCAACGCTTGAAATGGCGATTGAGCGCGCTCTGGTCGTAGAACCCGACATCTGTCGCCACGTCGGCCGGCGCCTGCTGCCGGCGCAGGCGCCGACAGGCCATGCCGAGCCTGATCTGTGTCAGGTAGGTGTGCAGGGTGAGCCCAGCACAGCGTTTGAACAAGCCGATCAGTTGGAATGTCGTCACCCCTACCTCGCGGGCGAGCGCATCGAGGCAGAGGTCGCTTGCATAGTCGGTGCGCATGCGTTCGCGGACGCGCTCGAAGATCGCGCGATCGCGCCGCCCTTCTTCGATGCGCATCGGCCGGCTGCCGTGCCGTCGAAACAGCTCGCCGAATCCCGCGATCAGCAATTCGTGCTCGCGAAAAACGTCCCGCCCCTCTTCCAGGGCGCAGTGCATGGCGAGGAATGCCCCGATCAGGTCCGGATCGGCGAAGGTGTTGCGCGTGAAATAGGGCACCTCGGCAACGCCGAGGCCGGCAGCTACGCGCCCCAGCGCCGGACGAGTCAGGTAGAGCGAGCGGTAGCGCCAGCGTGCGCTGCGCCCCATCCAGCCGCCGTGCGGCTCTTCGGGGTTGAACACAAACAGCGTCGACGGCGTGGCGGCCTGCAGCTCTCCCCTGCTCTTCACCACCGAGCCGCCCTGCTCGGTGATGGCGATCACCAGCGCGTCGTGGGTGTGCTGCGGATATTCGTGCGTCGTAAAGTCCGCATGCATCAGACTGAGGCCGTCGAGATGCCGGTCCCACCAGTATTGCGCAGCATTAAGAGGATCACGCCGGGGCATCGGCAATTTTTACCAATACCGGCCCCGCACCCGCCACTAGGTCGAGGGCATGATCGCACGCACCTGGCGCGGCCGCGCCTCCACAGCCAATGCCCCGGCCTATGCTGGCCATTTCACCCGAAACGTCGCGCCCGAGCTGAAGCGCCTGTCCGGCAATCGCGGGGCCTGGCTGCTGCAACGGTCGACGGTCACAGAGACGGAGTTCCTGGCGATCACCTTCTGGGACTCGCGCGAAGCGATCAGGGCTTTTGCTGGAGAGGATATTGCCAAGGCTCACGTCGAGCCGCAGGCGCGTGCGGTGCTGTCGAGTTTCGACGAGTTCGCTGATCACTACGAGATCGCGTTCAGCTCCTACGCCTGAGCAGATAAGTATCCATGATCCAACCGTGCCGCCGGCGCGCCTCGGCACGGGTCTTCTCGATTTCGCCCTTCACGTCCGCCAGCCGGCCGGACACCAGAACTTCATCAGGCGTACCGAGATAGGCACCCCAGAAGATGTCGTAGTCGCCGGGCACGTGAGCGAAGGCCTGGTCGCCATCGAGAAGGACCACGCAGTCGACCTCCTCGGGCAGACCGAGCATCGCCTTCCGCCCGGTCGTGAGCAGAACCGGCTCGCCGATCCGGTTGAGCGGGATCCTGTGGCGCGCGGCGAGTGCCTGAACGGCGCTGATGCCCGGGATCACCTCAACCTCGGCGGAAAGCCGCTCCAGGAGGCGCAGCGTGCTGTCGTAGAGCATCGGGTCGCCCCATACGAGGAAGCCGCCAACCTTGCCGTCGGGCAGGTGCTCGGCGAAGAGCTTTTCGTACTTGGCTGTCAGCGCGGCATGCCAGTCGTCGACGGCGCTGCGATAATCGTCGCCCGCCGCGCGGCGCCGGGGAATCGCGACGCTTATCGTCCGGTGCTTCGGCTCCTCGATGAAACGCGCAAGGATGCGCTCGCGCAATTCGCGGAGCCCCGATTTCTCTTCGCCCTTGTCGGGAATGAAGAACACGTCGACCCGGTTAAGGGCATCGATCGCCTGGACCGTGAGGTAGTCCGGATTGCCTGCGCCGATGCCGATGACCAGGATCTTGCGCATCAGGTGCCGCGGATGACCGACCTGCCGGCGTAACGGGCCTGGGTGCCGAGCTGTTCCTCGATGCGGAGGAGCTGGTTGTATTTAGCGAGTCGATCCGAACGGGACAGCGAACCGGTCTTGATCTGGCCGCAGTTCGTGGCCACCGCAAGGTCGGCGATGGTCGAATCCTCGGTCTCGCCCGAGCGATGCGACATCACTGCGCCGTAGTTGGCATTCCGCGCCATCGACACGGCTTCCATGGTCTCGGTCAGCGAACCGATCTGGTTGACCTTGACCAGGATCGCGTTGGCTAGTCCGTCCTTGATGCCCTGGGCGAGACGCTTGGGATTGGTGACGAAGAGATCGTCGCCGACCAGCTGGATTTTCTTGCCGAGCTTGTCGGTGATCGCCTTCCAGCCCTTCATGTCGTCCTCGGCCATGCCGTCTTCGATCGAAATGATCGGATACTTGGCGACGAGCGCGGCGTAGTAACCCACCATGCCGCCCTGATCGAGCGATTTGCCCTCGCCTTCCAGCTCGTACTTGCCGTTCTTGAAGAACTCGGTCGAGGCCGGATCGAGCGCCAGCATGATGTCCTCGCCGGGACGATAGCCCGCCTTCTCGATCGACTTCATGATGAAGGAGAGCGCCTCATCGGCGGTGGCGAGATTCGGGGCGAAGCCGCCCTCGTCGCCGACATTGGTGTTGTGGCCGGCGTCCTTGAGCTGGACACGCAGCGCGTGGAACACCTCGGAGCCCATGCGCAGCGCCTCGGAGAAGCGGTCGGCGCCGACCGGCATGATCATGAATTCCTGAATATCGATCGGATTGTCGGCATGGGCGCC
>CAYMEB010000272.1:0-6219 GCA_964389095.1 uncultured Hyphomicrobiaceae bacterium
GATCCGACGCGGATCAACAAGCGGCCGGAGCCGTAGTCGGGAGCAGACGGTTACTATTGTTCGGCACGGCATATCGCTCCTTCGGTGGAGAGTGAGGTCGTCGAACAACCCCACGATATGCCGCCTTCACCGATTCACGCCGTCACCAACTTCCGCGCATAGCTCGGCTGTCGGTTTGGATTCGGGTCGCGCCGAACTCAGAGCGGACGCACGAGACCTCGAAACTCGGCGACGACCTGGACATAGACGTCCCGCTTGAAGGGTACGATTAGAGCGTCGAGTTCGTCGATGTCGGCCCACCGCCAAGTGTCGAATTCCGGATCGTGATCGCGCGGCGAAATATCGATCTCGGCATCCTGTCCTGTGAACCTCAGCAAAAACCACTTCTGAGTCTGGCCGCGATAACGGCCACCCCAAGCCCGGCCGACAAGGTTTGGCGGCAGATCATACGGATGCCAGGCGCGGCTTTCCGCGACGATTTCCGCGGACCGCATGCCCGTCTCCTCGGCCAGCTCGCGCAAGGCAGCAGCCGCGGGTTCCTCGCCGTCGTCGATGCCCCCTTGCGGCATTTGCCACCATCCGCCGATTTGCCCCTTGCTCGCGGCCAAGGATCTTTGCGGGAGCGACCCGATCCGCCGCCCGACCCATACCAGGCCGGCGCGATTGATGACCATAAGTCCGACGCACGGCCGGTAGGGCAGGGTGCTCGGGTCGGGTTTCATGGTCTCCTCAGCCTCATCTTTCTCTAAGACCTCGCATAGCCGCTGGCTCGCCGCGTGACAACCGGCCCTCATTTGGGTTGAGTCGGCGGCGCCTGCTCGAGAAGGGAGATCGCCCGAAGCAATTGGCGATCTTCCTCCGGTAAGCGAGCGCGACATGGGGTGTCGCCACTTTCGCGGATGTCGGTCGAGCGGCAGGTTGCTTCGATCGGGGCGTGTTCGACGGCATGATCGGCCTGCAATCCTTTCCCGTGGATTTCGGCGCCTGCCGGCGTCAGATAGCGCTTTGTGGGGACGAGAACGACGCGCTCGTCTCGTCGTGAGCCCACGATCCGCAATTGGCTTCGCGAGAAGGCACGGCCGTGTGAGCGTCCTCCCACGAGATGGCCGCGACCGTTGCCTTGCAAGGCGGCGGCGAGAACTTCGCCGGCCATCGAAGTTCCGGCGTCGATCAGTACGACGAGACGAGCATCCCGCAGGTTTCCTCGACCGCTTGCACTGGTCATGACTTCGTTTGGGTGTTGCCGGGTTCGGGCCAACAGAATTGGTCCCGCGGCCAGAAACTCGTCAGCAGCAGCTGCGGCCTCCTCGATGCTGCCTGCTGCAGCATTGCGAAGGTCGAGGACGATGCCGATACCCGCACCGGCCGATGCCGCGAACCCTGCTTGCTGCAAGGCGGCCAACATTTCCCGGGCCGTGCCAGGTGTGAAGCGGCTGATCTTCAGATGGATTGCACCGGAAGACAATTTGTATGCCGTGACCGCCCTGTTGAGGTTTTCTCGAACCAGCGCGACCTTGAAGGCTTGCTCTGTCTCGCGCCGCACTTCCAACCTGACCGCGAATCGCGTTCCGGATCCACGATCCAGTCGCAGCAAAGCATCGCGGACGCTCATGCCCGACGCCGCCTCGCCTTCGATCGAGGTGATCAAGTCGTTCGACTTGAGGCCCGCGCGGGCCGCGGGGCTGTCGTCGAGGGTCGCGACGATCCTGATGCCGCCGGTCCTGGGCTGGCGGCCTTTTCCATCTCTTCTCAGCACAAGTCCCAAGTCAATCGCCGCCGGCTCGTCACCCGTCCTGGAAGGGCTGGCCCCCAGCGGCAGCAGTTCGGCATCCGGGTCGATCCCTTCGACGAGCCCGTTCAGGGCCTTTTCGATCAGGTCGGGAGCGTTTGGCTTGCTCACGTGTCGGTCGCGCACGATCGATACCACGCGAGCAAAGAAGTCGATCTGTCTTTCCGTTTCAGGCGAAGCCGACTTCGATGCCCGTTGTGCTACGGCCATCTGACCCGGAGCGAGCAAAGGGGATGCGATCGGCAAGAAGATCAACAGCATGGCGCAGACGCGCCGAGCACTCGAGGAACCGGGGAATCGAACATGGGCATGCGGCAAAAGGGAACGGGCGCCGTTACCGGCGCCCGTGGTTTGTCGCTGTGTGGATGCACCCATGGCCAGCAGATTACTGCTTGGTTGCTCCCTCGGTCGCAGCCGGTTCGGCCCTCTTCGGCGGGACGGGGTTCTCTCCGCGGGCCATAGCCAATGCGAACTGCAGCTGCGTATCCTTCTCGGCTTCACGTGGAACATAAGCGGAAGACCCCGATTCTTCCTTCTTGTCCTTGGCGGCATCACCACGCAAATGACCACGCAAGCTGGCTTCACCACGGCTGCGGTCGGCTGCCGCGCGGGGATTCAACTCCTCCGGAAGCTCGTTCTCGACGACGATGTCAGGATCGATACCCTTTGCCTGGATCGACCGCCCCGACGGCGTGTAGTAGCGGGCGGTCGTCAAGCGCAGTGCGCCGTTCTGCCCGAGAGGAATGATCGTCTGGACTGATCCTTTGCCGAAAGATCGGGTGCCGACGATGGTCGCCCTCTTGTGGTCCTGCAATGCACCGGCGACGATTTCAGAGGCCGAGGCCGATCCACCGTTGATGAGCACGATGATGGGCTTGCCTTCGGCGATATCACCGGCGCGCGCGTTCGCGCGCTGCGTCTCCTCGAGATTGCGACCCTTCGTCAATACAATCGCCCCACGCTCGAGGAAATCATCGGAGACTGCAACTGCTTGATCCAGTAGACCGCCCGGATTATTGCGAAGATCCAAGACGATTGACTTGAACTTTGGCCCGAGTTGCTTTTTCAGAGCTTCGACGTATTTTACGAGGTTCGTGTGTGTCTGCTCGTTGAAGGTCGAAACCTTCACATACAGGACGTCTCCTTCGAGGCGCGCTCTGACGGCCTGGATGCGGATCACATCCCGGACGATCCGCATGTCGAACGGTTCTTCACGCCCCTTCCGGACGATTGTGAGCACGATCGGGGTGTCCACTTTGCCACGCATTCTCTCCACGGCTTGCTCGAGCGTAAGACCCTGAATCTGCTCTCCGTCGAGGTGGGTGATCAGATCGTTCGCCAGCAGCCCAGCCTTGGACGCCGGAGTGTCGTCGATCGGCGATACGACTTTGATCACTCCCTGCTCCATCGTGACCTCGATGCCCAGGCCACCGAACTCGCCGCGGGTCTGGATCTGCATGTCCTTGAAGCTTTTGGCATTGAGGAATGCGGAGTGCGGATCGAGGCCCGCCAGCATGCCGTTGATCGCGCTTTCGATGAGCTGACTGTCTTCGGGCTTCTCCACGTAGTCGTTCCGAACGCGCTCGAGAACATCGCCGAACAAGTCCAGCTGACGATAGATCTCGGAGTTCGGTGACGTCGCCGAATAGGTCCGCGAGACGTTGAACACGCTCGTCGCGCCGGCCACACCAGCCAGGGTCATGAACGTCCAGAAGGCGAAGTCGGCTTTTCTGCTCATTGGTGCACCTTCATCCCTGAAGCTTGCGAGAAGCGTCGGCCCACCAGGGCTCTGGGTCGATTGGTTTCTGATCCTTCCGGAACTCTACATAGAGCACCGGGGCATTTTCCTGGCCTTGGCTCGCTGCCGGCCTCGCTGCAGCGGCCATAACCCCTACCGGTTCCCCGGCCAGCACGAATTGGCCTAGTTGCACATCAATCCGGGATAGGCCCGCCAACAACAAATGATAGCCGCCGCCGCCATTGATGATCAAGATCTGGCCGTAGCTCCGAAACACACCAGCATAGAGAATCCAGCCGTCGGAAGGCGATGTGATCTGTGCTCCGTGACGGGTCTCGATCACGATTCCTTGAGACTTGCCGCCGGTCTGGGTCTTGTCGCCGAACGATAGGATGCGGCGACCCTGGGCGGGGAGTGGCAGGCGTGCTCTTGCTTGAGCAAACGGAATTGCCGGCTGAATGCGGCTTGGCGAAGCCATCGCCAATGCACCGCCGGGGGCCAGGGTAACGGGGTTCGGTCCCGTGTCGTCCCGCTTCTTGGGCTGGACCGGTGTCTTCTGTTCCGCAACCTTGCCTTCCGGCGCAGTGCCCGGTGTCGATGGCGGCTGGTCCGTAGATGAGTTCGGGGCCTCGCCAGGGCTCGGGGAGCCTTGTTGCGGCTCGGGTTGCTGCTCTCGGTATCGGATGGCCGCTTTGAGCTTTCGCTCGTATTCGGCCATCCGCGTGTTCTCGGCGACGGCCTTGTCCAGCTTTGAAAGCAGTTCGTTCAGGTCCGTGACATTTCGAGCAATCTCCGCCGTCGCCTTCTTGACCTTCTCGAGTTCTTCCTGCTGCTCGGAAAGCGTACGCTTTTTCGCGTCCATCAGCGATGCGAGCCGAAGACGGGTCTCCTCGTAGCGGGCCTTTTCGTTTTCGAGCTTCTTGCCTTCCAGAGCGATTCCGGCCGTCAGCCTGTCGAGGTCGGCGAGTTGGGAGGAGAGCTCGTCGGCCTTCTTGCTCATTTCCGGCAACAGCGGCGCAAGAAGATTGCCGCTGCGAACCATTGCCAGGGCGTCCTGTGGCTTGGTGATCATGACAGGTGGAGGATTGCGGCCCATCCGCTGCATAGCGGCGAGCATCGCAGACATCGACGAAAGGCGGACTTCCAGGGAGCCGCGGACCACTTCGCGCTGTGCTTCCAGTTTGCCCCGCTGGTCCTCGATGGCGGACATCTGCGCCTCGCTGGCCTGGATCATCTTGGCCGTCTCGAGCAGGCGCGCCTGAAGGCGATCGTACTCGGCCCGATCTGCGGCGAGTTCGTTCTCGAGCTTCTGCCGCTTGAGCCTTTCTTGACCCAGTGCCTTCTTGCCGTCCTCCAGCAACTTCCGGGCGTCTTCGGGAGAAAGCGTCTGCTGGGCCAGAGCTGCGCTGGAGGCCACAGCCAGCAGCGCACCGACCACAAGCATCGCGTATGCGAACTCTGCCGCGGAGCGCAGCCCGACGATCGGCCTGGATCTCACACTCAGGGTCTCACTCCGAGTCAACGGCGGATGCTCCCGATGCTTGCTGGGCCAACGCGAATCACTTGCACAGTCGGAACTTTCGCCGATTTGGTCTGCAAAGTTCACGGAGAATGTGGCAGAGGTGAGTTGCCAATGCCCTGCCGTGACAGACTTTGACAGCGATGCCGGCGGGACCGCAGGAATGCTAGAGTTCGGCTTGGCGAGGCGGCAGCTCCAGATGAAGCAAGGACACGGCAAATGAGCCAGCTGAGTTCGATCTCGGTGTTTGCAGTGCTGGTCGTCCTAGTTCTAGGGCTCGCGAATATGGCGAGAGGCGGCTCGGCCAGCCTCAGCCAGAAACTGATGCGCTGGAGGGTGGGACTGCAATTCGTTGCAGTCCTTCTGCTCATGGCCGTGATGTTGCTCAGGCACTGATCGCCAACGGAGGTTCCGTGGTCGTTCTCAATCGCATCTACACCCGGACGGGCGACGACGGCACGACCGCGCTCGGCTCGGGCGAGCGCGTGAAAAAATTCGATGCGCGGATAACCGCATATGGAACGGTCGACGAGGCCAATTCCTCCATCGGTGTAGCGCGGCTGCACACTGCTGGTGTGCATGGCACGGTCGACGAGATGCTTCTGCGCATTCAGAACGACCTGTTCGACCTCGGAGCGGACCTATGCGTCCCCGATCGTGGCGTTCCTCTGCCCTACGAGGCGCTGCGAGTGAGCGCCGCGCAGGTCGATCGCCTCGAGCGCGAAATCGACCAGCTCAACGCCGAACTGAAACCGTTGCGCAGTTTCATTCTTCCTGGCGGTTCGGCTGCCGCTGCCACGCTTCACGTGGCCCGCACCGTCGTCAGGCGCGCTGAGCGCCACATCGTGGAACTTGCGCAGAACCCGGCGGAAATCGTCAGCGAAGCCGCAATCAAGTATGTGAATCGACTGTCGGATTTCCTGTTCGTCGCTGCGCGGTACGTGAACGACAAGGGCACGAGCGACGTGCTCTGGAAGCCAGGCGCCAATCGCGGCGGCTGACAATTTTCCAGCCGCGCGTGCCGCCGAGACTCAGGAGTCTTTCGCGCAGTCGACCACCGCCAGGGCCGCCATGTTGAGCAGGCCGCGCACCGTTACCGACGGTGTGACGATATGCACCGGCTTGGCAGCCCCGAGCAGGACGGGGCTGATAGCGACCGCGTTCGAAACCGCC
>CAYMEB010000273.1:0-6215 GCA_964389095.1 uncultured Hyphomicrobiaceae bacterium
TCAGGACCTCATGAACTGAATTGCCCTGGGGGCACCCCACGGAGGAGCGTTACCGGATCGCGAGATACGGCAGGCCGACCAGGACGAGCGTTCCGGCGAGCCAGATCCCGATCGAGACGGGCGAGGACGTCTCCAGCCCCTTGGCGCGCTCGTAGAGCGCCGCCGGGATACCGGCGAGAAGAAGCGTGGTGGCCGAAGCCAGGATCGAGGCGAGATAGGTGAGCACCAGCGGCGTGGCGAAGAACGTGCCCGCAACCATCGGCTTCAGCAGCAGCAGGAAAGGGAGCAGTACCGGGGAAGACGCCATGCCGTTGAACAGAGAAGCACCCGCCGTGGCGACCAGAAGGACATCCTTCTGCATCGTTTCTGTTCGTTGCTGGATATCGTCGGACATGGGTCAACCTGCGGGAGACAGGAACGGCGCTACGCCTGCAGCGACGATCGACAGATAGAGGAACAAGCGGAAGGCCAGCAGCCAGACGAAGGCGAACACGATCACCAGACCGTCCGGAACGATCCCGGGAGTGATCACCCGGACGATGCGCAGGATCGGATCGGTGACCTGACGGAAGACCCTGAGGATGACGGCGTCCCGGCCCTTCGCGAAAATCGAGAAGAGCAATTCCAGAACGTAGCGCCCCATCAGCGTGTACATCGCCGCGGCCAGCGCCAAATTCGGAATGTGGAAGAACCAGTGACTGGCGAAACTGTCGGTCATGAAGGTCCTGACGGCGGCGGCACCGCGCATCTGTAGAAATGGTAGAGGCGGGGCGCAAGGGCCCCGCCTCCGTATTTGCCACGGTGTGCACCGCTCAGTGCGCGACGACGGCGCCCTGATCCTTGTAGATCACTTCACCCTTCGGACGACGGGCCTCATCGACCATCGTCATGACTTCCGGCGAAGGCTTCCGAGTGAACAGCGAGACCAGCCAGATGGTGAACAATCCCAGCGGCAGAGAGAAGATCGCCGACGAGATGTTGTTCATGTTCATCCAGCCGACGCGCGACGCCAGCGGGTGACTGATCAACACCGGACCGTCGAGCAGCTTCGGATCGGAGAGAGCCGCCTTCATTGCCGCATCCGATACCAGCGGAAAGCCGGTGATGGGATTGAGCAGCGAGGACATGCCGAAGTACTGCACGCCGATGTGCGGCCAGTAGCGGGTGATCACGAGGTAGAACAGGCAGAGCCCGAACCCGACGATCATGCCGACGATCGCACCGGTCCGCGTCGCGCCCTTCCACCAGACGCCGAGAACCAGGGCCGGGAAGATGCCCGCTGCTGCCAGCGAGAACGCCCAGGCGACCATCGCCACGATGTCTGCAGGCCGCGTCGCAGCCGTCGCCGCAGCGTAGGAGGCAACGAACAGCAGCAGCACGCGCGAGATCAGCAGGCGACGTCCCACGTCATTCGAGTTGCTGTAGAGCATGGCAGAAACGCCGAGCACCACCGCGAGCACCGCCGTCAGGACCGCCCAGCGCGGGATACCCGCGATCGGCGGCCCGGCCGCGAACAGCAGATACAGACCGTAGAGGATGGCCCCGACGGCGACCGCGCTGATGATCGCGCGCAAGACACGGTTCATCGGCTGCACGGTCTTGTAGTAGAGGTCGTGACTGAGCGCGTTCGCAATCGCGAGCAGCAGACCGTCCGCGGTGGACAGAGCGGCTGCGAGACCACCGGCGGCGACCAGACCCGAGATCACGTAGGGCAGGCCGGCGATTTCCGGCGTCGCGATGACGATCGCGTCGGCGTTCAGACCCAGATCCTGGAAGCGCAGGACGCCCGGATGGTTCGCAACCGCGCGGCAGGCTTCGAGCACGGCGTCCTTGCTGGCGGCTGCCTTTCCGCAGACCGTCACAAGGCCGGCCTTGCCCCAGATGTACATCCAGTTGGGCAGGTCGGCGAGCGCCGTCTTCTTTGCGATCAGCGAGTAGACCTCGAGTTTCGCGAAAGCGGCGTAGGCAGGCGCCGTGAAGTAGAGCAGGAAGATGAAGAACAGCGACCAGGCCACGGAGACGCGGGCCTCACGCACCGACGGGGTGGTGAAGTAGCGCATCAGAACGTGCGGCAGCGACGCCGTGCCCACCATGAGGCAGAGGATTAGCGCGAAGTAGTTGCCGGGAGAGTAGTTCAGGAACGGTGTCGTGTGCGGCTTCAAGCCGGCACCCGTCTGCATGTTGAGCGCGGGCGCAAGACCGTCCGCCACCATCTTCTTTTCCAGAGCCGCGATGTCGGCGAGAGCCTGACCATACGTCAGCTGCGGGATCGGCAGCCCGTACTTCTTCGCCGACATCCAGATCACGGGGATCAGGTAGGCGATGATGAGCACGATGTACTGCGCGACCTGCGTCCAGGTGACGGCCTTCATGCCGCCGAGCATGGAGCAGAGCAGGATGCCGCCGAGGCCGACGTAGACCGCGAGTTCGAAGTCCATGTCGAGGAAGCGCTGCGCGATGAGACCGGTGCCCACGATCTGCGCGACCACGTAGGTGAACGAGCAGGCGAGCAGCACTACCACCGCGAGGAAGCGAGGGAGGTTGCCCTCGTAACGCGCGGCGAAGAAGTCGGGCACGGTGTAGGCGCCGAACTTGCGCAGGAACGGCGCGATCAGGATTGCGACGAGCACGTAGCCGCCGGTCCAACCGAGCACGAACGCCAAGCCGTCATAGCCCAGCAGATAGAGCGTTCCGGCCATACCGATGAAGGAGGCCGCCGACATCCAGTCGGACCCCGTCGCCATGCCGTTGTAGAGGGCAGGCACCGTTCGTCCCGCGACGTAGTACTCGCCCGAGTCTGCTGTGCGCGAGAGAACGCCGATGACGGCATACACGGCGATCGTCAGGAAGACGAAGCCGTAGCCGATCCACTTCTGCGGCAGGCCCATCTGCTCGAGGATCGCGAGCAAAAGAACGAACCCGAAGAAGCCGCCCGTGTAGATCGCATAAATCTTGCCGAGATTGTCGAGGAAGCCACGTCCCCCGACAGTAGATTGCGAAGCCATGTTCTGCTCTCCCTCACATGTCTTCCGCCACGCCTTCTTCGCGGTCGATGGTGTCCTGCCGCTTGGCGAAAAGGAACAGCATCACGACGAAGGCGACGAGCGAGCCCTGCGCGGCCATGTAGAAGCCGAGCGGAAAGCCGAGAACGCGAAATTCGTTAAGCGCTCCAACGAAGAAGTGCACAACGAAGCTGAAGAACACCCAAAAGGCGAACATCAGCCACATCAAGGTACTGGTTCGCGCCCAGTACCTATCTCCCTGTCCAGTGGACATACTTTTTCTCTCCCAAGACTTGCACAGCCGATCAGGGCTGCCCCCAGGTCGGTCCGAGCGTCAGCAACACAAAGACGCACCCCACCTCGGTTGTATCACGCCCGAGATTCACGACCCGCGACAAGTTCAACTTTCGGATTAGCCCGACGCCGAACTTTACGGCGCGCCAAGATATTGGCTAGCAAAGCTTATTTCGAAAACAATTGTCTGATCATCGGTTTCTGCGATGGAAAGAGCGAGCCTTGCTGCAGGTGCACTGGGCGGAAACCGCCCGGGCGCGCACCGAATCGATCGACGCCTCCCGAAACACTCAGCCCAGCCGCACTGTCGCACGGCCGGGCTGCAGTGATCGCGTAAGGACGAGACGCGGCCTACTTTGCGAGGCCGAGATCCTTCAGCAGCGCACCGGCGGTCTCCGCGAAACCGGCCGCGAAAGCACGCGCCTGCTCCGACGTCTCCCAGACCGGCGTGATGCCCCGCTCTTTCATTGGACCCTGGACGTCGGGCGCGCTGTGCGCCTTCTGCGCCGCCTCGACGATCCGTGCGCGAACATCGGCGGGAACGCCTTTCGGCATGACCAGCGCGAACCAGTTCACGAACTGCCAATCCAGATTGGTGGCTTCTTTCAGTGTCGGCACGTCCGGCAGGCTCGCCATCCGCTTCGCATCGAGCACGGCCAGCACCTTCACCTTGCCGCCATCGGCGAGCGCCTTCGCCTCGATGGGCGAGACGGTAAGGAAGCTCATTCCGCCGGCGGCCAGTTCCTGCAGCGCCGGTGCACCGCCCTGGCTGGGAACGTATTTGACGTGATCGGCCGCGACCCCGGCGGATTTCGACAGTCCGGCGAGAGACAGATGCCACGCGCCGCCCGGGCCGGTTCCCGATGCGCTCAGCGTGCCCTTCGCCGACGACTTCAGTGCCGCGATTACGTCGGCGGCGGTCCTGTAGGGGCCGTCGGCCTTGACCGTGATGCCTGAAGGGATCGTCGTGACGCGCGAGACGATGTCGAAGCTGTCGGGCGTGATGTCGGCGAGACCGATCACCTTGTATGTCGCGATCTCGGACGTCGCCAGACCAATCGTATAGCCGTCTGGCGCCGCCGTCTGGATCGCGCTGTGCCCCGTGACGCCGCCGCCGCCGGTGCGGTTGACGACGTTGACGGGCTGCTTGAGTTCACGCTCCAGGCCGGCAGCGATGAGCCGCGCCACCTGATCGGCGCCGCCGCCGGCTGCCCAGGGCACGATCAACGTGAGCGGCCGGTTCGGGAATGCCTGTGCCAGGGCGCCAGTGGCGCCGGCCGCCAAGACGGCAGCGGCCGCAAGAATGCTTCGTCGCGAGATCATGGTTCCTCCTGCGCGGTGTCGTCACCGGAGCAACCAGAATAAGCGTAATGGCGCCGCCGCACCACTGCGGCTCGCGTGATCCGCCGCTTTCGCAGCGCATCACGTAGCCGGACCAGGAAAGGACCGTGGGCGCTCGCGCGCTTCCGCCATCGCAATCACTTCGACTTCGCGGCCTGCTGGCGATGCTTGTTGACCGGAGTGAAGCCCGACGGCGTCGCCTCGCGGCGATCGCGCACCCAGACTTCCCGGTTGGGATGCAGGCCGCCGCCACGGGTGGCCGGCACCGCGGTATGGCGTGCCCGGTGGAGCAGGCGGGTATCGGCGATACCGCAGTTGGGGTGGATGCCCCCGTTGTCCTTGACGGCCTTGTCCCAGGCCGCCTTCCGCTTCTTCAACGTTGCAGCGTTGGCGAGCGCGGGGCAGTTCAGCTCGTTCGTATTGAGATCGGCGACGATCTCGTCACCATCCTCGATGAAGGCGATCGGACCGCCGAGCGCGGCTTCGGGGCCGACGTGACCGATGACGAGCCCCACGGAGCCGCCGGAGAAGCGCGCATCCGTCATCAGGCCCACGGTGATACCGCGCTCGCGGCACAGCGTGGTGATCCGCGAGGTCGGATCGAGCATTTCCGGCATGCCCGGAGCGCCGCTCGGCCCCTCGTAGCGCACGATGATCATGTCGAGGTTCTGGAAACGCTCGGGATGCTTGTCGAGCGCGGTGATCAGTCCCTGCTCGCCTTCGAAGACCCGGGCCTTGCCGCGAAATACGTTGTTTTCCAGGCCGGTCTCGACACCCGCGAGTTTCAGGATCGCGGAGTAGTCGGGCGACAGGTTGCCGCCGAGCACGCGCAGTCCGCCGGTCGGCTTGTAGGGCTTGGCGACGGGATAGATGACCTTGCCATCCGCCTTCTTGGCCTTGAGACGCTTGACCTGCTGGGAGAGCGTCTCGCCGGTGCAGGTCATGACATCACCGTTCAACAATCCAGCGTCGAGCAGCTCGCGGACGATCACCTGCACGCCGCCGGCGTTGTCGATGTCGAGCATCGAATACTTGCCGTAGGGGCGCGCGTCGGTGAGGACAGGCACCACGTGCTGCGACAGGTGGTTGAACTCCTCGGGCGTCATGACCTCCTTCCAGAAGTCGGCATAGCCCGCGGCGCGCGCGATTTCCGGCGCGTGCAGGACGACGTTCGTCGACCCGCCCACGGCCATTGCGACGATCATCGCGTTGCGCAGGCTGTCGCGAACCACGATGTCCCGCGGACGCAGGTTCTTCTTCATCAGGTTGGCCAGATGGTCGACCAGCTGCGCCGGAAACTCCTTGACCCTGCGCGGATCGTCGGACGCAGGCGCGACCATGTGGAGAGGCTGCATGCCGACGACACCGATGAACGTCTGCATGGTGTTGTAGGTGAACATGCCGCCGCAGCTGCCGATGCCGGGACATGCGTGGCAGGCGATGTGATGGCGGTGCGCCGGATCAGGGTGTCCGGCGACCTGATAGGCCGACACGATGTCCAGCGCCTCGCCGGTCTTGGGATCCTTGCCCGGGCGGATGGTGCCGTCCGACATGATGATCGATGGCTCGTTGTGCTCC
>CAYMEB010000274.1:0-6196 GCA_964389095.1 uncultured Hyphomicrobiaceae bacterium
GCGCCGCTGCGGAGCTCGCGCACGTAGGTGGGGACACGGATCGTGCCATGGGAGTACGCCACCCCCCGTGCCCGCAGACCTCAGCGCAACGCCACCGTCCGTGCGCCCCGGAAGGGGGGTAGCTCGCCTCCGGGCCTGCGCCTCCAGGTCGCGCCACCCGGCACCCCGCCACCCCGCCACCCCGCGCGCCCTTCCGTCTTGCCCCGGCCCCCCGTCGCAAGCTCCGGGGGACGGCCCTCGCCAGGCGCCCCGCTCCTCGCTCCCGGCCCCACCACCCCAAGCCCCACCCCACGCTCGTCGCGGTTCGCCGCTCGGTCCGGGCTCGCGAGCCCCACCCCGACCCCGTGCACGCCCCACCCTTAGTACCTTCCCAAACCGCCAGGGCCGCACGCTCCCCTCTCCCGCCGCAGCGGGGGAGGGGTAGGGGGTGGGGGCTTTTCTCACCCCACCTAGCACCATCACCTCGCAAACCAAGCGCCCCCCTTCCCTCGTAGGGAAGGGGGGATGGGGGGGTTAGGCCCAGTACCATGCGTGAAATCGTTACACCTTCACGCCGTCACCCCACCCAAGGACCCCACCAATGTCCGCCCAACCCTTCTGCACTACCTGCGGCACAGCCCGCGTCGCCGACGCCAAGTTCTGTGGCGGATGCGGAACGCCGGCCGACCCCAACGCCGCCCGCCAGATCGCCCCGCAGCCACCGCTCAGCCAACAGCCGCAGGTTCCGCGCGCGACGCCAGCGGACTGGGCCATGTTTATTGGGACTATACTTTTTTTTGTTAACGTAAATGTCCAGTTGTACCTCGTATCTCAAATCATAGAAACCCAAATCAAGTTATTCGATATTATCGATGTCGTTGAGGTGCTAAAAAAAATCGGTGATTTCACAAAATCGGAATCGCGTCTCCTATCTGACATTCATCAAGATGCCATCCAAGCGCGATCAATTCTCCGTGGAGGAAATCTCGGTGGATTAGACGTAGAATGGGTCGCCATACTATCCATAGCCCTCACGGTAACCAGCGTCGTGCTCATGTTTGTTCACATATATTCCCTCCGCAAGAAACTCCCCCCTCTTAGCCCACCGCCTCAGTGACCGCGGCCATCACCGACGCCACCGCCCCCCCGCGGCGTGACCGGACCCCGGCCTCAAGTCTCGACACGTGCGCCGCGACCGCCGTCTCCGTCATCACGGCATCGGGGAACACCCGCGGCCATGCGAGACACGCGCGACGCACCGCCTCGCTGCTAATCCCCGCCTGCACCAAGTCGCGTACCGCCGCCCCGCGTCGCCCTCGCTCGCTGCTGGTCACCACTGGCCCAATCGTCGCGTCGAACACGTCCCATATCTGGCGACCCGGTCCCGTCCCTCCCCCGGCGCGCGCAGCGTCGCCCGACGGCCCCGAAGAGTATTCTCCTCTCCTCTCCTCTCCTATCCTCTCCTCTAATACATTCGCGACCGGTTCCGTACCGGTACGCAGGCCCCGTTCTTCTCTGGCGGAGGCCGCTGGGCGCGCGCGCCACGATGCCACCTTTTCGCGATTTCCCCGCAATCGGTCGAGATGCCTGCCCGTCCAGTCGGCCCAATCATGCAGTTGCCGATCCTCCGTCAGGAACCCCGCGTCGACCAACGCCGGCACGAGCAACGCCCGCCGCCGCGCCGGAGCTTCGAGCAGTTGCCCAATCTCCGCGTCCGTCAGGTCCAACCTCCCGTCCGGTGCGAACTCCGCCGCCCATGCCCAAAGCCGCACGAGCATCCCGACCGCCTCATTCAGCGTCACCCCCGCCGCGAGCGCCAGCCGTTGCGTCTTGCGATGCCGCGCCAGCCCCAGCCATATCGGGATCCAGTCCGGCGGCGTCCACGCCCGACGCGTCACGGCATCGCCCCGACGAGCGGTAGCAGCCCCACCGCCACGAGCCGGGCATGCACGTAGAGCAGCGCGAGGCGCGCCGGGTCCCGTGGTAGCGACCGCCCCAGCCGTATATCCGGCGGAGGTCGTCGCGCGTCCCCCCAGAGCGCCACCCCGACCCCCCACGCCTCGTGCCGATACGTCGGCAGCAGCGACGCCGCCAGCCGCGCGCCGTGCCCATCAGCCGTCCCCGGTAGCCGCGCCGTCAGGTCATACCCCAACGCCCCGTTGCCGTCTTCAGGCAGAAAGACCGCCCACGCGTCGCAGTGCCCACCGCCGTGCCGATCGAACCACGCCCGAAGCGCCTTCGAAGCCGCCGCCGCGCGCTCCCCCGCCAGCACCGGCCCGCCCGCCCGGCCCACCGCCACGCACCCCGCCTCCACGCCGTGCAGCCAATATCGCGCCCCCGTCACTGGACGTCCCGCCTCAGCCATCACCGGCCCCCTCGTCGCGTCGCCGGAGCAACCCGGCCGCACCCATCTCCCGAAGCTCGTCAGCGATGTCCCCCTCGCCCGGCTCCGGCCAATACGTCGCGATCACGTCCGCCACCGCGAGAATCCCGTCCAAGCGCTTGCGTCGATCCCGCGCCTCGCCCCCCACCGAGGCCCAGTACGCCGCCAACAGCCTCGCGTGATGCTCCCGTCGCCATCGCGCCACCACCCGCGCCCGCGCCGCCGCCCGATCCCACGCGCCACTCGCGACCGCCGCCTGCAAGCCGTTCCCCGGCGCCGGCGACGGCCGCACGATCGCCACGTCGCGTCGTAGCCGCCGATCAATGACCTCCCGGAGCGCCTCAAGCAGCTGGCGCAGCGTCGGCCACCAATCCGCGTGCCGGATCAGGTTCGCCACCGCCTGGTCGAGGTCAGCGTCCGTCGCCGCCGCCTCGGCCAGCACCGCGTCCCGATAAATCCCCACCATCGCGCGCCGATCCTCCTCGCCCATGACGCGCATCGGCAGGGCGGCGGCGAGTGCCCCCACCGCCCGCCGAAACCCCTCAAGCGTGGGCGGCACGCCACGTCGCCAAGACCGGGTGCCCCGCTAGCGCCCGACGCGCCCGAACCACCCGTGTCCGAAAGTGCGTGTGCGTCAGCCCCCACGCCGCCGCCAGCTCCCGGTACGGCGCGCCCGTCGCCACGTCGAGAAGCAGGGCCAACCGCTCGGCATCAGGCGCCCCAAGCGTCTCTCGCAGCGCCTCAACCGCCCACTGCGCCCCGAGCCGGTCGGCCACCGCGTCCGCATAATCCGCCGCGTCACGGTCATCCCCTTGCAGGCGAGGCGTCTCTGTCGGGTCCCAGTCACCCCACTGGTCGACGCCGTACGTGTCCAGCGAGAAGACGCGCGCCTCCAACCGAGACCCCGACGCCCGTTGCCAGTCGCGTACGACCGACCGCAGGACGACGTACGCCCAATTCGCGTGCGCGACCACCGCCCCCGCCGCGTCCGCCTCAGGCGCCAGCCGATCAAAGAAGCGCACCACGCGCACGCACGCCTCCGACGCCGCGTCCTCCGGCCCCATGCCGAGCAGCGGCCAGCTCCCGAACCGTGCCGCCAGATACGGCCCGACCGATAGCACGTACGCGCAGAGCGCCTCCTTCCGGTCAGAGGCCGCGTCATCCCCACCCGCCGCGCCCACGTATGCCACGGCCAGCCGACGCCACGCCGCGCTTCGAGTGATGTCCGTCGCAACCATCACCACGCCTCCTCGAGGTCGGACAGCGGATCGGCCGCCGGGGCGGACTCGTCGCGCACCGCCAGCGCCACCAGCGCGCCCCAGTCCTCTTGGCACGCCTCCACGCCGCAGATCGCCCCGAGCAATGCGTGGTCTGAATCAGCCCGCGTCTCGATCCACCACCGCGCGTGTTCGGACCCCAGCACCACTGTCGTGCCGTCGCTGTCGAACTCCCACGCCGTCTTCCCGGTCATCGCCGACCCGACCGCCGTGCGCACCTCGGCGACCAGCGCCTGCACCCGCTCGCGCGCCGCCCCCGCCTGGTTGCACGCCTCGATAATCGAAGGCAGCGCCGCTGCCCACGCCGCCGCCCGTCGCTGCCGGATGCCGATGGCCCACCGGACCTGCCCGTCCGTGCCCTCAAGCGCCACCCGCTTCCCATCCGCCACGGCCCGCGCGTCCGCCTCAGCCTCGCGTCGCCGCATGCAGTCCAGGCACTCGCGCTCCCGAACCACGTCGAGCCACCTCGACTTCGCCGGGTCACCCCGCACCGTCGTCTCGCCCTCGTGGCCACACCGATAGGTCACCGTCACCTTCGTCTCCACGCCCGAAGGGATGCTCGTCGTCCGCCGCAGCGGCGCCCCGTCAGCCTTGAATGGACGCATGGCTATCTATCCCCCTGACCGCCCCAAAGGGCGCACCATGCGCAGGCGCGACCGATACTCGGCGCCCTGCACCTCTTCCGCACCGGCGATGCCGCCCTCCGGCGACCCCCACCACCCGGCCATCGCGAGCGCCCGGCCCACGGCACTCGTCTCCGCCGTCTCCACCGGACACGCCCCCTGCGCGCCCGAGCCGTCGCCGCGGGTCACCTCGGCATGGCCTGCAAATCGCCGACCATCCTCGAATGCCACCTCGGCCCGAATCACGACGTAGTCGCCCGCGACCGTCAGATGCGTCGAAACCCCCGCGATCCCCCGCGGTTTGATCTTGTCCGAGTGCGCCGACTGGAGCCGTTCGGCCACCGTCACGTAGCTCTTCCCGCGGATCGAGACCGGCATCAGCGATACCGCCGCGGCACGTCGTGCCCCTTCACTAGCGACTGCACCGGCACGCCGAGGACGCCCGCCACCCGGTCGAGCGTCCCCACGCGCACCCACGGCACGTGGCGCAGCCGCCCCACCGTCGTCGGCGAGAGCGACGCCGCCCGTGCGAGGTCGGCCCACGTCAGCAGTGCCGACAGTCGTGCCCGGTCGATCGCCTCAACGTCGCAGACCACGATCAGCCCGCGCCCCGTCACCGCGCCGGTCACGGCCTCGCCTCCAGGGCGCGCACCATCACCGCCCGTTCGAGTTCGCGCAGCACGTAGGCGCACGCCAGTGCCCGCGCCGTCCACTGATCCACCGCCGAAGCCGTCGCGCGCCCGTCCCGCATCAGCGACGCGTTGCGCACGGCAATTTCACGCTGTCGCGCCACGACCATCACGGCGTCGTCCCACGTCAGCACATGACGATGCTGGCGTCGTGCGCGCCACGCACGCACAATAGTCATCATTGGCCGCATCCCCTTCATTGCGGCGTTGTCATTGCCGCTAGTGTCAGAACGCGACCATTGAATCGCCCGTGACAACGAATTCCCAGTAGCGAATCGCAACCCCAACACCGCCGCTACCACGCCGCGTTACCGGGCTACGAGGCCGCCGCCACGGTGCAAAAACCGAGTCGCTACCTGCCCATCACCAGAGAACAAGCGCGCTGCGGCCCACCCCTCACTCCCGTGAAGGCGCCCCGCTCGACTGGGGGCGCACCATTCCCGTGGAGGCGCCCTGCTTGCTGGGCGCAAATGGGGAGAGTGAGGGGACTAGGCACTCCCCTCTCCCGCCGCAGCGGGGGAGGGGTAGGGGGAGGGGGCGTCTCCCACAGCAGAGGGAGGGGGCTTCTCCCGCGGCAGGGGAGAGGGAGACCGTCAAGTCCCGCAGGCATCCGTCCCCGCACCGCCGCCGAGCAGCCGCCGGATTGCCGTCAAGCCGTACCCGTCACCCCAGCCATCGGAGGGCGAGGACAACGAACGGCGCCGCCAGCAACATCGCGCGGGCGCGACCGGAGGCCTCCCCTGCGTTGCGCCGCAGGATCGCCCGCACCGCCCAGCCGCCGCTCCACGCGATGGCAATGGCAACGACGACCAGCACGGCGACGATCACCGACCCGATGTCCGCCCCGCCAGGATTGACGACGGCGACGCGCGACCCCTGAAACCCTACGAAGCCGGCCACGCTTGCGAGGCCGACCGCGTGCGCGAACACGCCCGCTATCCGCCGTCGACCTTCGAGCACGCCCCAAGCGCAGGCCCATCCTGCAATCGCGAGGGCATCCACCCACGTCGGCACGCCCGCCATGACCGACGGCCACGGCGGCATCACCCCACCCGTCACGACCTCAAGCGTGATGGCAGTGGCGTACGTCACCAAGATCACTAGGGGCATGCCGGCACCCCGTTACGAATGCGACGCCTCACCGCCGACGTCGCGCCCCCTCATACCTGTTTGTCCGGAGATATTGCGGCGGCGACCCGTCGCGCGGCACGATACCTTGCCGCGGCTCATGTGCCAATCATGCGT
>CAYMEB010000275.1:0-6164 GCA_964389095.1 uncultured Hyphomicrobiaceae bacterium
ATGGGTACTCGCTCGATGACAAGCGAACGCCACAGCCGGACAAGACCGACATTCCCGACATCGTGAACCGGTGGGGCAAGCTGAAGGCGGAAAGGGATCGGCCCCGGACCGCGCAGAGTTTCATGGTACCGAAGGCCGAGATCGCGGCCAACGAGTACGACCTGTCACTCAACCGCTACAAGGAGGTCGAGCATGAAGCGACCGAACATGAGTCGCCGAAAGTGATCCTTGAACGGCTGGCGGCGCTGGAGGCAGAGATTGCCAAGGGCCGGGCCGAGTTGGAGGAGATGCTGGGATGAGCGTCCGTCTTCTATGTCTGGGTGATATTTGCAAGCCCAAACAATGGGCAACGCTTGCCAAGAAAGACATGGCTCAAGAAGGCTATCCCGTCTACGGCGCGAACGGCGTTATTGGATTTGCGAGCACGTTTACCCACACAGCCCCGGTGATTCTTGTTGGCTGTCGTGGTTCTTGTGGCTCAGTTCATGTGACGGTGCCGATGGCGTATGCAAACGGTAACGCTATGGCCTTGGACAGCCTCGACAGCACCGTTGCCGACATCACTTACGTGGCCCGCTTTCTGGCGCGCCGTGGCTTCCGCGATGTAACCACGGGCACGTCTCAACCACAAATCATCCGAAGCAATATTGTCACAATCCAAATACCTCTACCCCCTCTCCTAGAACAGAAACGCATCGCCGCGATCCTCGATGCCGCCGATGCCTTGCGGGCGAAGCGGCGGGAGTCGATCGAGCAGCTCGACTCACTCATTCAAGCGACGTTTCTGGAGATGTTCGGCGATCCGGTGACGAATCCGAAGGGGTGGGAGTTGGTGCCACTGGGCGAGGTGACATCATGCCTCGACCGGCTACGAACGCCCGTCAAGGAGGAAGAGCGAAAGGCAGGAAGTGTGCCCTACTACGGCGCGAATGGCCAGCAGGGATGGATCGACTCGCATATTTTCGATGAGCCGTTAGTACTGGTAGCAGAAGATGGCGGCCACTTTGACAACCCCAGTCGAGGCGTGGCCTATCGGATTACGGGCCTTTCTTGGGTAAATAATCATGCGCATGTCCTTCGGCCTTTGCCGAAGATCAACATCGAGTATTTGCACAGAACCCTGCGCCATTACGATTTCACGCCGTACGTCAGCGGTACTACACGGGCTAAACTCAATCAAAAGCAACTGAGTCGGGCGCCTGTGTTGTTGCCGCCCCTCCCCCTCCAAACCGGCTTCGCCTCCATCGTCGAGTCCATTGAGCATCAGAAGGCCCGGCTGATTGCCCATCTCGCTGAACTCGACACGCTGTTCGCCTCCTTGCAATCGCGGGCGTTCAATGGAGAGTTGGTGGCATGAGCAACTTCGGCTTCCTGCCCTCCGAGCTGCGGGATGTTGCTGCGTCCGCTGGACGGGCAGAGCTTCAGATCATTGGTGATCCTCGTGCCGCCTGCTTCCACGCGCGTTTCGCGCTTGAAGCGGTTGTGCACTGGCTCTACCGACACGACGAGGGGCTCACGATGCCCTATGACGACAGTTTGGGAGCGCTGCTGCATGAGCCGAGTTTCCAGAATCTGCTTCCGCCAGCTGTGTTCCAGAAGGCGAAGGTGATCCACAGGCAGGGCAACCAGGCTGTCCACTGCGCACGTACCGTGCGGCAGTACGACGCGATGCAGGTTGTCAAGGAGTTGTACCACCTGTGCTACTGGGTGACGCATTCGTACTTTCCGAAGGCAGCGGCGGCTGCAGGAGCCTGGCGTGAAGAGCTGGTGCCGAAGCCGATCGACGGGTCGAGAGTTGTTGCACGGTCGGAACTCGAACGACTGGAGAAACAACTTGCGGACACGAACGAGAGTGCGTTCAAGCAGCAGCAGGAGCGCGACAGACTCGATGCGGAGTTGCAGCGCGTTCGGCATGAGTTGGCCGAGTTGCGAGGCGCGGCTGCCAAGAAGGTCGACACCCACGACTACGACGAAGCGTCAACACGTCGCTATCTGATCGATGTCGATCTCGCCCGGGCGGGCTGGAAGCTGGATGGCCCAAGGGACACGGAGTACGAAGTCACGGGCATGCCCAATCCTCGCGGCCTCGGGTATGTGGACTACGTGCTCTGGGGGGACGATGGGAAGCCGCTCGCTCTGGTGGAGGCGAAGAAGACGACCGTCGATCCCGAGGTCGGCCGCCAGCAGGCAAAGTTGTATGCGGACTGCCTCGAGCAAATGCATGGTCAGCGCCCGATCATCTTCTACACCAACGGCTACAAGACCCTGCTTTGGGATGACACCTTCTACCCACCCCGCGAGGTTTCGGGCTTCTACAAGAAGGATGAGATCACGGCAATCATCAGGCGTCGGATGTACCGGCAGGCCCTCGATGTTCGCAATCTCAAGCCGGGGATCATCGATCGCTACTACCAGACGCGAGCGGTCGGGAGCATCGCGGAGCAGTTTGGAAAGTCGCGGCGCAAGGCATTGTTGGTGATGGCCACTGGCACCGGCAAGACGCGCACCGCGATCGCGCTGGTCGATCTGTTGCAGCGAGCTGGTTGGGCCAAGCGTGTGCTGTTTCTCGCGGATCGGGTGTCTCTGGTGCGGCAGGCGGTCGGGGCCTTCAAGAAGCATCTTCCGGAGTCCAGTCCCGTGAATCTCGTGACGGAGCGGGAAGCGGAAGGGCGTGTGTACGTCTCCACGTACCCGACCATGATGGGACTGATCGACGAGTCCGATGGCGGTGTTTCACGATTTGGGGTCGGCCACTTCGACCTCGTGATCATCGACGAGGCTCACCGTTCCGTGTACCGGAAGTTCGGTGAGATCTTCCGCTACTTCGATTCCCTGCTTGTTGGTTTGACCGCGACGCCGCGCGATCAGGTGGACCGCAACACCTACGAACTCTTCGATCTGGAACCCGGCGTTCCGACCGACGCGTATGAACTTCAGACCGCCGTCGCCGACGAGTATCTGGTTCCGCCGAAGGTCCAGCAGGTCGATCTACGGTTCCCGGGCGCAGGAATCGACTACGACTCGCTCCCTGCGAGCGAGAAGGAGCGATGGGAGGAGACCGACTGGGGCGAGGATGGTGAGCCCGATCGTGTGAATGCGACGGCGATCAACAGCTGGCTCTTCAACAAGGACACGGTTGACAAGGTGCTGCTCCACTTGATGCAGCACGGTCACAAGGTGGATGGCGGTGATCGCTTGGCGAAGACGATCATTTTCGCCCGCAATCACGAGCACGCCGTCTTCATCGAGCAGCGATTCAACCATCACTATCCACACTTCAAGGGCACCTTCGCTCGCGTCATCGACAACTACACGAAGTATGCGCAGAATCTGCTGGAGAACGAGTTCTCCGTCAGGGACAAGGAGCCGCACATCGCCATTTCCGTCGACATGCTCGACACGGGCGTCGATGTGCCTGAAGTGGCCAATCTCGTCTTCGTCAAGCCGGTCTACTCAAAGATCAAGTTCTGGCAGATGATCGGGCGCGGCACCCGGCTTTGCCCAGATCTGTTCGGTCCCGGGCAGCACAAGCAAGACTTCCGGGTGTTCGATTTCTGCTCCAATTTCGATTACTTCGGCGAGAAGCCTGAGGGCATCGAGGCGTCGGGGGGTGTGTCGCTCGGTGCGCGACTGTTCCAATCACGCGTTCGGCTCATCGGTCACGTGCAGGCGGTTCCGGCTCTTGATCCTGAAGGAGCGCTCGGGAAGGAACTCGTGGATCTGCTGCATCGCGAGGTGTGTGCGATGAGTGCCGACAACTTCGTTGTTCGTGGGCATCGCGAGTCGGTTGAGCGGTTTCAGAAGCGGGAGGCTTGGGCTCGGCTGTCAGAGCGTGATCGGGAGGTTCTGATCAACGAGGTGGCTGATCTCCCGAGCGGGATTCTGGCCGACGACATCGAATCCCGCATGTTCGATCTGATCGCTCTGCGCATGCAGATTGCGCTCGCTGAGGGTGGCGAGCAGGCGCTCGAGAAGGATCGACAGCGGGTGATGAACATCGCGGCGTTGCTTGAGGAGAAGTCCTCGATCCCCGCCGTTCGCGCGCAGCTTGAGTACATCGCGAGCCTCCAGCAGGCGGAGTTCTGGCAGGGCATCCAGCTCGCGGAACTCGAAGACATGAGGCTTCGACTTCGTGGGCTCATGCCTCTTCTAGATCGCAAGAGGCGACACATCGTCTACACGGACTTCAAGGACGAGGTGCTCGGAGTTCGGAACGAAGAGGTGATCGATCTTCCAAAGATGACGGGTGCGCAGTACGAGAAGAAGGTTCGTGACTACCTCCGTGATCACCAGGACGAAGATGTGATCCGCAGGCTGAGGCTCAACGAGCCGCTCAGTGCGGCTGATCTGGCCCGACTGGAAGAGATTCTGGTTGCCATCGGAGACGCGGAGGGCAAGTTGCTCCTTCGGGGATTGCTGCTGCGAAGCGAAGCACCGACCCTGGCCTACTTTGTTCGAAGTCTGGTGGGCTTGGATCGTGCGGCAGCGCAGGCCACATTCGCCGAGTATCTGTCCGATCGTCGGCTGACGACCCGCCAGATGCGTTTCGTTGAACTGATCATCGAGCAACTGACCGCCCGGGGCGTCATTGAGGCATCTGCGCTGTACGAGCCACCTTTCAGCGATCTCCACGTCGGGGGACCGGATGAACTTTTCGCAGGGCAGGAGGCCGTGATCGAGGGGATCTTCGACAAGCTCCGCCGCGTCCGGGCGACGGTGTGCGCTCAGGCGGCGTAGGTCGCGCCACAGAGCGGGGTAGGGAATTGTGGGCCAGTGGGGCGGTCCTTGCCCACCTCACTCCTTCTTCGCGGTCCCCGTCTTCTGTGCAGGATCTTCGGCCAGCAGGGGTGTCGGGGCAGGGGCAGCCAGCGCGGTAGGCGGCTCATAGCACGGCCCGAAGTCCAGCAGCACGATGGAGATGTCTGCTGCCGTCACTTCTCCGTCCTGATCAAGGTCAGAGCCACATTCAGGGCGGTAGTAAAACGCTACTTGGCTGACACCGTTAACGGAAACAGAGGTCATGCCTGGCGATCCTGGAGGTGTCGTCGCACGAATGCTGCTATCCGATAGCCAAACGACATCGAGCGCAGGGGTACCGCCAATCAGAACATACGGTGGGTTGGGAAATTTAGTCCCGGTGATCGTGATGACGGTTCCTCCGGATGCGGGGCCAGAGATCGGGAGTACTCCAGTTATTGTGCTCGGGGGGGTTTGAATCGCCAACGCATCCTCGCCGTATCCGGCTGAAATCTGCGAGCAACTTCCCAACGCCGGATGCAAGCGCAGATTCGTCGCATTGGTCCAGGAAACGACAGTCCCATCCAATCGAATGGCGACGCAGCCGTAATCGCCAGCACTGATCGCTTTACAAATCCCTAGGGAAGTAGGTGCAGCGCCAGCTGGTCCCCAAGTGACGACAGTTCCATCACTCTTCAGAGCCATGCTATTGCTGAGCCCTGCGGCCACTGCCTGGCATGGGCCGAGGTCTGGTGGAACCTCGGAAGGGGAACCCCACCCAGCAACGGTGCCATCTGATCGGATCGCTAGGTTGTGATAGTTGCCAGCCGCAATTTGCGAGTATGTCCCAGAGGGTGGAGAGCTCTGACCCCACTCGGCATTTCCCCAAGCAGAAATACTGCCATCGGCCTTCAGAGCCATGGCGTGCTTGAAACCGGCAGCAATTTGATTGCTTGGCGTCGTAGATGTTGGGACGCTGCATTGTCCAGCCCCGTTGTAACCCCAGGCTGTGATGGAGCCATCTGTTCTCAACGCCAGACTGAAACCGGGCCCAGAGCTCTCAGCCTGACCATTAGCAGCAATGTCCTTGCACGGCCCAAGCCCCGAGGGGACTGTGCACTGCCCCTGGTCGTTATACCCCCATGCAATTACTTGACCGCCCTGTTTGATCGCCAGGCTGTGATGATTCGCTGCTGCGACGCGAATGAAGTAGCCGCTCTCACCAGGCGGGATAGACCGAAAGAGGGCAACGATCGGCCCTGGCTCTGTTGCGACTGCGACTCGTGATGCGGCTAGCGCAATTAGCAAGGCCATCTGATTCATTTGCATGAGCTAAATCTCCCGGTGCCCCGGAATGAGGCTCGACCGACTCAGTATGCCACGGATCCTTCCGCTGCCAAAGCGCAGGGCTGACAATCCTCCGTAAT
>CAYMEB010000276.1:0-6154 GCA_964389095.1 uncultured Hyphomicrobiaceae bacterium
TTCGATCCGGCGCACGGCGCCATCGACGCGGAAGACGGTGAGGCGGACGGCGCGCGCGCCCCGACCCCGCTCGATGAGCAGGGCGGCGAGGCGCTGGGCGAGGTGACCGGCGGCGGCGAGTACGTCCTCCTCGCGGACGATCGGCTCGGCGAGCGTCATCTCCACCAGGGCGGGCGGGATCGGCTGGCGCGGGGTGATCGCTTCCTCCTCGCGTCCGAGCGCCTGGTCGAGGCGCTGCAGCAGGCGCGGCCCGAAGCGGGCGGCGAGCGGCGCGCGCGGGCGATGGAGCAGATCGCCGATCCTCTTGAGGCCGACGCGGGCGAGCCCCGCCGCCGTTTCCTCGCCGATGCGCAAGGCGGCGACCGGAAGCGGCGCGAGCGCGGCTGGCAGGTCCGCATCGCGCTCGATCAGGATGCCGTCGGGCCGGTCGCGCGCGGCGAAGCGGGCGAGCGCATGGGCGGCGCCCGGCGTGCCGGCAAGCGCGGCGCGGACGGTGAAGCCCTGCTTGCGCAGGCGGGCGTGGAGATCGGCGAGCAGTGGCGCCTCTCCACCCTGCAGGTGGGTGGCGCCGGTGACGTCCAGCAGCAGGACGTCGGGCGGCTGGCGGCCGACCAGGGGCGTGTAGCGATCGGCCCAGTCGCCGATCGCCTCCAGCAGGGCCTGGTCGGCATCGGGATCGTGATCGAGGCTGGCGAGCGCGGGCAGCATGGCGCGGGCGGCGGCCAGCGTCAGGCCGGGGCGGATGCCTCCGGCGCGGGCGGCACGATTGACCGCCGCAATGCTCAACGCCCCCTTCTCTCTGGCGACGAGCGCGAGCGGGGCGGCCTGCAGCGCTCCTGAGCTGCCGGCGTTCGCCTCAAGCCGCCCGCATGGGGTGCTGCAGGAGCGTCGCTCCACCCGGTCGGTCGGCAGATACGGGAACCACAGGCACAGGATCCGGCGTGGCGGCAGCGCTGGTGAAACGAGGACCATGACGGGACGCACTTTCTCGGGACGGATGGTCCTGTGAAGTCTCGGAGGTGGGCGGATGGCCGATCCAGCGGACCGTCCAGCGGCCGAGCGGCCCGAACCGGTTCTTCTCCAGTTCGAGTTCGAGCACCGGCCCGGACGGGGCAGCCAGCCGAGTGCGCTGCTCGCTTCGGCTGCGGACCAGCCAGCGCGTCACGACCGGCGTCTGCACCGGCGCGGCATCGGCATGGACGAGCAGGCAGGGCGCCTCACGCGCCGCAGCCCTCAGCGCCAACCGCTTGCCGGCCCGCAGCATGTCGGCTGGAAGCCGTGGCGGCAGTTCGACCAGGACGCCTGCGGCGCCCTCGGCTTCCAGGCCGATCTCGGCGGCGCCGAGCGCCTCCATCGCGTTGGCGGCCGAGACGACGATCAGGCGTGCCGGCTGCAGGTCGAACGTGGCCAAGCCCGGTCCGTACGGCAGTCCGGCCTCGGCGGCGCGGCGCCGCTCCTGTACCCAGACCAGAGGCCCCCGGTCGGGGGTGAGGATGCGCAGGAGAGCGAGCGCGAAACCCGCCGCCGCAGCCTCGTGTCCGGGCCCCGCAGGATGTATCGCATGCAGCCGTCCGCACCCTGCCGCGCCGCCGAGAGCGGCGAGGACGGGATCTTCCTCTCCGCGCTCCACCACGGGCGCGGGACGCGGACGATCTCTGCTGGGACGTGACACCGGCACAGCCTGCTCTGACCAATTTGTTCTTATTATGTTCTTATTTTGGTCCGCGTCAAGCCTGCCCCGGCCAGTCCCGGCCTCAGGCTCGCAGCGCGGCGCCGCTCGCGCGGTCGAACAGGTGCACGGTGTCCTGCTCGCAGATCAGGCGTGCCCCGCGCTTGGGCTCGGAGGCTGTCGACGCGGCCAGCGCGACCACGATCGGATGCTCCCCGACCAGGCCATGCACCAGCCGAGTGGCGCCCAACTCCTCGACGAACTCGGGCTGGAAGGCGAGGCCGCCCTCGGCGGCGCCAGGCGGCACGTACTGCAGATCCTCCGGCCGGATGCCGACCTGCACCTCGCGCCCGCTCTCCACGCGGAAGCGCGCGGCATCGAAGGCGAGCTTGCCGGCCGGCGTCTCGACCACGCCCGGACCCGCGACGCGGCCCGGGAAGAGGTTCATCGCCGGAGAGCCGATGAACGTCGCAACGAACGTCGAGGCCGGCCAGCGATACACCGAAGTCGGCCGCCCGATCTGCTCGATGCGCCCGGCGCTCATCACCACCACCTGGTCGGCGAGCGTCATCGCTTCGACCTGATCGTGCGTGACGAAGATCGACGTCGCCTTCAGCCGATTATGCAGCCGGCGGATCTCGATGCGCATGGTGACGCGGAGCTTGGCGTCGAGGTTGGAGAGCGGTTCGTCGAACAGGAAGACCTGTGGCTCGCGCACGATCGCGCGGCCCATCGCCACGCGCTGACGCTGGCCGCCCGACAAGGCTCGGGGCTTGCGCTCCAGATAGTCCTCGATTGCGAGCAGCGATGCCGCCTCGCGCACGCGCCGATCGATCTCGGCCTTCGGCGTCCCGCGGTTGCGCAAACCGTAGGCCATGTTGTCGTAGACGCTCATGTGCGGATAGAGCGCGTAGTTCTGGAAGACCATCGCGATGTCGCGTTCGGCCGGTTCCACGTCGTTGACGACGCGCTCGCCGATGCGGCAGGTGCCGGCGCTGATCGTCTCGAGACCCGCGATCATGCGCAGCAGCGTGGATTTCCCGCATCCAGACGGGCCGAGCAGCACGGTGAAGCTGCCGTTCGGAATGGCGAGATCCACGCCCTTCACCGCTTCGACCCCGCCCGCATAGACCTTGCGGATGCCTTCTAGTGTAACCGACGCCATGACGCCCTGCCGATCCCCTGTCGCGTGCCGGCTACCCTAGCCGTCCTGCCGGAGAAGCGAAACAATCGGCGCGCTGAGGCCGGCCGCAGCGCTGCAATATGCCGAGCCCGGCGGCGTCGTTGCGCAGCGTCGACAAGTGATGCGATTTCGATCGCACCCACTTGCGCGGCCGCCGCCGTGGGCCTATGTGTGCCGCAGATCGCTGATTGCGCGATCAAGATGCGGAGAAGGCTCGATGACGATCATGTCTCGCCGCCCCGTCGGGGGCATCGCCTAAGACGGCATGCGTTAGGAGCGCCGTCGGGGCCAAAAACGCGCGTCGCAGCGAAAGCCCGCGCGCGCCCTGATGTTTCGCAGCTGCGGAAATCCTCTGAATGATTACGTCTTCCAACGTGGGCCGCCGCGCGCCGATCCACGTCTTCGCATCACCCCGGTCCTGGATCGAGGGAAACGCCACCCAGCAACTCGAGCAGGTCGCCGCCCTGCCGGGCGTGAACGCTGTGGCGGCGATGCCGGATCTTCATCCCGGCAAGTACGGCCCGGTCGGTTGCGCGGTCCTGGCGGATCGCATCTTTCCGCAACTGGTCGGCTCCGACGTCGGTTGCGGCATGGGCCTGTTCCGGCTGGACATCGCCCATCGCAAGCTGCGCCTCGACCAGCTCGCGGAACGGCTGCACGCGCTCGATCGGCCCTGGGACGGCAACGTCCGTGAGGCCGCTGCGGCCGTCGGCCTGCGGGAAACCGCGTTCGACGGAGCGCTCGGCAGTATCGGCGGCGGCAACCACTTCTGCGAGGTCCAGGCCATCGAGGACATCCTCCAGCCGGATGCGGCAGCGGGCCTCGATCGCGGCAGCGCGTTCGTTCTGGTGCACTCGGGATCGAGGGGGCTGGGCGCCTCGATCCTCGAAGGCGTTCTGGCCGATGGCCAGGCCGCGCTCGATCCCGCGGGCGAGCGCGGTGTGGCCTATCTGGATGCGCACGACCATGCCGTGCGCTGGGCGCGGCTCAATCGCCGGATCATCGCCGAGCGCGCCGCCATGGCGGCGCGGGCGGACCTGCAGCCGGTGAACGATCTTGCCCACAACATGGTGGAGCTGCCCAGTTGCGCGGACGGGCGGGTCGCAGCGCTGCATCGCAAGGGTGCCGCCGCGTCAGACCGCGGACTGGTGCCGGTGCCGGGCTCGCGCGGGACCCTGTCGTATCTCGTGGAGCCGCTCGCGGCTCAGCGGGCCGATACGCTGGCCTCGCTCGCGCACGGCGCCGGTCGCAAGTACGACCGCGCGTCGATGCACGCGCGTGTCGGGACGAAGAAGTCCGACCTGGCACGCCTCCAACGCAATCCGTTCGGCGGTCTCGTCGTGTGCGGTGACCGCGCGTTGCTCGTCGAGGAAGCGCCAGATGCCTACAAGAGCATCGACCGCGTCATCGACGATCTCGTAGCGTTCGGGCTGGCGCGCGTGGTGGCGACATTCCGGCCGCTTCTGACGTTCAAGCGCGCGCAGGCGATCGCGGCGTCGCGCGATGCCTCGCGTGGCAGGTCGTGGAAGGAGGATCGGCGATGATCCGACTTCTCCTCACCAGCGGGCGCGGTCCGGCGGAGTGCCGGATCGCGGTCGCCAAGACGATCGAAGCGCTCGCCGCGGATGCCGCCGCGCTGGGCCTCGACGTCGATTGCGTCGTTGGCTCGAATGTGGACGGACACGGGCCGGCGTCGGCGGTTGTGGTGATCCACGGCGCGGGCGCCCTGGACTTCGCGCGGCCGTGGATCGGCTCGATCCAGTGGATCGCGCGCAGCCCTCTCAGGCCGCATCACAAGCGCAAGAACTGGTTCGTCGGCATCGTCGAGCTGACTGCGGCGCCCGCGGCGCCGTCGACGGTCGCGGCGCACGAGGTCCGGTTCGAGAGCTTCCGCGCCGGAGGGCCGGGCGGTCAGCACCAGAACAAGACCGAGAGCGCGGTCCGTGCGGTGCACGTCGCCACTGGTCTCACCGTGGTCGCGCGCGAGGAACGCTCGCAGCATCGCAACAGAGCGCTTGCGCTGCAGCGATTGGGGGCCTTGGTGAAGATGCAGGGCGAGTTGGCCGCGATCACCGAGCGTATGGCGGCGCAGTCCGCGCACGATCGCCTCGAACGCGGCCGGCCGGTGAAGCGCTTTACGGGGCCACAGTTCATGCCGGCGTAGCGGACGGATCCCGCGGCCGACCGTGGCTCGTGTCACGGCCGGTCGCGGGGATCGGTCGGGAGGTCGTGCGCAGCAATCGACGTGGTCATGCGAGGTCGATCGGCGGCGAGGTGCGAGGTGAGCCGAATTCGCTCTTCGATCGCGATGTCCCCCATCGCAATCCAAGGCGGTGTCGAAGGGAAGAAGCAATCATGGCGCCTTGGCTGCTGACAGCATGTCGCGGAACCGCTGAGCCGCCGGAGACAGCCGACCGGAGCGACGTTCGACGATGCCGATCGTGCGCTTGATCTCCGGACCACCGATAGGCTTCGTTACGATGATCGGGTGCCTGCCGGCAGGCGTTGCGAGCTTCGGCAGGACGGACAGGCCCAAGCCGCGCTCGACGAGTCCGAGCGACGTCGTGAGATGATTGACTTCGTAGAAGAAGTTCAAGCGTACATCGGTTTTCGCGAGAGCGGCATCGAGCAGCTGGCGATTGCCGCTGTGGCGGCTGACACCGATTAGTGGATGCCCTTCGAGGTCTTTCCATACGAGCTTCTTGCGACGGGCGAGCCCATGATCATTTCGACAAGCGAGGACGAATGGGTCGTCGAGCAGCGGCGTGAAGGTCAGGTCTGGGTGAGAGGCCCCGGTCAGGTTTATGCCGAAGTCGGCTTCTCCCCGCTCGACCGCGTCCAATGCTTCGTTCGCTGAAAGATCGAGAATGCGAATGCGGATAAGAGGAAACTGTCCATTAAACCGCTCGATGACGCGCGGCAGGAAGTAGAAGGCTGCCGTCGGTACACATGCGAGCGTCACCTGCCCGGTTTGTTTGCGACCGACACCTGTCAAACCCAGAAGGGACTCTTCGAAGTCCTCGAGCAGCCGACGCGCGACGGGCTCGAATGAGCGGCCAACCTTCGAGAGCGCGACATGGCGAGTCGTGCGTTCAAGCAATGGCGCGCCGACGGCCGCTTCGAGGGATTGCATGCGGCGCGAGAGCGCGGATTGCGACATGTGCAATGCCTGGTCCGCCTTGTGAAACCCGCCATGGTCCACAACGGCAAGAAATGTTTGCAGATCGAGGAGTTCAAAATTGATGCGCATATCGCATCAATAATGCCGATAAGCGCATTTCACAAGCATCGCGACATCCTGC
>CAYMEB010000277.1:0-6151 GCA_964389095.1 uncultured Hyphomicrobiaceae bacterium
CCAAAGCCGCCGCCTGAGCCATCAGGCCGTCACCAAGATTTGGCGATAGCTCCGAAGCAGATCCCGGGACATGCTCAACGGGGACGGCCTAGGCGCTTGGGCGGTCCGCTCGCGCCCACAACCAAGTTCGAGGAAACATCGACATCTGAACGCTCAACGCGATACCCCACATGACGGGCGCGGGCGCGGCACCTCATGCATCGCCGATCAAACAATCGCATCTTGAGAGTCCAGCCGTGAGTACTGACGGGCTCCTCGACACTGTCGCGAAGTGCCTGAAACCGTCCATCGTCTTTTGCCGAGAACGGAAACGGTCCGGGTCAGGTGCCCGCGTCACACTGCTTCGGCATGACGCTCGCTTGATCTCCGATCGCGCCGCTGATTGCTCCGTTGACGTCAGTCAGCCCCAGGCCAAATGGCTGAGTGAAGCCACGCGGCGTCATTGGTTAAGGAGCGTCTGCTTGTTGGGAGATTAGCTACCGTCGGCTACCCGCCGCGCTGGGCGCGATCTGCCATGCACCGGGTCCCAAGTGTCAGTAAGGGCTTTGCGACTAACGTTCTCGGCGGCACGGCCGGGAAGGTTACATTACAGGACGCCCTTGCTGCTCTGTCGTGCGAGTTCGTCCATCAAGGGCTTGTTCTGGTAGCGGTGAGGAGATAGGGCCGTCGCGAAATACGGTCGTGGTGCGCCGGCGATCCAGGCGGCACACAACGCCCCTGACGCGCAGGCGGCCATGGTGCCGAATCCGGACAGCGCCCCCGCAACGAACGCGCCGTCGGTAGCCATGGGGCCTATCAGCGGCCAGTTCTCGGTCGTCATCGTGTAGTAGCCGCCGTAGTGCGTGCGCTTGCGCGGCAAGCGGCCGATATACGTTTTCAGCGTGGGATTGAGCCGGCTGGCTGCACGGATCACGATGTCGGGGAAGTTTGGGTCGAGCGGTGCGGGTCCCGTCGCGTCGCCACATGTACTGTTGTAGGCCCAGCCGAGCTTGATCCAGCTGCCATGATCCCCGCCATCAGGACGGCAGTGAATGCCGCCCGCGATAAGCTTCGTCAGCCAGACGGAGGCGGGGTCGCTTGCGAGCGCTTCGCGCTCCTCGTCGGTCCAGGCGACGACATGCTCATCGAGGTCGATCGAGAACGGCATCGCGCGCGGAATGGCACGCGCTGCATCATCGAACGCGATCTTCTGCTGGAAGACGTTGTGGACGGGCAGTGTCTCGCCGATCATGGTGGCGACGTCGGCGAGAAACGGGCCGGCCGCGTTGACGATTCGATCGGCACGCCACCGCTGGCCGCCTTCAGGGCCGGCCACCTCGAGCGTGAACCTGGATGATTTCGCGATGCCGCGGACCTTGCCGCGCACGAGTTGCCCACCCGCCTCGCGCAGTGTCTCGATCATGTATTGACCGAGTTGTTGACCTGAGATGTCTCCAGCACGGCGGATGTGCAGGACCGTTCTGATGTCGTGAGCGAACGTCGGAAACGTCTTTCGGATCAACGCCTGATCCGCCATGACGTCGACCCCTTCGGGGGCGCGCTGCCAATCTGCGTCGAGCGGCGGTCGATAGGCCGGTGCGGACGGGCCGTCATGGACGCGTATGCGATCCCGTCCGATAGGTCCATACCCGTAATAAAGCTGCTGCAACAGGGCGTCGGACAACGCCGACCGGGTCGCAAGTGCATAGCCGCGCCGCGTCATGACGATACGATTACTCGTCTCCCGCGCGATGTCTTCCATCAGGCCGATGCTGAGATCGGTGAAGTCGGTCATGACCGTATGCGGCCACCAGTTGCGGTAGTTCTCTCCCGATTGCGCCGACGTGAGCGCCATCGGCGCGTCTTCATCGAATACCGTCACGCGCGTGCGACCATGTTGCTTCGCCAGGTAGTAAGCGGTCGCCAGCCCGACGATGCCCGCCCCGATGACGGCGATTTCGGTGTCTTTAGTCTGCATGTTCGAGCGCTCGTGGGTCTTAAACTTGACGAATGTATAAAATCTGCTTGGATGCTATGCAATCGAACCTTGACGCGGATGCGCGCCTTTGCAGTCCCCAGAGAAAACACGTGCCGGCAGCCCGGGGTCCGCGCCTGACATGGTCTACAGCCGTGTTCGCCAGCTCATTATGGACGGCAAGCTCGCGGGCGGCGCACAGCTCCGTCAAGACGAACTCGGGGTGATGTTCGGCGTCAGCCGCATTCCCGTGCGCGAGGCTTTGCGCCGTCTCGAATCCGAGGGGCTCGTGGATTTCCACACCAACCGCGGCGCAGTGGTGACGACGCTGTCCCTCCACGACGTCATCGAGTTACTCGACATCCGGATGGGCCTCGAAGCGCGCGCGCTGCGACTGGCGATCCCGAACATGACGGACGAGGACTTCGAGCGGATCGAGAAAGCGGAGCGCGCTTACGCCCGATGCTCGAATACTGCCGAGTTGAGCGAGTGCAATCGGGCCTTTCACCTCGCACTTTACCTGCCCGCGGATCGACCTCACCTGCAGTCGTTGATCGCGGAAACCTATGACAAAGTCGGTCGCTTCATGCGCCAACAGGTCTCACAGGCGACCGGTAAACAGCGGCCGTCGCGGGAACATAGAGAGATTGTCCGCGCATCCAGGAAGGGTGATGCGGACGGGGCCGTGAGGCTGCTCGAAGGCCACATCGCCTATTCGCAGAAGGCTCTGCTCGCTTCGGTGCGCATGAAGCAAAGTCAGTCACGTCAAGTCGCATAGTCAGGGAGAGAAAGCATGAACCGTATCATCACCGCGGCCATCCTGGCCGGCGCCACGCTGGCGCTCGACGCCGGCGTCGCATTCGCGCAGGACAGCAAGAGCCCGACGCTCAACGCCATTCGTGCGCGCGGCCATCTCGAGTGTGGCGTGCACACCGGCATTCCCGGCTGGTCATTCCCCGACGACAAGGGCGTGTGGAAAGGTCTCGACGTCGATCTCTGCCGATCGCTAGCAGCGGCCATCTTCGGCGATGCCGACAAGGTCAAATACACCCCGACCACCGTCCAACAACGCTGGTCCGTGCTGTCCTCGAAGCAAGTCGACCTGCTCTCGCGCATCTCGACCGCGACGTTCAAACGCGACACGGAACTCGGCTTCAACTTCCCGCAGATCAACTACTATGAAGGCCAGACTTTCATCGTCAGGAAGAGCGCGAACATCACCAAACCCGAGCAGCTCGACGGCGCCGCCATCTGTGTGGCCGCCGGCTCGACCGAGGAGCGCAACGCGGGCGACTGGTTCGGAGAGCGCAATCTGAAGATCAACATCGTGAAGTTCGAGAAGAACGACGATGCCATTGCCGCCTACGACGCCGGGCGCTGCGACACCTACACCGCCGGTACGGGCGCGCTTGCCGGCCAGCGGCGCAAGTTGAAAAATCCCGCCGACCACCTGATCATGACCGGGACCATCTCACGCGATCCGCAGGGCCCGGTCACGCGCGAGGGCGACGACGCCTGGGACAACATCGTGCGCTGGGTCTTCAACGGAACCCTGGTCGCCGAGCATCATGGTGTCACCTCGGCCAACGTCGAGAAGATGCGTGATGAATCGAAGAACGCGGAGGTTCGCATCCTACTTGGGGCGACGGGCAACTCCGGAGCCATCCTCGGCCTCAACAAGGACTGGATGTTCAACGCGATCAAGCAGGTTGGAAACTTCGGCGAGCAGTTCGAGCGTTCGGTCGGGATGGGCAGCGACCTGAAACTGGAGCGCGGCGCCAATGCGCTGTGGACCAAGGGCGGCCTGATGTTCTCGCCGGTGTTCGATTGATCTTTCACGACGCGTAGCCGGTGGGTGCCTTCAACGCATGCTCTACATTCTGCGACAGCCCGCTCGCCTAGTGAACGACCGGCACGTGCGCGACTGGGTTGCCCAGGGTGTCGTGCTGGTCGGTGTGGGCTGCCTCATCGGCTACTTCGCCCTGAACGCGATTCGCAACGTCGCACGCGAAGGCGGCAAGTGGGGCTTCGGCTTCCTGTCCGAGCGGTCCGGCGTCGATATCGCGTTCAAACTGATCGAGTACACGCCGGAGTCGACCTACGCGCGCCTGCTGCTGGTCGGCGTGGTCAACACGCTGTTCGTGTCCCTGATCGGCATCGTGCTCGCGACTATCCTCGGTTTCGCGGTCGGTCTCGGCCGCCTCTCCCGCAACTGGCTGCTGGCGAAGGTGTGTGGAGCGTTCGTCGAGTTCGTCCGCAACATTCCGCTGCTGCTGTTCGTGCTGCTCTGGTACTACTCGGTGCTCGCTGCATTGCCGCAGCCACGCAACAGCGCCAGCCTGTTCGGGACGATCTATCTCAACAATCGCGGAGTTTTCTTCCCGCTGCCGCAGGCATCCGACGCGTTTCTCGCGGTCCCGGTTGCGCTGCTGGTCGGGGGGCTGCTCGCCTGGCTCATAGCGCGTTGGGGCGCACACCGGCAGCGCACCACGGGTCGGGCGTTCCCCGTGCTCACTTCGTCGCTCGCCCTTGTCGTTGGCTTGCCGCTCATAGCGTCAGTGGCCGCAGGGCTCGTCGTGTCGTGGGATCGACCCATGCTGCGCGGCTTCGGTCTGCGCGGCGGCGGGTCCGTGCCGCCGGAGTTCCTAGCACTGCTCGGCGCACTGGTGACTTACACGGCAGGCTTCATAGCAGAGATCATTCGCGCCGGAATTCTGTCCGTCCCGGCAGGACAGCGGGAAGCGGCCGCGGCGCTCGGGCTGACCCGACGCCAGAGTTTGCGCCTCGTCGTCGTCCCGCAAACGATGCGCGTGATTATCCCGCCACTCACCAGCCAATACGTCAATCTGCTGAAAAATTCGTCCTACGCGGCGGTGATCGCTTATCCCGAGATCGTCTCCGTGTTCGTCGGCTCCACGCTCAATAACACTGGCCGCGCGGTCGAGATCATCGCAATCACGCTTGGCATCTACCTCGCCATGAACCTTGCGGTAGCGGGCCTTATGAATTGGTACAACGCGCGCGTGGCGATCAGCCGATGACCGAGTTCGCAGCGCCCGCGATGCCGCCACCTTCCAGCATTCGCTCGACTCCCTGGTCATGGATGCGGCTGAACCTATTCAGTTCACCGGCCAATGTCGCGATCACCTGCGCGATCCTTTATCTGCTCTATGCGACGCTGCCCGCCGTCGTGGACTACCTGTTCCTATCAGCCACGTTCAATGGTGCGAGCCGCGAGGATTGCACCGCTGGCGGTGCGTGCTGGGTGTTCGTGAGCACCCGATTCAGTCAGTTCATGTACGGCTTCTATCCCCTCGATCAGCGCTGGCGCGTAGACCTCGCCGCCGTGCTGGTCGCGCTGCAGGTTGCCTTGTTCGTGCTGCCGCAGTTTCGCTTCAAGGGCACGGTGATCGTCCTTGCTGCGCTGGTGATCGCACCACTCTGCCTCGTGCTGCTCGGCGGTGGCTGGTTCGGCCTGAAGGCCGTTGAGACCCGCGAGTGGGGTGGCTTCATGGTCACCATGTTCATGGCCTACTACGGCACATTGATCGCGGCGCCGTTGAGCCTGTTTCTCGCGCTCGGCCGGCAAGCCCGGCTGCCGGTGATCCGATGGATCTCGACCGTCATGATCGAGTTCTGGCGCGGTGTGCCGATGATCACTGTGATCTTCCTCGCGTCCAACCTGCTGCCGCTGATCGTGCCGGCCGGCGTCACCGTCGACAAGTTGACGCGTGCGCTGGTCGCGTTCGCGATGGTCGCCGCCGCTTACATGGCCGAGGTGCTTCGCGGCGGCCTGCAATCGGTCCCCAAAGGACAGTACGAAGCCGCAAGCGCGCTCGGCCTCGGCTATTGGCGCGCTACGGGGTTGATCATTCTGCCACAGGCGATCCGGCCCGTGATCCCGAACCTCGTCAATGAATTCATCTCACTGTTCAAGAACACGACGCTCGTACTGATCGTCAGCCTATTCGACATGCTCGGCATCATCCAGTCCGCGCTGACGGACCCGAAGTGGGTCGGCCTCAACTTAGAGGGCTACCTGTTCGCCGGCGCGGTCTACTGGGCGATCTGCTTCAGCCTCTCGCAATGGAGCCAGCGATTGGAGCGTCGCCTCGCGACGAAGGCACAACGATGAACAGAAGCTTGTTCGGCCTGCCGCCCCGTGTCAGCTAACGAGAGTTGCGGACATCAAAGCGG
>CAYMEB010000278.1:0-6149 GCA_964389095.1 uncultured Hyphomicrobiaceae bacterium
GTCGTCCACCGGTATCCGACGCTCGACTGCAAGGACTACACGTCGATCATCGATCAGCGGGCCTACGACAGGCTGGTTCACGCGCTCCACGAGGCGGGTCAGCGCGGCGCCGAGGTGGTCCCGCTTCTGCCGACGCCGCTTTTCGACGCACCGCGCCGGCGGATCGCGCCGCACATCGTGATCGATCCGCCAGATGACTGCGAACTCATGCGACGGGAGATCTTCGGTCCGATTCTGCCTATCGTGCCGTATCGGTCGATCGACGACGTCATCGCGCGGATCAATGCCGGGCCTCGGCCCCTGGCGATCTACCCGTTCGCGCAAGACCGAGCAACGGTCGACAGGATCATCGCGCGTGCGATGTCGGGCGGCGTGACGGTGAACGACGCGCTGATGCACGTCGCCCAACATGACCTGCCGTTCGGCGGCGTGGGCGAGTCGGGGATGGGCCACTACCACGGCTGGGAAGGCTTCGCGACGTTCTCGAAGCTGCGTCCGGTGTTTCGCCAGTCGCGCTGGGCGACCAGCGCACTTCTGACCCCACCCTATGGACGGTTCGTCAATCGGATGATCGCGCGTTTCGCGAAGGGCGGACGTCCGGGAGGTGAGTAGCCGGCGACCGGTGTCACAACCGTTGCCGGTCCAATTCGCGGACATCGCCGTGAGGATCATCGATGCCTCGGGCGATCATTTCGATGACGGGGCGCTGCGAACCGGGCGTGTGGGAAATCCGGTAGAGGGCGTAGCGCGCGAGCGGCTCGTGCGGGCGCAGGCCAGCATGGGAGGCAGTCGAGGTTCCCACGACGGGAATGCGATAGCCGGGACCTTCGGTGTAGGCGAGCATGTTGCGGTGGTTGTGGCCGTGGACCACCAACTCGGCGCCGCTGCGCGCCAGGATCCCTGCAAGGTCCTCGGCGTCCGCAAGGCCGCGGCTCCTGCTCGCCTGACCGGGAAGCGGGGGATGGTGGATCATGACGAGGCGCGCAAATCCGGCAGCGCCCAGACGCTCAAGCATGGCGGAGAGCCGGGCGCGTTGCATTTCGCCGAGCCGGCCCGCGGCGACGAACGGCGGCGTCGGGATTGCCGAGTTCAGGCCGACGAGCGCGACACGGCCGACGATGCGGACATAGGGAAACGGTGCATCGGCGTGGTCATGGAACTCCCGGCCGAGGCGACAGGACAAGGCATGCGCGGCCCAATGCTCGATGGCATGGGTGTGGCCCGGCCGGGCGTAGATGTCGTGGTTCCCCGGAATTACGCTCACCAATTCCGGCGGCCCCAGGCCGGCAAGCCAGGCGGTCGCCGCCTCGATCTCCGCCGGCAGGCCGATGTTGACGAGATCGCCGGTGACGGCGACGTGGTCCGGGGCCATCGCGCGCACGTCGGCGACGATCCGTGCGAGAACGGTGCCGGACAAGGCGTGCCGGCGGCTGCGCGTCCAGTTCACATAACCGGTCGCGCGCTTGAGACTCCAATAGCGCGGCGTGAAGCCCCGGATCGGCCCCAGGTGCACGTCGGTCAACTGCGCGATCGTCACGATCGAAGTCATCAGGTTACCGCCACGGGGTACGGCGTCCGCCCTTCAAGAGCCTCAAGTCAAGTCGATCAGATCGACCGGCGCCGCCGGCGCTTTGCCGCCGGGCTGGAGGACCCAGTCCGCGGCGTTGCGCGTTTCACCGCTCGCTCGGACGCGGCGCAAGTGACCGACGTCGACTTCGCCGAAGACCCAACCTGGCTGGTTCGGGTTTCCGATGGCGAGAACGCCATCGTCGGACAGGCCGCGCTCGGCAGGGACGTAGAGACCCGCTGCGCCATAGTTGCGGTCGACGGCAGGTGACCACGGAGCCTCGCCGATCGTCGGCGACTGAACGGTCGCGATGCCATGCTCGAGTGCGCGCGCCATCGCCGCCGAGCGAACCCGATTGTAGCCGGATGGAAACTCGGTGCACGAGGGAACGAGGACGACGTCGGCGCCGGCGTCCGCCTGCGCACGAACGAGAAGCGGGAATTCACTATCGTAGCAGATGGCGACACCGATGCGTCCGAGCGCGGTGGCGAACACGGCGAGGACGGTGCCGGCGGTGATTCCCCAATCGCGCTCGAATGGGGTCATGATCAGCTTTTCCTGCAGGCCGGAGCGGCCGGAGGGCGCGTAGAGGCGGCAGCCGTTCACATAGCTGCCGTCGGCGCGTTGCATCGGTCCGCTGGACGCCAGAATGTGCACGCGATGACGCCGCGCCAAGTCGGCGTGCGTCGCGGCGAGTGTCTCGATGGCTCGCGAGACGACCGAGAGCGAAGCCGGCAAATCGTCGGGATGGGCGTCGGGGCCGGCGTATTCCATCGCGCCGTATTCGGGAAAGACGAGCAATTGGGCGCCGGCGGATGCGGCTTCCGCTACCCATCGAGAGATCTTGTCCTCGTAGGCGGCAAGTGTCGAGAAACGCTCGATGGGGTATTGAGCGGCGGCGATACGGATCGGCGCTCGCTGAGTTGCTGGTTCGGTCACAGCGCCCGGATCCAGAATTGCATCGGATGGTCGCTCGAGGCCGCCTGATCGATGTCTTTCCACTCGAACGAGGCCACCATGCCTTCGGCCTTGTGATAGCCGCGCCGCATCCAGAATGCGTCGAGAGGGACGTACCCGGGTAGCCGCAGAGGATGGTCGGCGGGGCGGACGACGGCGCAGAAGGCCGCATGCGTATAGTTGCCGGCGCGACGGGCGTGCGCCTCGCGATGGTCGAAGAAGGCGTTGCCGATGCCCCTGCCGCGGTACTGCGACAGGAGCACGCTTTCGCCGAAATAAAAAATGCGCTCCGGGTCGAACCCGGCATTGCCGAAGGGGACGGCGAACTCGTCGGCGTGACCGAGCAGCGGTGAAGCCGTCGCGGCGCCGACGATGCGCGCGCCGTCTCGGGCGACCACGATGACCGCGCCGTCCGCCTTGGAGAATTTCTCCATGTAGCCGCGCTCGTACTCGAGCGAACCGTCATAGAGGTAGGGCCAGTCGCGGAAGACCGTGATGCGCAATTCGGCGAGGGCCGGAATGGCGGCCGCGAGCGCGGTACCCGTAAGGGGCTCGGCCGAGATGGCGCTCACGCGGTCTCTCCGGTCACTTGCACCAACCAGTCCGTCAGATTGTAGTACGTAGTCACACGCGCGATCTTACCGTCCCTGACCTCGAAGAAGGTGCCGGCCGGCAGGACATAGGTCTGGCCACTTGCCGGCGGCAGGCCCTCGTCGGTGTTCTTGTAGACGCCATGGACGTTGAACTCGGCGGCGGCGCGCTTTCCGTCGGCGCTGGTCAAGATCACGATGTCGTCGAGCCGTTCCTGATAGCAATGCGCCATGCGTGCGTTGAAGGCGCGGAACTTCTCTTTGCCCATGCGCCGGACGCCCTGGTTCACATCGTGGATCACGTCATCGGCCAGCAGCGCCAGCATTCCATCGTTGTCGCCGCGATTGAAGGCGGCGTAGTAGGCCGCGACGGTGGCCTCGGTGGCGGCTCGGGACATCGAATTCCTCGCGATCGGGTTTGCGGCCGGCGGCGGCAGCGCGCCGTGGCCGGCTGTTCCCCTGCGCTCTAGCAGGCCGCCGCGCTTCTGTCAGGCCCGAGACGGGTGGGCGAGAGGCAGCTCGCCGTCGATGGTGCAATGAGCGATCAGGAACCGGGCGAGGCGCGCATCGACGACCGGCGTCAAGACGCCGAGCGACAGCACCTTCAGCGCGAGGTTCGAGAGCATCAAGCTCACGAATGGGAGCTTGGGCAGCTCGGCACGGAACCGGGCCTCGCCGAACCTGATGCTCGAGAGCAGGTGCTCGATCCAGACCGCGCGGTAGTAGGTCGCGAGGATGAGGACGGGCGTGAGTCCGAGAATCAGCACGACGGTACCGCGCTTCAGGACGTCGGCGTCGTTCAGCGGCGCCAGCGTGAGCCCCTGGAGAGCTTCCAGGATCTGGGGGCCGATCGCCAATCCGATCAGCACCATCGTCAGCAGGTACATGACGCCGCCGCCAAACCAGAGGACGGCGAAAGCGCGGTAGAGGCTGGATATGCCGGCCTCGGCGTGGAAGGTGCGGCCGCCGTGGTGCATTTCATCGATCTTGCGGCGCTCGAGCCGGTGCGCGCGCCACGGAGCCGCCCAACCGAGCGTCAGCGGGACGAGGAAGGCGCTCCAGAAGTGCTGCCACGCGTAACCCCAGGCCTGGCCGGAGAGGTCGAACCGCTCGCCCTGCCACCAGGTCCGGCGGAGGAGGTTCTGGCGCTTGCGATAGATGACCGAGCCGAGCAGGAACAGCAGCGGAATGGAGATGGTCAACCGACGCCAGCGGAATTCCTGCATGGCCCCGGAGCCGGCCTCGCCGAGCGAGGCGAACATCAGCAGGAAGGCAGCCACGACCGACACGGCCACGACCGCACCGATCACGAAGGAGATGAATCCCTCCAGGCCGGTCCCCGAGTAGTCGAGCGGCTTTCCGCCGAGGCGGATCGAATTCACCACCTGCCGGCGCGCCTGGGCACGGCCCCAGAAGTGGTAAACGCCGAAGCTGGCGAGCGTCAGTCCGAGATTGCGAATGGAGATCAGCCAGAAGCTTTCTGCAGGCTCGACCCATTCGAGGGCTCGCGTGCCGGAGTCGGCTCGGCAGAGCGCGGAAGCCGCGGGCGCAGAGTCGCTGCCGGATCCGCTCGCCATGTCGCCATGTGTACAAAGGAGCGGCGGGCTGAACGCAACAGCTGCATCGAGCATGGGGATCGGGTCCGAGTACGCAGGAGACACAACACAGAAAACCGCACGCGGAGGTGTGGCCACCACCGCATTGCGGGAACGTTAACAAGCCGTAGTTAACGAGATGTAAATGGCGAGCGGCGCCGCTGCTGCGGACAAGCGATACCGGCGCCCGCTGGCGGGCGCCGGTACACGCGGATCAGTGGATGGACGCGATCTCGAGCTCGTCGCCCATGGCGTGGCCCACGGCGGCCTGCCGGCTGTCCGTGAGAGCAAGAGGCGTTCCGTCGGCACCGTGAAGCGCGAACAGGTTGATGCCCGAAGGCAGACCGGTGATCGTCGGAAAGGCCTTGCGTGCCTCGTCCGTGGTCATTTCCTTGATGTAAGCGACTTTTCCGTCACCGATCTTGGCCAACTCGATGGCGCTCACGATCGGGCTCACGGCGCTCTTGGGCCGGCGGCGCGACTTGCTGGCGGTCTGGTTCATGACGCACTCCCTTCCCTGTTACCAGGATGCTAGGCGCTCATGTCGGCAGTTTGCGGGCGGCCATGTGGACGTCCGATGAACGATGCCGAGCACGATTGTCCCCCGATTCGGGTGAACAAACTGTGACACGAAGGACTCTCTCGTCCTGCGATCTTCGGTGAAGGCAACGGGGTCAACCCGAGCCGATGTCGATGCGGCGCACGAGACGGTCGGGCTCGTGGCGGACCAGATCGATCGCAAGCAGGCCGTCGCGCAGGTCCGCCGAGCGGACCTCGATCCCGTCGGCGAGCACGAAAGTCCGTGTGAACTGGCGTGCAGCGATCCCGCGGTGGAGGAATTGGCGACGCTGGTCGTCGTCCTGCTGCTTGCCGCGTATGACGAGCTGGTTGTCCTCCAGCGTCACGTCGAGCTGGTCGCGGGAAAAGCCGGCGACAGCCACGGTGATCCTGAGCGTTTCTGCCCCGCCATCGGATTGAATGCGCTCGATATTGTAGGGCGGGTAGCCCTCACCGCCGGATTTGCCCAGGCGGTCGATCAGTCGCTCGATCTCCTCGAAGCCGAGCAGGAGCGGCGACGATAGCAATGAAACTCGCGACATCTGAACGGCCCTCCGCGAAGCGACCTCGAAAGTGTGCGGAGCCGGGCGAACCCACCCTCCGCGGCCGGCCCCGTGCGGGCACCGACCGTATGCCAGCGGGATATGGGTTCCAGTGAACGGATTTCAAGGGGAATCCTGTCCCACTCACCACAGAAAAGCCGCGGCCCGTAAGCCGCGGCTGATGTATTCCCGACGTCCCGCCAGATCACTGCAGCGGTATCACCACCGCAGCTCGTCCCTGAACGGCATGATAGGTCGATGATCCAACACCGTCGTAGGCGGCAGCACCGCGCACCATGATGCCAGAGGGCGTGCTGTAGGACAGACCACCCTCGACGCG
>CAYMEB010000279.1:0-6145 GCA_964389095.1 uncultured Hyphomicrobiaceae bacterium
GCCCGTGCCGTGACCCGCATCGCTATGGCCGAAGATGCTCAAAATTTCCCGAAGGTGCTCTTGTTTTCATGTTCGGCAACCCGTGAGCATCTTCGGTCTTATCGGGCTTTGATCTGTCATTAGAGGATGTTGACGCGCGCAAGTGCGGTCGGTCGCGACTGTGGATAACCGAGGCGGCATCGCACGGAGCGCTGGCGGACGGAAGGCGAACTGCATACGAACAAACCATCGCGTCAAGAGGAGTGTGTTGCGGGTGGGCACTCTCAATATTGATCGCCACGTCGATCAACGGAGAGAGATTGAGGGTGCTTGTGCTACGGACAGGACGACCCAGGAAGTGAACGGGCAGTCGGGAGCCGACGCCGGTCACGAAACAGTCTTCCCCAGTTGGTCAGCATGTACACTTGGGCCATTCACCAAACCCGGAAACGTCACCACAATTGACCCCGCGTGGTGAGCAGTCGGCAATTTGTTAGGCGCGACCCGAAGTCAACAGTGAAAATCGCTCAAGGCTCACGTGGGAGCAGCGGCGATAACGCTGGAGGCTTGCCATGAACAATCGAAAATTTCTCACTGTGCGCGACTTCTGTCTTGCGTACAGGACCGGCCGCACAAAGGCTTATGAGCTAATCGCTACCGGTCAGATTACGGCCGTAAAGCGCGGCCGGTCCACACTCATCACAGCTGAGTCCGCCGAACGCTGGGCATCGTCGCTTCCGCGAATGACGTCTCGTGCGTTGCCATCACGCACTCCTGAAGCGCAAAGCTGACGGGGGCTTGCGATGACCAAACGGACAAGCAGCGCCGCATCTGCGGCGCCGGCTCGGTCGCGTGCTATCCAGGGGGCTGGAGGTCGCACCGATACCACAAGTCGCACGCGCGCTGAAGAGATCGACCGGGCTCGATCTGCTCTCGAATACATCGACCCGCATTCTCATGACACTTGGCTTCGGGTCGGCATGGCGCTGAAGTCTGAATTTGGGGATGAGGCTTGGTCACTCTTCGACGATTGGTCGAGCGGGGCAGAAAACTATAATCGGCGGCAAAACCATGCCCGATGGCAGACATTCGAGACTGACGGCGGCATCACGATAGCGACACTTTTCGGCCTGGCGCGAGACGCCGGCTGGCGCGATGACGGCACGTATCGCGTGCCCGAGCCTGAAGAAATCGAGCGGAGGCGAAATGAGCAAACGGCTTCCGAAGCCAGGGCCCGACAAAAGCGCCAGAAGTCTGCGGTAGATGCCCAGCGCAGCGCGCTGAAGGTCTGGGCAATGGCAAGCCCCGTGTGCAACAGCCATCCCTACCTACTCTGCAAAGGTGTCACGGCGACCCCTACCTTTCGCGAGACGGACGCGGCAAAGGCTTCTGCCGTACTTGGTTATGAGCCTCGTATCGGTGGACAGCCCCTTGAAGGGCGATTGCTTGCCATCCCGATAAAGGCTGGCGATGCCTTGGCAAGCTTGCAGCTTATCGACGGCGCCGGCCGCAAGCATTTCATCGCTGGAGGCCGCGTCACTGGCGGATACTGGGCAGCGCAAGCTTTGCCGGACGACGACGGTGCCGGCAGCGTGTTGCTGATTGGCGAAGGCGTCGCCACCGTGCTGACGGCTACCGCTGCAACGGAGGCGCTGGGCGTTGCGGCACTCTCAAGCGGAAACTTGAGAGCCGTAGCGGGGAGTCTGCGCAAGCGCTATCCCGCCTCGCAAATCGTGGTTCTCGCCGACATCGACAAGAAAACCGGAAAGGCGGACGCACACGCGGTAGCAGCAGCTCGCGACGCGGAAGCCCGGCTTGCCGTGCCGCGTTTCCCTGAAGGTCCCGCCCCAGATCGCAAAGACTTCAACGATCTGGCGCGACACTGCGGCGGCGATGCCGTACGGAAGGCCATTGCCGGTGCGGAGCGCGTTGACATTGGCGAAACCAGCGCGCCTCAGGTCGAAAAAAAGGCCCCAAAGCCGCGGGTCGATCTTGTTCCTGCCAGCAGCATCGAACCCGAGCCGATCACTTGGCTCTGGCCCGGCTACCTTGCTCGCGGAAAGTTCCACATCCTGGGAGGCAAGCCCGGTTGCGGCAAGACCACGCTGGCCCTAGCCCTTGCCGCGACGGTCTCGACCGGCGGCAAATGGCCGGATGGTACGCTGTGCGAGGCGGGCAACATCGTCATCTGGAGCGGAGAAGATGACCCAGCGGACACGCTTGTCCCCCGGCTGATCGCAGCGGGCGCTAATCTGGAGCGGGTGCATGTCGTGCGCGGCATCCAACAGGACGGCGAAACCGCACCCTTCGATCCAGCCCAACATATGGACGCTCTGGCCGAACGGCTGGGGAACCTTGAAAACCTGGCGCTGGTGATCGTCGATCCGGTGGTGTCCGCAGTTGCCGGCGATTCCCCTAAGAACACTGAAACGCGGCGGGCGCTGCAGCCCCTTGCAGACCTTGCCGCCAGGCGAAAATGCGCGGTTGTCGGCATCACGCACTTTACTAAGGGCACTGGTGGGCGCGATCCCGTGGAACGCCTGACGGGCTCGCTCGCTTTTGGTGCACTCGCGCGCGTAGTGATGATCGCAGCCAAGCGAGAAGAGCACGAAGGTGACGCGGATAGCGCAAACGAGCCGAAGCGACTCTTCATTCGCGCAAAGTCCAATATCGGCCCCGACGGAGGCGGATTCGGATACGATCTTGAACAGCGCGACATCGGTCCGGGCATCATTGCATCGTGCGTCCATTGGGGAAACGCCATCGAAGGACATGCGCGCGACATCCTGGCCGATGCCGAAGCAATCGACGGCGACGCCGGCGGCAAGTTGGGCGATGCCGTCGATTGGCTTCACGACTTCCTGGGGAAAGGGCCCAAGGCATCCTCCGACGTTTTTGCCAAGGCAAAGGCAGCGGGCCACGCGCGGTCGACGATCAATCGCGCCAAGTCGCGACTCCGCATCACGCCTGTAAAAACCGGCATGTCCGGGGGCTGGACGTGGGCGCTTCCCGAAAGATGCTCAAAGGCTTCCGAACAAGAAAACATGAGCACCTTCGGAAAATTTGAGCATCTTCGGACCCAAGACGATGATCAAAATGGGGACTTGGAGGGAGAGCTATGAGCCCCGCCATGGTCATTACAGAGGCCCGCAAGGCCGGCATCGTGCTTGAGGTGTCATCAAACGGCAGGATGACGTTCAAGGGGCCACGAGCCGCAGTGCAGACTTGGCTACCGGCCTTGCAAGCCGCAAAGCCTGCATTGCTCGCGCATCTGAGACGCGCCCAGCGTACCGAGTGGGACGCCTCAGACTGGAAGGCACACTTCGACGAACGCGCCGCGATCCGCGAATACGATGGAGCCATGTCGCGGGCCGAAGCTGAGGCGCTGGCGATCGAGGATTGCGTCGTCGCGTGGCTCGACCACGACCACGCAGCGACGCCAGCGGGCGTCTGCGCACACTGCGGGCACGATGGCCGGCACGAAATGGTGCTTTCCTATGGAACGGAGCGGGCCGGTCACGCCTGGTTGCACGGCCGATGCTGGCCGGCATGGTATGATGAAAAAAAGCAGCGTGCGCGTGAGGCGCTGGCCCGCATGGGCATCCCAGCGCATGGAGCGGCTTCTCATGGGAAAGACTAAGAAAGAGGCGGGCGCTGCCAACCCCCAGAACACGATCAGTATCGCCAAACGACCGGGCCAAATGGACGAAGAGGCATTGGCGGGTGTCGCCTATGATCCGCTCGCGCGTTCGCTGTCGACTGGCCGGCGATACCTAGAACCGTCGTTCGGAAAGCGCGGGATCACCGAGAGCTTCACGATCCTTCGTGACAGGGCGATCGCTGTAAAGAGTGGCGACCTGACCGAGATGGAGCGCACGCTCGTCGCGCAGATCGATTGCCTTGATGCGATCTTCACGGAAATGGGGCGGCGTGCAGCCGCGAATATGAGCGAAGGTTTTATACAAGCCGGCGAGGTCCTCATGAGGCTCGCGCTGAAGGCGCAGGCTCAATCGAGAGCCACAATTGAAACGTTGGCGGCAATGAAGGCGCCACCGGCCGTCTTTGCCCGGCAAGCCAACGTCACGACCGGCCCGCAGCAGGTCAACAATACGGTGACTACACCCGCCGCCCCCAATAATCAGTGCACTACGCGCGGGCGCGCACCCGCGCGCGCGGAAAACTTTGAAATCGGAGATCAACCCCATGAACTTGAGCCGGATGCAGAGGCAGGTGCAATTGATGCACGCATCCGCTCGTTGCTCGGCCACCAGCAAGCGCTCGGGCTGCCCATGCAGGGCGCCAGCGGTGAGGGGGTGGACTGTCTGCCGGTTCCACGGGGCGAGGGGCGGGGCGCCGACGGGAAAGGCTAACGGTCGCTATCGGCACGGGGCGGCGACCCGAGCCGCAATCGCCGAACGGCGGCACCTCGCCAGCCTGATCAGCACGGCCCGACAAGCGTTGCTGCAGGTCATTGATGGAGGTGAACGGTAGCCCACGCGGACGATTATGTATCGTTCGTCTGTTCTTGGGGGGGCTGCTGCCAAGCTGCGGCTGACTGGCTGCTGGCTCTCGTGCGCGCCCATTGGGGGATCGAAGACAGGCTGCACCGCGTGCGCAATGTGTCCATGGACGAGGACCGCTGCCAAGTTCGCGCGGGCGGTCGAGCCCTTTCCTCGCTCCGAAATCTCGGCCTATTCCTGATCCATGCCCTCGGCCTGTCTGTGCGCGAGGCACGCGAATACTGGCGCGAGGACTCGCGCCGAAGCCATCGTCGTCGTGACCCATCGTATTGTTTGAATAGCCCTTAGTTGCAATCTTCGGATTGCCAATAGTCGTTTTTCTGTGCAATCGATGATGCATCGAAATTTGCCCCCCAAGTGGTGTCGAGCCGGCCCGGTCGGATCGCACGGGAGCAAAGTAAAGACCTCTCAGTTGTGCGTCATGAGTTCGTCAGATGAGCGCTTCGCGGCCGCGTGTCTCGGTATTTATTGCTTCGTACAACGGGGCACCATACGTGCAACTCGCGGTGCGATCGCTGCTCGCCTAAACATACGAGGACTTCGAAGTCGTGGTCGCCGACGACGGCAGCGACACTCTCACTATTGAGGCCCTGCGGGTGGTCGCGCGCGGCGACACGCGGGTCAGGCTGTTCGAACTTCCGCATCGCGGGCAGATCGCGACGCTAAATGCAGCAGTTCAACGTTGCCGCGGGGAGTTGATCGCGCGACTTGATCATGACGATCTAGCGAATCGGAACCGCCTGCGAAGGCAGGTCGAGTATCTCGACGCGAACCAGGATTGTGCGGCGGTCGGCACCGGCGTCAGGCAGATAAATGCCGACGGCGTGCTGCTCGACAGCGGGTACCGCTTGAAGTTACCACAATCTACCCGAACCGACGTGAGGAGCTTCCCGCCCCGGCTCCGGCTAATCGGTGGGTCAACGCTGATGACGCGCCGGCGCGTGCTTGAAAAAGTGGGCGCGTTCCGCTCCGCGATGATGGCCGCAGAGGACCGCGATCTGTCCTGGCGGTTGGCCTCGGTCGGAAGACTGCATGTCATCTCGGAGCCCCTAGTCGACCATCGGGTTCACGACACAAACCTCAGCACGCTTGGCGCAAGAGTCCAATTTTATTCATCGCTCTTGGCTGACCTTTCGGCGATCTCGCGTGACCACGGGATCGTTGATGACGATATCCTCGCGGGCATTGAGCCGGGTGGGGACTATGACGCGGCGATCGGTGCTTATGAGACCCGCCTCGACGGCTACTACCCGGTGCGAGCGCTCGTTACGTACCTGCTATCGTCGCGTAGGGCACGGCGAATCGAAGGTTCGCTGCCGCGCAAAGTGCTGTTCTCCCGCGGCATTCGGGAGTTCTATGCCCACCCGTTCTCGATCCCGTCGGTGAAGGCGCTCCTGCGAGCGACGCGGGCAAGCTTGCGCCAGTAAGGCCCGCTTTACGACCGGCTTGAGGGCTGCCTATCCGATCCACGGCGCCTCCAATTTCGACGACACCAGCTGGCGGCCGTGGCGCTCGATTGGCCCGAGGCTGACTGACGTGTACAGAGCACCGACCGACACGATTGGTGGTTCTGCGTACGAAATGGGGCCACTCCGTAAGCGTGAGCTTGCCACTACGGCTCTTTCCGCTTGACGGTTAGCGGCTCA
>CAYMEB010000280.1:0-5193 GCA_964389095.1 uncultured Hyphomicrobiaceae bacterium
CGCGCGCCTCCCTGTCACGCTTCTCGGGGCCGGGCAAGAGGCGCACCCCAGCCTCGTCCCCGGGGCTCGACACGCACGCCGTCTCGTCGACGTGCCATGTCCGCTCGGCCGACGAGCGGCCGACATGCGTCCCCGCTCGATCGGGCGCCGCGGCGTGCCGGCAACACACCAGACGGCCGATCGCACGAGGCGCTGATTGCAACGGGATGTGCCGCTCAGGAAATGCGCTGCGGAGAGTGGCTCTTGAGCGACTTTCCCCGGCCCGACAGACTCGGGTTCGTCATGAAGTAGCGATGGGCGTCGAAGGGCGCTTCATTCGGCTCCGGCACGATGCGTTCGAAGCTGCCGTCAGACAGGATGCGCCAGCTCTGGAGATTGTCCTTGAGGTTCGCAACCATGATCTGATCCTGAACCTGCTCGTGGACCGTGGCGTTCTGCATGGGAACCATCACCTCGACCCTGCGATCGAGATTGCGCGGCATCATGTCCGCCGAGCTGATGTAGACGAGCGCTTTCGGCGACGGCAATCCGTGTCCGCCGCCGAAACAATACACGCGGCCATGCTCGAGGAAGCGGCCGATGATGCTCTTGACCCGGATGTTCTCGGACATGCCGGGGACGCCGGGCCGGAGACAGCAGATGCCGCGCACGATCAGGTCAACCTCGACGCCCGCGTTGCTCGCCTCGTAGAGCGCCTCGATGATGAGCTGATCGACGAGAGAATTCATCTTCATCCACACGGCGGCGGGCCGACCCGCCTTGGCGTGTGCGATCTCCTCCCGAATATGCGCGATGACCCGCTTGCGGATACCCTTGGGACTCGACGCAATCAGCTCGAGCTCGTCGGGCTCGGCATAGCCCGTTACGAAATTGAAAATCCGGCTGACGTCGCGGCCGACCACCGAGAGCGCGGTAAAGTAAGAAAGGTCCGTATATACCCGCGCAGTGACCGGATGATAGTTGCCGGTGCCTATGTGGCAATAGGTGGCGAGCTCGGAACCTTCCCGGCGAACAACGAGCCCGAGTTTCGCGTGCGTCTTGAGTTCGATGAACCCGTAGACCACATGAACGCCGGCGCTTTCCAGATCCCGCGCCCAGCGGATGTTCGCGGCCTCGTCGAAGCGCGCCTTCAACTCCACGACGGCGGTGACCGACTTGCCCGCTTCGGCCGCCTCCTTCAGCGCCCTCACGATCGGGGAATCGTTGCTGGTGCGATACAGGGTCCACTTGATCGCGAGAACGTTGGGATCGGCGACCGCCTGACGCAGGAACTGCAGCACCACGTCGAACGATTCGTAAGGGTGGTGGACGATGATGTCCTTGTTCCGGATCGCCGCGAAGCAATCCCCGTTGAACTCGCGGATCCGCTCGGGAAACCGGATGTCGAACGGCTTGAAGACAAGATCCGGCCGGTCCGCCACGATCATCTGCCGTGTGTCATCGAGGCCGAGCAGCCCTTCCTTGACGAAGATGCCCTCGCCTTTCACCTCGAGTTCGTCGATGACGAACTTCTGCAGCCGCTCCGGCATGCGGCCGTCGAGTTCCAAGCGAATGACATCGCCCCGTCCCCGGCGCTTCAGGGCCGTCTCGAACGAGCGGACGAGATCCTCGCTTTCCTCTTGAACTTCGACGTCCGTGTCACGCAGAACGCGAAACGCACCCTGACTGCGGACGGCGAAGCCCGGGAACAACCGGCCGATGAAATGCGCGATCAACGTCTCGATCCGGATGAACCGGATCTCCGCGCTGCCCTCCCGGGAGCCCTCGGACGCGGGCAACCGGATGAACCGATCGAGCTGAGAAGGGATCGGCAGCAGAGCGTGCATCGTCTTGCGGTCCCGCTCGCGCAGCAGCTCCACGCCGAGCGTGAACGACCGGTTGCTCATCAGCGGAAAAGGATGCGCCGGGTCGACGGCGATCGGGGTCAAGACCGGAAACACATGGGTCATGAACTCCCGCTCGAGCCAGCTGCGCTCGTGATCCCTCAGCTGGGTCTCATCCACGATGTGGATGCCGGCAGCCGCCATCTCGTTCACCAGATTGGCCCACACCGTCTGCTGCTCGCCGACGAGGCGGGCCGCGAAAGCGTTGATCTGGCTGAGCTGCTCGGTCGGCGTCAGACCATCCTGGGTGCACACCGCCACGCCCGCCAGGATCTGGCCGTGAACGCCCGCCACGCGGACGTTGTAGAATTCGTCCAAGTTGGAAGCCGAGATCGCGAGGAAACGAACACGCTCCAAAAGCGGATGGCGCGTATTCGACGCTTCCTCGAGAACTCGCCTGTTGAACTGCAGCCAGGAGAGCTCGCGATTGTAGTAGCGCGCGGCGCCCACGGGCGGTGCGACCGCGCTACCCGCTTCCGAGCCGGTGGTGGCCTTGCGGCGCGTCTGGCGCCGGACCTCCCCCGGCGGCACGTCGGTATCGCGGGTCATCGCTGCAGCTCCGGGCCCACGGCCTCAGTCTCCCTTGCTTTCGGTGTCACCGTCTTCGCTTGCCAGAACCTCGGCCGCGAGCGCGCGCGTCACGCGCCGCCGGGTCGCCAGCGCGCGCTGGTCGATTTCGGCGACCACCGCATGCGCGGCTTCGAAGGAGCGCTCGATCCTGACCGCGAGAAAATCCACGATCGCAGGCTCGATCTGAACCTGCCTGTCTGAGAACAGCTTGACGATCACCGCCTTCAGCAAGGCGTCGTCCGGGGCCGTGATCGCCACGACCGGCAACGCGCGCAGACGCGAGCGCAAGTCCGGCAGCTCGACCGAAAGTTCGCCCGGGGGAACACGGCTTGTCAGAAGGATGTGGAGACGGTGCTCGCGCGCCAGATTGAGCAGATGGAACAGCACACGCTCGCTCGCGATGCCCTGGCAGAGATCTTCGACCACCAGCGAGCCGGCCCGCAGAAACCCTGCGACGACGCACTCATCGAGCGCGTGCGCTTCGACCCGCTCCGCACCCGAGCGCAACCTCCAGACGTCGGCCAGATGCGACTTGCCGCAGCGGGCGGGTCCGCACACGTATAGCGCCCAGTGGGGCCAATCCGGCCAACGGTCGATCGCGTCCAATGCCGCGCGATTGGTGTTGCTGACGAGAAAATCCTCCGCTCCCAGCGCCGGCCGGTGCGGGAGGTCGAGGACGAGTTGTCGTAGCGTCGCGCCGGACCTGGTCTCGTTCAAGGCGGTGGCTCCCGGTTCGCGGAAGGACGGCCCAAATACATCTCGCTCTCGAGGTAGACACTCAGCGCGTGGCGCACCAGCACCCCGCAGGCCGCCGCGAGCGGAACGGCCACCAACGTCCCGACGAAGCCCAGAAGATAGCTGAAGGCGAACAGCGAGAAAATCAGCCAGACCGGATGCAGGCCGATGCGCGGTCCCACGAGCTTCGGCCCCAGCACCGCGGTCTCGAGCGCCGTCCCGCACACCATCACGGCCGCCACCGCCAGAAGTTTCCAGGCATCGAGCCCGAACTGCGACAGCGCCGTCAAAACGGCAAGCGTCGTGCCGACGGCCCATCCGACCACCGGAACGAAACTCATCAGCCCGGTTCCCACGCCGATCAGCGCACCGTACTTCAACCCGACGAGCGACAGCCCGACCAGATAGAGGCAGCCCAGGATCAGGCAGATGAGCCCTTGCCCTCGGATGAATGCGGACACGGCCTGATCGATCGACAGCGCCAGCTTGCGTATGGTCGCCTCGTGCTCGCGTGGCAGCCATGCCTCGATCCGATCCAGAAGCCGGTGCCAGTCAACCAGCAGGTAGTAAACCAGTAGCGGTGTAACGAACACGAGTGACAACACGGTGACAAAGCTGCCGCTGCGGTTCCAGAGCGCCGAGACGATCGTCCCGGCCATGCCTGACAATCCCGATTGAGCCTCGGCCGCGGCATCGGCGATAGCAGTCCTAACCGCCGGGAAATGGTCGCCCAGACGTTCGCGCGCGAAATTCTCGAATACCACCCTGAAGCGTTCGATCTCACCGGGCAGGGCGAGCGCCAGGGCCTTCACCTGTGCGGCAAGAACGGGAAAGAGAAACACCGCAGCCAGGGCGAATGCGAGCATCAGCAGGCCGACGATCACGATCGACGCCAGCCACCTCGGCATGCCGCGCCGATCCAGCGCATCGACGGCAGGATTGAGGAAGTAGGCGAAGACGAGTCCGCTCAAGAACGGCAGCAGGATGTCCTTGAACGTCGCCAACGCGAAGGCGAGCACGACCGACAGTCCGAACCAGAAGGCGGCATGGCGCTGTTGCTGTGTCATTGGCACCCCACGTAGCGCACACTCGTCAGCCGGCCGCTCAGGCGCCGGTATCATCCTGGTCGCGCGCCCGCTCCGGATGTGCGTCGGCCGCGGACGACATCAGGCGGAGCCATGCCCGCAGGTAGGCGGCAAGGGACACGAACGTCAGTATCCCGGTAATCCACACCAAGTGCCAGCGCGCCGAATCGAGACCTAGCGCCAACGCCTCGTCGGCAAGCACCAGGGCGGCCAGCACCAGCTGGGCGGCGGTGTTGACCTTGCTGACGACGAGTGGATTGATCGCGACCGGGCGCGAGAGCAGCCAGCACAGCAAGACGCCGAGCAGGATCAGGATGTCGCGGGAAACCACGGCGATGACCAGCCACAGGGGCAGCTCGCCTCGGGCTCCGAGCGCGACGTAGATCGATACGATCAGCAGCTTGTCGGCCAATGGATCCAGGCAGGCGCCGAGTTCGGTCTGGAGCGAGAACCGCTTCGCAAGAAACCCGTCGACCGCGTCTGAAATGCCCGCCAGCACGAAAACTACGAAAGCACCCAGTGGCCGGCCCGTGACAAGCAGCCAGAACACGACCGGAACGGCGATCACTCGTCCCAAGGTGATGACATTCGGGAGATTGATGTTCACGCTCGGTCCGGCGGTGTCTCTGTCAGGCTCCAATGGTCACGGCCGCGACAAGCCGTGGGGCTTCAAATCCTTAACGGTGCCTCGGCCGCTCGTCGAGTGCATGGTTTTTCAGCAGTGTCATATGCGACTGCGGCCAATGTTCACCTCTGATGCGCCGACATGAAAAGCCCCGCGCCGAGGGGTGCGGCGCGGGGCGGCGCGTCGGGAGGGTGACGCGCGGAATGGTGGAGGCGTGTGGCCGGTGCGGCCGTTCAGCGCTGATTGCCGCCGATCATGTTGGCGTTCTTCGGGCCGTCGGCGCCGCGGATGTCGG
>CAYMEB010000280.1:5293-6123 GCA_964389095.1 uncultured Hyphomicrobiaceae bacterium
CCGGGCCGAAGGCGGGGCCCTCGGAGCCACGGACATCGGCGGGGCCGAACGCAGGCCCGTCGTGGCCGCGCACGTCGGACCCGGTGAAGCCCGGGCCGTCGAAGGTCACGAGGTCCTTGGGACCGAAGGCGGCCGAAGCGGGGGCGACGGCGGCGGCGAGAGCCGAGACGGCAACGGCGGCGGCGATGAGCGTCTTCATGATGATCTCCTGATTTTTCAGATCGTTATGTGGATTGGTCGATTTGGATCGGGGGAAGGATCAGCACTGGTTGCCGCCGACCATGTTGGCGTTCTTCGGGCCGTCGGCGCCGCGGATGTCGGCCGGGCCGAAGGCGGGGCCCTCGGAGCCACGGACATCGGCGGGGCCGAACGCAGGGCCGTCATGGCCGCGCACGTCAGTACCGGTGAAGCCCGGGCCGTCGAAGGTCACGAGGTCCTTGGGACCGAAGGCGGCTTCGGCCGACGGCGAGACTGCGCCGTTGATGGCGACGACGAGGCCGAGGGCGGCGGCGAGAGTTGCGATCTTGCTGGTCATCTGCGTGCTCCTGATCATGTCTTCGAGGTGGATGGACCGGTTCGGCCCGTGGTTCTTGTGGTTGTCTGCGGCGTTCGCTGGTGTCCGCCGTCTCGATGGACAGAACCTAACCCCGGCCCGGCCCAAAAACAATACGTGACGTACCGTTTTGTAATCACTCTTTGTTGAGGAAGCGCGCGATCCGCGTGAGCGACGGTTTCGGCGACCCCGTCCAAGCCCATGAAATAACGCTGATTTCAGTGGATCACCGGGAACACGCGAAGGTGAACACCGCGCCCGCCCGCCCGTGAGGGGC
>CAYMEB010000281.1:0-6070 GCA_964389095.1 uncultured Hyphomicrobiaceae bacterium
CTGCAGATCCGAGCGGCTGCGAGGCCGCAAGTGCCCGCCGTTGGCGCGCACTCCTTCACGTTGGTTTCGGTCGCGTCGCGATGCGGCTGCCGATCGGCTCTGCGTGGGGCGCCCCGTAACGCCGCGCATGACGCGTGGCCCGATGACGGAGGCCCCGATGAGACTACTGACGTACCTGGAACTGAGCCGCTATTCGAAGGCGCAACTGCTCTGCGTGATCCGCCGCATTCAGGCGTGCTTGCCCTTCCTCGCATGCGGCTCGCGCCGGCATGAGACGGCGCTCATGAATTTGCGCCATGCCCGGATATTCCTGGACCGGCTCGAGCGCGCGCGTGTCTATGTCCCGTGAGTGCATGCGGCCTCGTGCATGCGATCGCACTCAGGTTGCCGGAGACGATAGGACCGGCAATCATGGGGCATGCCGATCGTCATCGAGATCTACAGAGCATCAGCCAACGTGTTCCGCACGGCCGCGAACTTCATGACCTACGACGCGCCGTGCGCCGATCTGCTCGGGCATCATTTCTGCGCCACGGACGGCGAGGCGATTGCCATCCATCGGCGAGGGGCGGACATTTTCTCCGACTATGGCCCTGCCGGATACAAAGCGTTCGCGCAGTTCGAGCGGTTCCTGCAGAGCGAAGGGCTCGCTCCCAAACCCACGGGGCCCAAGCCGACGGGTCGCAAGGATGCTCGATATCGACGGAAGGTCTAATGACAGCGCGTTCTGCGGTATCGATTGGGCCCTCGGTTGGTTCGTGGCGGCTGCATGAGCAGGTCGCGTGGCGGCGCGTGCGAACGATGCATGACGTGTCATGAGGAGGCGGTGTTGTCCGGCGATTTACTCCGGCGACAGCGCTCTGAGCAGTAGCGGACACTGTCCCAATCGCGCGCCCACTTCTTGCGCCAGGTGAACGGCCGGGCACACGTCGCACAGAGCTTCTGCGGCAAATTGCTTTTTCCGCCGCGGCGCGGGTGTTGGGTCGGGTGGCGCATCAAAGGTCGAGCGCGCGCGGAATGTTCGGCGTCATCACGAGCTCCCGAGGCCGGCAGCCACAACCAGGCAGAGGACCACAGCGACCGTCAGCTGGATCCGAAGCCGCGCGTACCACGCAGGGGCGATCCCGGCTCGGACGGTTGCGAGATCGTAGGCCAGCAGCGCACCAAAAACGAGGGCAAGCCCGAGCAGCGCCGCGCGTGGCGGCAGGATTGCCATGGCATACGCCGCCAGTGCGGGAAGCACGCTGATAGTGAGACGGCGGGCTAGATCAGCCTGCTGATCCACCTCTCGCGCCATCGCCAGGCCCCATTGCGCGCCGCCCATGAACGACAGGATGATGGCGGCATAGAGAACAAGACCGGTGACGGCACGGACGGCTCCGTGTGGGCCAAGGACCAGGGTCGCCAGACTGAGGGCTGCAAAGGGCACCACGCCGAGGCATCCCAATAGGACTGCCGGCCTGGGGATAGTTAGATCCTGAAGCATCGGAGTCTCGTGATCCATCCTTTAAACTGCGCTCGTTAAACGCGCGCAGAAGTGACTAGGATCACGTGAGCCCATGAGAATCGATCTTTGCCCTCAATGACCGCCATCGGATCTTTCGGCCGTCCGGTCAGAGCCTTGGTGGTTGGCGCCAGCGGTGCCATCGGCGGCGCTCTGGTCGAGGCTCTCGCGGCCGATCCGGCGGTTGCCCATATCCTGGCTTGCTCCCGGACAATACGAAGTTTCGAGAGCGCGAAGGTCGATTATCGATTGGTCGACGTGCTGGAGGAAGAGAGCATTCAGGCTGCGCTGCAAGGCATAGACCAGATCGACCTCGCGATCGTTGCGACGGGGCTGCTGCACGAGCCCGGCGTCATGACCCCCGAGAAATCCTGGCGCGCACTCGATAAGGAGACACTTTTGCGCAGTTTCGCCGTCAACACGATCGGCCCTGCACTCGTCGCCAAGTATGTGCTGCCTTTGTTGCCGCGGCAGGGAAAGTCGGTGTTCGCGGCGCTGTCGGCGCGGGTCGGCAGTATTTCCGATAACCGCCTCGGTGGCTGGTATGGCTACCGTGCCGCCAAGGCTGCGCTCAACCAGATGATCCGTACACTTGCCATCGAGCTCGCGCGCCGGCGGCAAGACGCCATTTGCGTGGGACTGCACCCGGGTACGGTTGACAGCGGACTGTCCCGTCCCTTCCAGTCGAGCGTGGACGGGGACAAGCTCTTCGCCCCGGCATACGCGGCAGAGAGACTGCTGGCGGTCATCGACAGTCTTGATGCCTCGGCGACAGGCCAGCTGATGGCCTGGGATGGGCAGACGATCGCCCCCTGACGCAGACAGAGCAAGAGCCCCGATGTACCTGGCTCGCGCTCAGGACCCATTGATCGGGGCAGGGCTTGCTTGCCGCAGGTCATGATCTGACGCGACGTCAGCGGCGTTTAACAATCGAGAAAAAGGGATAGATCCGTGGGGTTGCAGATTGCCATCGTTGGGGCCGGGATTTCGGGGTTGAGTGCGGCCCGGCGTCTGAAGGACTTGGGCCATGAGCCCGTGGTCTTCGACAAAAGCCGGGGCCTCGGCGGGCGCATGGCGACGCGGCGCGTCGAGCACCTGCAATTCGATCATGGCGCGCAATACTTCACTGTCAGAGATCCGGACTTCAGGACGGTGGTCTCGGAATGGATGGCCAAGGGGGCCGTTGCCGAATGGTCGGACGGGAAATTCGTCGGGACGCCGGGGATGACAGCGCCGGCCCGAGCGCTTGCTGACGGCATCGAGATCATATCGGCCGTCGAGGTGACATCGCTGACAAAGGATGGCGGCAGGTGGGGCCTGGGTGACGTCAAGGGTGCCATTCCGACGCCGCTCAACGGCCGCTTCTCTGTTGTGATCGTTGCGGTGCCCGGTCCGCAGGCAATCCCCTTGGTGCGCTCAGCCGGCCTTGCGGTAGACGCTTTCATGGGCGTGCGGATGGCGCCGTGCTGGGCTCTCCTGCTAAACCAGGCCCGGCCGCTTCCGCTCCACGGATCCTATCTTCGACCACTATCGTCCGAGATCGCCTGGATCGCGAGAGACTCGAGCAAGCCGACACGTCGCGCCGAGGATCACACCTACGTCGTGCATGCGACGCCAGACTGGAGCCGCGCGAACCTCGAGCTATCGCCGAGCGATATCGTGGCCCAGCTGTCGGCTGCGCTGAGCCGGGAGTTCAATCAGCCCATTCAGCCGACGTATGCCGCCGCGCACCGGTGGCGCTATGCACTCGTCGAGCAGCCGCTCGGCCTTGACTTCATCTGGGACCAGGCAGAAAGTCTCGGAGCCTGTGGCGACTGGTGCATTGGCGCACGCATCGAAGATGCCTTCATGAGTGGCCTCAAACTGGCGGACGCCATCCATGCCGATCTCAGCTCCTGATACCGCCGGCGCGCCGGCGTGCACGACCGTCTATTTCGACGGGGCGTGTCCTCTCTGCAGTGTCGAGATCGACTACTATCGCCGTCAGGCCGGAGCGGAGGCGCTGCAGTTCGTGGATGTCTCAGGCGATCCCGTAACAGGGTGCAGCGATCTCACGCGGGACGATGCGCTGAAGCGGTTCCATATTCGCCGTCCCGACGGCACCCTGGTGTCCGGCGCTGCGGCATTCGTCGGGATCTGGCGGCTCCTGCCCGGGTGGGCTTGGGCGGCGCGCCTCGCCTCGGTTCCTGGCATGCTGGTTGTCCTGGAGGTTTTCTACCGGCTCTTCTTGACGTTCAGACCTCTCCTCGCGCGTCTCCTGAAAATGCTGGGCCTCGCCCGTCCAACGAAAATACCGTAGCAGCGCGCCATGCTTCGAAAAGACATCCGCAAGGGGGCGTTTCAAGCCTCCGTGATAGCCGGGCCCGCAGGCACCCAATCGACAGCCGATCCGGCCGAGATCGCGCGCTTCGAGCAGCTTGCCGACGAATGGTGGAAGCCCGATGGGGCCTTCAGGGTGGTGCACGCGTTCAATGCCGCGCGCGTCTCGTATCTCTCGGAATGCTTGCCGCGCTTATCGCAGCGCGATGCCAAGTCGCCGACGCCGCTCTTAGGCCTCGAGATCCTGGACGTGGGGTGTGGCGCCGGCATCGTCACGGAGCCGATCTCGCGGCTCGGCGGGAGCGTGCTCGGCATCGACGCGGCCGAGCGCAATATTCTTATCGCCAGCCGGCATGCAGCAGCCAACGCCGCACCGGCCTGTTATCGACACGCGCTCCCCGAGGATCTGGTGGCGGAGCAGAAGGTGTTCGACGTGGTCCTATCCTTGGAGGTCGTCGAGCATGTGGCGAGCGTCTCTGAGTTTCTGTCGGCGGTCGCCGCGCTCGTGGCGCCGGGCGGACTGCTCGTCATCGGCACCTTGAACCGGACGCCGCTCTCTTACGTGAAGGCCATTCTCGGCGCCGAGCATCTGCTTGGCTGGCTGCCGAAGGGGACACACGCGTGGTCCAAGTTCGTCAGGCCCGCGGAGCTCGACCGGCATTTGTCACCGCTCGGCTTTGATCGTCTCGAAACCCGAGGGGTCAACCTCAATCCGATCACGATGCGGTGGAGCATCACGGGGAGCACCGATACCAACTATCTGCAGGTGCACCGCAAGCGACGGTCGATGGCCTAGATCAAGGACAATACCGGCTGCGCCAGAGGCGCAGCCGGATGAAGCCTTCATTCGGCGGCTTCGGCGAGAGGGGCTTCTCCGGCAGGGGTGCTCGCCACACCGATGCGCAGGGGTTCGGGGAGCCAACCGGTACCCGCGAGAAGAGATGCGGCGCGCGTTGCTAGCTCTGACTTCTTGAGCTTGTCGATGGCCGGTCCATGGCCGCCCTTGGCCTCGTCGATGGCGGTCAGGATCTGGGCGCGTCGGATGCGGTTGACCGCGAACTCGCGCTCCTCGTTCGACTGGAACTTCTGGTAGGGATAGCAGCAGCGCTTGAAGCCGCCGAAGACGTGCCGCTTCGTGTCGCCGGCTGGGGATATGCCGGGCGAGCCAGGCGCGATAGAGCGCGCCGCTCTCGGGATCGCTGTTGGAGCCGTTGAGGAGGACGGTCTGGCCGTCGTAGCCGTTTTCAGACAAGAGCCGGGCCAGGTACTTCTGAGTACGGACGCTCTCGGTGAAGATCACAGCCTTGCGCTTGCCGCCGCGCGCGACGACCTCGTGGAGCACCTCGGGCAGTCGGGCAATCAGCTTCTCGCCCTTGGCATTCTTCCCGATCTCGGCGGGGAGCTGCTTGTAACCTGAGAGTTCAGTGATCTCCGCTTTGAGCTTGACCGGGTCGATCGGCACCTCGCCGTTCGCCACGTCCTCTGCGGCTCCTGCGCCGTCGGCCTTGCGCGCCTCCTCGCGGATGTCGTCCGGATCGCGGTCGTCGCTCACGGCTGCGAGGTCTGCCGGCAGGCTTTTCTCGAGACGGGCGATGACGTTGGCGAGGAACTGCTCGATCGCCGCGACGGAGGAGCCCAGGATCTTGCGCGCCTGCATGATGACGAGTTGGTTCGGGTTGAGCCCGAAGCCGTAGGTGTCGGGGCGCTGCAGGTAGCCCGAGACCGCCTCGTAGAGTTGGGCCTCGCGGTCGCCCGGCTCGAAATCGAATGTCACGGCGATGCGCTTCGTAAAGGAGACGTGGCCGGCTTCCTGTACGTCGCGGCGCAGATGCCGCTTGTAGATGGGCTGCAGGCGTTGCCGCAGGGAGCCGAGCGCAATGCGGTCGGCGCGGGCGCCGGCGTACATGTTGCGGAACGTCGTCTCGTCCCCGAAATACCCGTCGTCGATGACGCCGACGAGACCGTAGAGCTCCATCAAGGAGTTCTGCAGCGGTGTCGCGGTCAGCAGAATCTTGAAGTGACGCGCGAGCGCTTCCTTGAGTTGCTTTGCGCGGGCCGATCCCGTCTCTTTGTAGACGTTACGGAGCCGGTGGGCCTCGTCGAAGATCACGAGGTCCCATGGCACCGTCGTGATGTCCGCAGCACGGCGGGCAGCGAACTCGTAGGACGCGATGACGATCTCGTCGGCCGTGAAGGAGCTATCGCCAAATCTTGGTGACGGCCTGATGGCTCAGGCGGCGGCTTTGG
>CAYMEB010000282.1:0-6060 GCA_964389095.1 uncultured Hyphomicrobiaceae bacterium
GGCGTGGTGGCCGGCGCTCGATGCGGCACAGCACCAGGTGCTTGACCGCGTCGAAAGCTACGGCAATCGTATCGATCGAGCCGGCCTTATCGTTGGCCCGCGAATCACCACGCGCTGAGATCCCTTCCGGCCGGCGCCGCACCGCGTGGGCGCGGACCGCAATCATCCTCCGAGGGTCGTCGTTGGCCACGAGGAAGTGTCGGTCCAGCCCGGCAGGGGATCCGGCGGCTCTTCAACCGCATTTGGAGATTTTTCATGCCAGCACCTCGACCGGTGCCCGTCGGCTTCGACGCCGATCTGCAGGCCATCCTGCCGCGCCTTCGACTCTATGCCATGTCCCTGACCCGCAACGGCGACCGTGCCGACGATCTCGTCCAGCAGACCGTGATGAAGGCATTGGCCGGCCGCCGGTCCTTTCGTCCGGGCACGAACTTCGCGGGCTGGATGATGCGCATCGAGCGCAACGAGTTCATCTCGGAACTGCGCCGGACGCGCCCGACAGTGGACATCGACACGGTGAATCTCACCGCTCTGTCGGAGCCGCCGCGCCAGGACAACGGCCTGGTGATGCGCGAGTTCGTGGCAGCCTTTCGTCAGCTGCCGCGGGGTACCCGCCAGGCCCTGCTTCTCGGACACCTCCAGGGCTACTCCCAGGAGCAGATCGCCCGGCACTCGAGCATTGCTGTCGGAACGGTGAAAAGCCGGATTTCACGGGGGCGGGCCGTCCTGGCACGACAACTCATCCTCAACGACGACACGCCGCGCGACGTTCACGTCCATTGCGCTGAATGACGGACACGCCTGCCATCGCAAACCGGCGCACGCTGCACCGATACTCGGCCGCACCGACACGCCGTAGATCATCGTCCCGCACCAGAGGAGGGCCCCTGTGAAGATATCGAAATATTCCACCGTCAAGGACGTGCCGCCGCGCCAGGCGGCGGCGGACATGCGCCGGATCTTCGACCCGCGCAACGTCCTCGGCCTGCGGCACCTGCCGGCCATGGACGAGCACGGACATCCGATCGAGCGCCGCCCGGATTTCAGAAAGCAGCCGACTTCTTCGCGGTCTTAGTCCGCACCTTCATCACGGCACTGAGCCGGGCCACCCAATGTATCTGCTCCGCGGTTCCGCCCTTCTTGCGGGCGGCCCTGAGAGCCGAGAGGTATTTCGCCGCTGCATGTTGTGACTTTGTCATCCCGCGAGATTGGCGCCGGGCCGGTGCGGAAGCAGGTCACAATGAGACAGGGCGGCCGATTTGCTGGCGGCTTCCGGCGGAATTTGTGACTTGCCATCCGTTCGGTTGTTTCGTTCCCCCAAGGGAGGCAACTTGACCGCCTCCTCCCGGTCGACCGAGAGTTGGCGCCATGACAGCAAACTCGGGACGCGACGTTTTCGGTCGACGGGACTTGATGACGACCCTAGGCGCTGCGGTCTCGGCCCCGTCGATCGCGCGGGCGCAGGGCCGGGACGCGGCCGGCGTCGCTCTGGTCATCGGCAGTTCGAAGTATTCCTGGGAAGCGCCGCTGCCCAACGCGCGACGCAACGTGGCCAATATGGCAGGCGCTTCCAGGCCTGCGGGTTGAAGACCGAGCTGCTGCAGGATGTCGGCCGCGATGCCATGCGGCGGCGGCGCAGCCAAGGGACCTCGCTTCGATGAAGGGGCGACGGATCGCGAAGAGATGATTCCTCCGCGCACCGCTACGCGCCTCGCTCGGGACGACGAAATATCGCACATATCATGTTGGCGCCGTTTGGGCGGCGCAGGCCACCTTCAGGGTATGCTGCGTATGGGATCTGCCGCTTCAACCAGGTCTTCGGTCGACTTCTTGGCAGTTCGAGGAACCAGTTGCTTAGATGCACGCACGCTCCAGGGCGGCCAACCCGGCTGACCTTGCGAAGTACATCCGAGGGTGCCCGGTGACACCTCACGGATCCCTTGAGGAACTGCCGTTTCCACTGCGTCGACTTTTCAAGCGGCGCATCGTCCCGTTCCTGGTCCTGTTCATTCTCGCGCTGGTGGCCTTGAGCGTGCTCGGCGCCCGGCAGGCGACCGAGGCGATCTACCTCGACCTGGCGCAACGGCGCGCCGACACGATCGGCCGCGCCATATCGGCCGCGGCGCCGGAGGCCTGGGCGGCGCTCAAGGCCGGCCACGACGCCCACTCGGAGGAGCTGCACAAGGCCTTTGCGGCCGAGGTTCACGAGCTGAAGCTGATCCGTCTCAAGGTCTACGACCTGCGACGCCGCACCATCTACGATTCCGTGCCGGAGGGTATCGGGAAGACCGAGGAGGGCGCCGCTCTGCGATCGGCCATCGACCGGGCCGCCCCGTCCGCCGTGGCCCGCCTCGAGCCCGACGGGACTTCCGTCTACGAGCTCTACGTTCCCCTGCTCGATGGCGCCGGCAAGGTCCAGGCGGTCTTCGAACTCTACGAGCCGATCGACCATCTCGATGAAATCCTGGCTCGCGCGACCGCGGCGCCCCTGATCATCCCCGGCTTTCTCCTCGCGCTGCTCGTCGCCGCGCTCTGGCAACTCGTTCGACGGGCCCAGAACGACATCGATGCGCGCACCACGGCGATGACCGCCCTGCGCCGACGCATCGAATCGTTCGTGTCGACCGGCGCACGGCAGGCTGCACGCGACGCCACACGTCACGTCACACCCGACGGCGGCAGCAATGGCGAGATTCCCTCGCAACGGCTGACGCTCGCGGTGCTCTACTCCGACGTCCGCGCCTTCACCGGCTTCGCCGAGGGCAGCTCGCCGGAAGCCGTCGTCGAGTTTCTCAATCGTGTGATGGCGATCCAGGTCCGCATCGTCGGCGAGCATGGCGGCGACGTCGACAAGATGATCGGCGACGCCCTCCTCGCGCATTTCGCCGGCGCCGATGGGTCGGCGCGCGCCATCGCGGCGGGACGCGCGATCCTGATCGCCTGCGAGGAAGCCCGCCTGCCGCGACGGTTGGGGATCGGCGTCTTCACCGGGGACGTGGTGGCCGGCGCCATCGGGCCCGCCGAGCGGCGCGACTACACGGTCGTCGGCGACAGCGTCAACGTGGCGGCCCGCCTGTGCGCCGCGGCCGCCGCCGGCGAGCTCGTCGTCGCCGCGGAGTGTTCGCTCGACGATGGCAGCTACGCGCCCGTCGAGACCCTGCACGTCAAGGGACGCCACGAACCGATCGCGGTGCGACGCTGGCGGGTCGCCTCCCATCACCGCGCCCCCGATCAACGCGCACCCGGCTGACGGCAGTCCCTGCCGGCGGAAAGCCGATCGAACGCCTTGCCGAATTCAGCGAGTGGCCGCCTTCGTCGCGGTCTTGGCCCGCACCTTCATCACGGCACTGAGCCGGGCCACCCAATGTATCTGCTCCGCGGTTCCGCCCTTCTTGCGGGCGGCCCTGAGAGCCGAGAGGAATTTCGCTGCTGCATGTTGTGACTTTGTCATCCCGCGAGACTGGCGCCGGGCCAGTGCGGAAGCAGGTCACAAGGAGACACCACCGCAGTATTTCCGGCGGGAGTTGAGCGGCCCGGAGACCGGCGATACCGTTGCCGCCGGTTGCTGGCCTGTCCCGGCCTGAGAGGTCTTGCGAATGAAGCGACGCGTTCTCCTCGCCGCGACGACGGCGGCGGCCCTGTCGCCCGTGCACGCGCGGTCGCAGCAGAGCGTCAGGCTGGTCGGTGTCCTCATGCTCGGCACGCCGGACGACGAGGTGCCGAAGGCGCGCCTCAAGGCCTTCCGCCAGGCGCTCGATGTCCTTGGCTGGACCCAGGACAGGACCGTGCGCCTCGACGTCCGCTGGGCGTCGAACCAGGCGGCAGACGTCGAGCGCCATGCCGCGGAACTCGTGGCGCTCAAGCCCGACGTGATCCTCGCCAATGGCACGCCGTCGGTCGTCGCGCTCAAGAAGGTCTCGACATCGATTCCTGTCGTCTGCGCGCTGGTTCAGGATCCGGTCGGGCTCGGCCTGGTCGCCAGCCTGGCGCGACCGGGTGGCAACATCACCGGCTTCACCTTCGTAAGCCCCGAGTTGATCGGAAAATGGCGGGGCCTTCTGCTGGACGTCGCGCCTTCGACCGGCCGGATCGGAATGCTGTTCAATCCGTCGATCAATGCGCAGTACTACAGTTTCCTGCGCGAGCTCGCCCCGCTCGGCGATCGGCCGATCGACATCGGGCCGATGCCGGTGAACACCGTCGAAGAGCTGCGCACGGCCATGGCCGACCTCGGGCGCCTGGGGAACGGAGCTGCGATCCTGCCGGCGGATCCATTCACGTTCAGCCAGAGCAAGGAGGCTGCCTTGCTGACCCTCCGGCACCGCCTTCCCGCGATCTCGATCTACCGGCCGTTTGCCGCCGACGGCGGCCTCATGTCCTACGGCCCCGATTCGACGGAAATCTTCCGGCGCTCGGCGTCGTACGTCGATCGCATCCTCAAGGGCACGCCTCCCGCGGACCTGCCCGTGCAGCAGCCGGACAAGTTCGAGTTCGCCATCAACCTCAGGACGGCGAAGACACTCGGCCTGACCGTCGCGCCGTCCCTGCTCGCCCTCGCCGACGACGTGATCGAGTGATCGCAGGGCCGTCCTCCCCGTTCAGACGGGGAGGTGCCCGCGTCTTGCGCGGGCGGAGGGGTCAGAAACCTCTCATTCAAATTCGCAGCCTTTGACCCCTCCGCCGCCGCAGGACGACGGCCCCTCCCCATGTAAAGGGGGAGGAAGCGCGTTCACGCCCGATCACGCGTCACATTGAGACGGTGCGACCGGAATTGGAAAGCCACCTTGTCGTCTCCGGCCGGGATGCCCCGGGCGCAGGATGATGCCCGCTCTCGAGGGCAAGGCAGCCTTCAACTGGAGCGGAAGCAACGTCCGGAAATCACCCGGTTCGGACACAAATCTGTTTGTCGGGGTGAACGTATGTAGGGCAGGTAAATTTCCAGCTGGAGGCGGGATGATCGTCGTCTTTGTCTGTTCCGCTGCGGCGCTGGCGCTGATCATGACGGGCGCGTGGGCCGTGCAGCTTCGGACCGGCCAGTCCGGCTGGGTCGACACGATCTGGTCGTTCGCCGTTGGCGTCGTGTGCGCCGCCGCCGCTCTTGCCCCGATTGCAGGACAGGAAGGGCCCACGACGCGACAGATGCTGATCGCCGTCTGCGTGCTCGCCTGGTCGGTGCGGCTCGGCCTCCATATCGCGCGGCGCACGCTGCGAGGCGGCGATGACCCGCGCTACAAGGCCTTGCGCGAGGAGTGGGGTGAGAACTTTGCCTTCCGCTTGTTCCTTTTCCTGCAGGTCCAAGCGGCAGCGGCGTTCGTGCTGGTGATTTGCGTCCTCGCCGCCGCCCGCAACACGGCGCCACTCGGCTGGGGCGATGCCCTCGGTCTCGCAATCCTGGCCGTTGCGGTTCTCGGTGAAGCCGCAGCCGACGCGCAGCTGGCCCGATTTGCAGGATCGCCCGGCGCAAAGGGCGCGGTTTGCGAGATCGGTCTGTGGCGCTATTCGCGCCATCCCAACTATTTCTTCGAGTGGCTGGCGTGGCTTTCCTATCCCGTGATCGCGGTCGGCCTGCCAGCCGACAACTTCTACGGATTGATCGCGCTCATCGGCCCCTTGATGGTCTACTGGCTGCTCGTCCATGTGTCGGGTATTCCGCCGCTCGAGGCGCATATGTTGAAGTCGCGCGGCGTGGCTTTTGCCGACTACCAAAGGCGCGTCAATGCGTTCTTCCCCGGTCCTCGAAATGCGTAGCATCGCGCGACGCCTTGCGGCCTATGTCCACTCCGACGACCCCCTTGCAGCCGCCAGCAACCTGATCGCCATTGTCGTCGCGATCAATCAGCCGTTCTTTCCGCTCTCGATCCACTGGCTGGTCGGCAACGACCACGGCGCGTCCTATGTCACCCTCTTCTCGACGCCCTTCTTCCTGGCCGTGCCCGCCATCACGCGCCTGTCGTCGCTTGCCGGTCGCGCGATGCTGCCGCTGTTCGGCATTGCCAACACACTGGCAAGCGCCCAGGCCCTGGGCGCTGCATCGGGAGTCGAGTTGTTCCTCTTCCCCTG
>CAYMEB010000283.1:0-6029 GCA_964389095.1 uncultured Hyphomicrobiaceae bacterium
CACGATATGCCGCCTTCACCGATTCACGCCGTCACCAACTTCCGCGCATAGCTCTTCGATCACCGACTTGTCCTGACATTGACACCGTAACGGCCGGGAGCGACTGATAGTCCGCTTGAGGCTGCACCCGGCTCGGCGGCGTAGTGGACTGTGCGGCTGCAACGAATAGCGCCATCATGAGGGAGGTGGACTTGGATACCAGACGAATTGAGGATGCAAGTCAGATTCGGGCACTCCTGACGTCACTGTTGGACGTTGAAGCGGTCACCCAGTCGGTCATTTCCGCTGAAGCGGCCCACGCCCCAGAGACGGCACATGAGGTCGATTGGTTCTCCCTGGTGCCAGTTGCCAGCCGCCTGGGATTGCATGATGAGCCTGTGAGCAGCGGGCCGAGCCCAGTTGTTCGTTTTCACGCTTCGACGACGGCGCCGCTTCCCATGACCGGCGGCAACGCCCCGATGCTGGAAACGGCGGTACGGTACTCTCTGGAGACGATCGTTGCTACGGGTTCGCAGCAGGGCTACATTGTTCATGAGTTGAATGATCTGCTGCCAGTTGCTGCGGCAGCTGAACAAGGTGCGGCAATTGCCGACTTCTTGGCGGATTTCCCTGGGCAACTGTATCCGAACACCTCTGCGGACAGCGGCGACTATCTGCCCGTCGTCGACCCCGGTGCATGCGGCTGCCCGGCCTGTATGGCAGCTGCCGCCGCAGCAGCACCCGTCGCCGTCGAGACAGCCGGGGACGCAGTCGGCGCAACCGCGGCGACAGCCAGCAAGGCCTTGACCGTCGGTGGCTCAGTCACCGCATTCGTCAATTCGGCCGGCGACCACGACTGGTACAGCATCACGCTGACCGCTGGACAGACTTACATTCTCAAGGAGGCGGCGGCAGGCACCTCTCGGGTCGATACCTATCTGTACCTGCGCAACTCCGCCGGCACTATCGTCGCGTCCAACGACGATTACGGCGGCAGTCTCAACTCGCAAATTCAGTTCACGGCAGAGACCACAGGCACCTATTACGTCGATGCAGCGGCGTACGGCTCGACGACCGGGCAATACCAGTTGTCAGTGCAAACCGGGTCATCGACGAAGCCTACCTACACGGTCGATCAGATCGCAGCCTACCTCAAGGACGGGATGGGCTCGCACTACACGTTCGCGACGGCCTCCCATGTCATCACTTACAACATCGAGGGCTTGACCGCCGGAGCGAAGACGCTGGCAATGATGGCTCTGCAGGAGTGGGCCGATATCGCCAATATCACTTTCTCGCGCACGACCGGCGCGGCAATGATGATGATCGACGACAATGTGCGCGGCAGTGCCTACGCGTCACGCAGCGGCAACTCGTCGACGATCAATGTGGGTTCCGATTGGTACTATGGCAGCACTGCCATGGACAGCTACACCTTCCAGACCTACATCCACGAGATCGGCCACGCGCTTGGCCTCGGCCATGCCGGACCCTACAACGGCACGGCGACCTACGGCACCAGCAATCTCTATACGAACGACAGCTGGGCAATGACAGTGATGTCCTATTTCAGCCAGTCCACAGCCGGCCAAGGCAGCTACCGCTTCGTGATGACGCCAATGCAGGCCGATGTCATCGCCATTGGCGCCACCTATGGCTTCAACACGACTACGCGTAGCGGCAACACGGTCTACGGTTTCAACTCCAACGCCGGTGCCGTCTACTCGTTCTCGAGCTATACGACGGCGCCCTCCTACACGATCTACGACACCGGCGGCATCGATACGATCGACGCCTCGGGCTACGCTCAGGCGCAAACCATCAATCTCAACGCCGAGACGTTTTCGTCGATTGGCGGCCTGACCAACAATATCGCAATTGCCCGTGGCACAGTGATCGAGAGCGCGATCGGCGGCTCGGGTAATGACACGATTATCGGCAATTCTGCCGCCAACAGGCTATCCGGCGGCGCCGGCAACGATACGATCAGCGGCGGCGGCGGCCTCGATACCATGACGGGAGGGGCCGGTTCCGATACCTTCGTCTTCAACCAGGCGCTGATTGCGGCCAACCGCGCGACCATTACCGACTTCACGCACGGCACTGACAGCATCCAGCTCGCATCGCGCGTGTTCACCAGTGCGCGTGCCACGGCAGGTGTGCTCAACGCCAACGAGTTCCGCATCGGTTCGGCCGCACTCACCATCAACGACCACATCATCTACAACAGTGCGAGCGGCGCGCTGAGCTACGACCCGGACGGCAGCGGTGCCGCCGCCGCCGTGCAGTTCGCATCCTTGTCGACGGGGCTAACCACGCTGACGAACACGGACTTCCGCGTCATTTGACGCGACTGAGCAGACCGATAGCCGGGCGCCGAGCAGGGATTACCAACTCGGCGCCCGCATTGTTTTAACGACACATCGAACGGAGACAGCTGATGTCGGCAGAGCAGCAACACGTCCAATTCACGGATCGCCCCGACGTCGAGGACGTGTTCTCGAACGATTTCGTCAGCCTGGAGATCCGCGAGGGCGTGATGATGCTCACGTTCGGTGTTCGCCGCGTTGCACTGGGCCGGACGGCGCCTGACGGAAAGGCGCTCACCCAACGCACAGTCGTGGCGCGTCTGGCGCTCACGCCCTCGGCCGTGACGGACATGCTGCGCCAGTTCAGTGCGGTCCAGACCGAGGTCGCAAACCGCTCTGCGCAGAAGCAGGGCTGAGCCTGGACGCCGCGCTCATTTGGCCTCCCTAAGCGCCCGCTCCATCTGATCCATTAGCGGCTTCAGGAGGTAGGACGCGAACGTCCGCTCGCCGGTGGCGATGAAGGCCTCCGTCGGCATTCCAGGCACGAGACGGATCGAACCGAGTGCCGCGATATCCGCTTCGGTCATCCGAATGCCGATCAGGTAGTAGGTGGCGCCCGTTTGTTGCTCGACAGTCGCGCTTTCGGGCACGCGAAAAACAGTGCCGGCGATCTCGGGCGTGGTGCGCTGATTGAGGCCCGGAAAACGGATGCGCGTCTTCTGCCCGGCATAGAGCTGGTCGCGGTCGGTCGGCGCCACCCTGGCCTCGACTATCAGCGACTGTCCGGTCGGCACGATCGTCATCATCGTCTCACCCGGCGCGATGACGCCGTTGACGGTATTGACCGCGAGACCATGCACGACGCCGCTGACCGGCGCCCGCACGTCGATCCTAATCAGCTGATCCTCGGCAGCCGTCCGCTTCTCGGCGAGCTCGGCGATGCGCGTTTCGACCTCGCGGATCTCCCGCGAAACCTCGGTCGCCGTATCGCGGTCGAGCTGGCTGATCTGCAATTCGGTTTCGGCAATCCTGCCGAGCCCCTGTGCGATCTTGGAGCGCAGCTCGCCGACGATGCCTTCCATCCGGTACACCTCGCGTTCGAGCTCGGACCGGCGTGGACGCTTGACCAGATCGGCATTGATCGCATCGATTGCGCCAAAGTCGGCGCGTCCGATCCTCAGCTGTCCGACGGCTGCCACTTTCTGGTCTTCGAGGCCCGCGATCTCCTCGCGCAGTTGCTTGATGCGCTCACCAAGCTGTTGCTTCTGGCCGTTGCGGGCAGCCGTCCGCGCCCGAAACAAGGTCTCTTCTACTTCGACGATCTTCGCTGCCTCCGGATTGCCCGCGACGGAAGCCTGCAGATCCTTGGGAATCACCATAGCCCTCGCAGCGTCTCGCTCGGCCTGGAGCCGAGCGAGACGCACGCGCAAGGCGGTGAGCTCGTTGACAAGGATTGCGAGGCCGGCCCGAGTCGCCGTTTCATTGAGGCGCACGACGATGTCTCCGGCTTGGACGGTCTGGCCCTCGACGACATGAATCCGGGCAACAATGCCGCCGGTGGCGTGCTGCACCTTCTTGACGTTGCCTTCCACGGCCACGGTCCCAGAAGCGATCAGCGCGCCGTCCAGCGGTACGGCGACACTCCAGACGGTCGCTCCGCCACCGGCAATTGCGATCGCCGCGGCCATAGCCAACAGTGAATTGCGGATGGCTCGTGTGGGTGTGGTCATGCTCGCTGACACCAAGGGATTGTGGCTCAAGCCGTTGCAGCCGAGCGGTTGATTTGTTGCGCATTGAGCACGTATTTCCTCAGGATTTCGTCGCGCGGCCCTACCGCCACGACGTTACCTTCGAGCATGAGGAGCAGGAAATCGACTGCGGCTATCGCCTGCGGACGGTGAGCAATGACGATGGTAATACCGTTCCAGGACTTCACTGCCTGTATTGCCCTGACGACGGCTGCCTCGCCCTCCTGATCCAGGTTGGCGTTGGGCTCGTCGAGCACGACCAGGAATGGCCGCCGATAGAGCGCGCGGGCGAGGCCGAGACGCTGCCGCTGACCGGCGGACAGATGCGTTCCGCCGCGGCCGATGCGCACATCATACCCCCCGAGCAGCTTGATGTGGTCGTGAAATCCGGCGGCCTCGGCGGCTGCAATGATGCTGGCTGGATCGGCGCCGGGCTGGAAGCGTGCGATGTTCTCCCCGATCGAGCCGTCGATCAGCTGTACGTCCTGCGGCAGATAGCCGATGGAGCGGCCGAGGTCGGCTGGCGCCCACTGCGAGATCGCTGCGTTGTCCAACAGAACGCTGCCAGCATGCAATGGCCAGAGGCCGATGATGCCGCGCGCCAAGCTCGATTTGCCGGATGCGGAGGCGCCAACGACCCCCAGAGCCTGCCCGGCTTCCAGGCGAAACTTGGCGCGGCGCACCACGACTTTCGGCGGGCTCGCCGCTGTGCCCGGTGCAGCCACAGTTATACTGTCGACCTCGAGGCTGCGCGACGGCGGCGGCAGAGCGAAAGGCGTGGTGGAGGCTGGAAGCAGCTTCAGGACCTGTTCAAGGCGTCCATATCCGTGTCGGGCAGCAACAAAGCTTCTCCACGAGCCGATGGCCATATCGACCGGAGCGAGTGCACGCGACGCCAGAATGGAGGCAGCGATCAGCGCGCCGGCAGACATCTGTCCCTTGATGGCCAAGTATGCACCAAGGCCGAGGACGGTGGACTGCAGCGCCGTCCGAAAGGTCCTGGCGACCACGGCAAGCCCGCTGGACGAAAAGGTCTGCCGACGTTGAGCCGCCATCGTACGGGCATGAACCCCGCTCCACACCTGCAGCAGGTCAGGTAGCATGCCCATTGCTCGCGTGGCTTCTGCCGCCCGAACGATCGCCTCGGTGAGGCCATTGCGCTCGCTCGTCGCTTCGATCGCGAGGCGCGTTGGCGTCTTGCTACGCCACTCGGTCAGCAGCGTGATGATCAACGAGATCACGGCCCCACCGACGATCAGCCAGCCGAGCCAGGGATGCAGCAAGAACGCCGCGGCGAGGTAGAGTGGCATCCACGGTAGATCGAACAGCGCAGACGGACCCGGCCCCGCCAGAAAGCCCCGGAGAGCCTCCAGGTGGCGAAAGTTCGCAAGCCCGCTATCGACACTGCCGTCTCCCAGAATGGCATTCGACTGGCGCAAGGGCAGCTCGGCGACGACGGTCAACAGGCTCGGGCCGACCTCCGCATCGAAGCGCTCGCCGATCAGCGCTAAGACGCGCGCCCTCAGATACTCGAGCAGTCCCTGCAGCACGTAGGCTGCGACGGCAATTCCCGACAGCGCGATCAGGGTCGGCACGCTCTGGCTGCCGAGGACCCGATCGTAAACCTGCATCATGTAGATGGACCCTGTCAGCATCAGCACATTGATCGCGCCGGATGCGACGAACAGCAGTGCCAGTGTCTTTCGGCTTGTCCGCAGAACACCGGCCAGGGGCGATCGTCCGTAGTCCGAAGCGTGGCGAGGGCTGTTCGGGTGGTCCGCTCTACCGGTCGGGCCGGCTATTGCGGCTTGCTGACGGGCCCGGACACCGAGCCACGCCATGACAGAAAGCCCAGCTGCTCCGGCACTCGCGCCCAACCAACCCGGCGGATTAAGTACATTAGCGACAAGCGCCGAAGCCTCATGCAGCGCGGGCATGAGCGAGGTCCAGACAATCGATTGCAATCAGCCCCCCATTGTTGCGGTGATCGCCC
>CAYMEB010000284.1:0-5957 GCA_964389095.1 uncultured Hyphomicrobiaceae bacterium
TGGGGAAGCGCTCGCGCAGGCGATCGGCGACGGCGCGCCATTCGGCCCGGGCCGCTGGCCTTTCGGCTGCTGGCACGGTCGATCGCTGCTACGCAGATTGGGCCGAGGCGTCCGCTATCGTCGCCAGGGGAGCCCTGGTGGTCTCGAGCGAGATCCAGAACCGTTCCAGGGCACTGGCGTTCGGGGACGTGGTGCGCATGACGCTGTGCGAAGAACGTGGCCGCTTCACCTACCGCCTCGTCGTACGGCGCGGCAATGGCGCCATTCAGACGATGACGGTGGACGCGCGCAGACCGTTTTGCGGCGCCGACACGAGCCTCTTGTTTCCGTTCTGCGAGTTCCCGCAGCGACACGTTCTGCATTCGAGCGACGGACTGATCCTGCCATGAAGAGATTTTCAGCCGCCTTCACCGCCCATCTGGCGAGTGGAGCGACGACGCTCGCCTGGTGTTGGCGCATCACGCGAGGGGACGGCCTAAGGTTGGGCTTCACAGATCACGACCGCGATCTCGCTTTCGATGGCACAACCTTCGAGGCGGCGGCAGGCTTCACTGCAGGCAAGATCGAAGACCGCGTCGGTCTGTCGGTCGACAATCTGGAGGTCGAGGCCGCGCTCAGCTCCGACGTGCTTCGCGACGAGGATCTCGCTGACGGTCTCTATGATGCCGCCGTCGTCGAGATCTGGCGGGTCAACTGGGCCGATCCGTCGCAGCGGGCCCTCATGCGCAAGGGTGCGCTGGGTGAGGTGCGCAGGTCCGGCTTGATTTTCACCGGCGAGATCCGGGGCCTCTCACACTTGCTTGGCCAGCCCCAGGTTCGCCTGTTCCAGTACACGTGCGACGCCCGGTTCGGCGATCGCAGATGCGGTGTCGACGTCGCTGCCCCACCCAACCGTGTCGCTGGCACCATCGCTCCTTCGAGTACGGCTAGGCGCCTGTTGATCGAGGGGGTCGCCGCACATGCCTCGGGGAACTTCACTCGTGGCTTGGCGAAATTCGTCAGCGGCGAATTCGTCGGTCGCGCGTTCGAGATCCGGCGTCATGCTCGCGACGGCCTCATGGCCGAGATCGAGCTCTGGCAGCCGCTCCCCGCGCCGCCGCGGCCGGGCGACGGCGTCACCTTGATCGTGGGCTGCGACAAGACCTTCGCGACCTGTCGAGACCGGTTCGCCAATGCAGCGGCATTCCGCGGCTTTCCTCACATGCCCGGCAACGATTTTGTCACCGCGATCGCACGCCCGGGTGATCCGGCGAACGACGGTACCGCCCGCGTCTCCTGACCGGGTTCGCGCGCCTCACGGCAGCCACTCTTCCGAGACCACTGTTATGGAACTACCGAGCCTCACCCGTGCCCGCATCGTTGACGTCGCCCGCTCGTGGAAGGGCACACCCTATCATCATCAGGCGAGTCTGAAGGGCGTCGGCACCGATTGCCTCGGCCTCGTGCGCGGTATCTACCGCGAGTTGTTCGAGCGCGATCCCGAGGCACCTCCGCCGTATTCTCCAGACTGGGCGGAGGTCTCGCCTCACGAGCCGCTGCTCGATGCCGCACGTCGGCATCTCGTCGAGATTCCGCGTGAGCGCGTCGCCGCCGGCGACATGCTCGTCTTTCGCTGGCGCGCCGGATCGGCCGCCAAGCACGTCGGGATATTCATCGCCCCGCAACGGATGATCCACGCCATCGAGGGCATCCCAGTCAGCCAGGTGAAGTTGTCCGCGTGGTGGTGGCGGCATTGCGTCGCCTGTTTCGCCTTTCCAGGAATGGCCGACGCCGAGTCGCTGTCTTCCGCCTGAATCCGCCCGGCCAGACTTCCGCTGCCTTTCGAAGTTTTCGAGGACACCCTTCCATGGCTACTCTCGCACTGGGCGCGCTCGGCGCGGCTGCCGGTGGTGCACTTCTGCCCGGTGGGATCGGCATCCTGGGCGCGACGATCAGTGGCGCGGCGTTGGGCTCGCAGATCGGCTCGCTCGTCGGCGCCCGCATCGATCAGGCGCTGTTCGCCAGCTCCGGTCAGTCCCGCGCGGTCGATGGCCCGCGCCTTGACGATCTACGCGTCACTTCATCGAGCGAGGGCGCCGCGATCGCCCGGGTCTTTGGACGCGTGCGTGTCGGTGGACAGATCATCTGGGCGACCAATCTCGTCGAGGAAGCCGTTACCCGCGACGCCGGCGGCGGCGGCAAGGGTGCCCGGTCGGGTTCGTCAGGGAACGGTGTCGACTATCGATACTACGCCAACTTCGCTGTCGGGCTCTGCGAGGGGCCTGTCACCTCACTGGGCCGCATCTGGGCGGACGGTCGCGAGCTGGATCTTTCTCGGTACGCTTACCGCTTCTATCGCGGCGATGACGATCAGGCGCCGGATGCCCTCATCGAGGCGATCCAGGGAGCTGGCAATGCCCCCGCGTATCGCGGTCTGGCCTACGTCGTTTTCGAGAGGTTGCCGCTGGCCGACTTCGGCAATCGCGTGCCGCAGTTGTCGTTCGAGGTCTTTCATGCCGTCGATGCGAGCGACGCGCTCGTGCGCGGGATCTGCGTGATTCCGGGGTCGGGAGAATTCGTGTACGCGCCAACCCAGGTCGATCGGGTCGTAGGACGGATCAGCCAGGTGGCGGAGAACGTCAATACGCGCTCCGGCGCCACCGACTGGAACACGTCGATGGCGCAGATGGAGGCGTCGCTCCCCAATGCATCGTCGGTATCGTTGGTGGTTTCCTGGTTCGGGGACGACTTGCGGGCCGGCGAGTGCCATGTGAGGCCCGGGGTCGACAGCCTGGAGAAGGTGACCACCCCGCATGCGTGGTCGGTCGCGGGCGCGACCCGCGCGAGCGCTCATCTCGTCAGTCGCCACGAGGACCGCGCTGCCTATGGCGGAACGCCGTCCGACCGCTCCGTCATCGATGCGATCCGCGACCTGAAGGCGCGCGGGAAATCGGTGGTGTTGTCTCCTTTCATTCTGATGGACGTACCGCAGGGCAACTCCCTGCCCGATCCTTACGGCGGTTCCGGGACACAGCCGGGTTATCCCTGGCGCGGGCGGATCACACTCTCACCGGCGGCGGGTCGACCGGGATCGCCGGACAAGCTCCCGGCGGCGGCGTCCCAGATCCAGGCATTCGTCGGCACTGCCGTCCCTTCACACTTCTCCGTCGTCGGGGACACCGTGGCCTACTCCGGTCCGGCCGAATGGTCCTTCCGACGCTTCATCCTCCACCACGCACACCTTGCATTGGCGGCCGGCGGAGTCGACGCCTTCGTTCTGTGCTCGGAGCTGCGCGGGCTCACCACGGCGCGGAGCGGTCCGCAGAGTTATCCCTTCGTCGCGGCGCTTTCATCGCTTGCCCTGGAAGTGCGTGCGATACTCGGGCCATCGACGAAAATTCTGTATGCCGCCGACTGGTCGGAGTACTTCGGTCATCAACCGCAGGACGGCTCCGGGGACGTCCACTTCTATCTCGACCCGCTGTGGTCCAGCGCGGCGATCGATGCGATCGGCATCGACATGTACTGGCCGTTGGCCGATTGGCGTGACGGGCACGATCATCTCGATGCGGCAAGCGGCGCCGCGTCGATCTATGATCTCGCTTATCTGAAGTCGAACTTGTCGGCGGGAGAGGGGTATGACTGGTACTATGCCTCGCCGGGTGATCGCGCCGCGCAGCTGCGCACGCCGATAACGGATGGACTGGGAAAGCCGTGGACATTCCGCTTCAAGGATCTTCGAGGGTGGTGGCAGAACACTCACTACAATCGTCCTGGAGGTCTGGAAGCTGCCGTGCCGACTGGCTGGGTGCCTCGATCGAAGCCCATCTGGCTCATGGAGATCGGCGCTCCAGCAGTGGACAAAGGCGCAAACCAGCCCAACGTCTTCATCGATCCGAAAAGCAGCGAGTCCTTCCTGCCGCATTTCTCGAGTGGGGTCAGGGACGACTACATGCAGCGCCGGATTCTCCAGGCGATCAACGAAGCGTTCGATCCGACCCGCGAAGGATTCGTTCCCGCACTCAATCCGGTGTCGCCGGTGTACGGTGGGCGCATGGTCGATCCCGCTCGGATCCATGTTTACTGCTGGGATGCTCGCCCGTTCCCGGCATTTCCGAACCGGATCAGCTTGTGGGGTGATGGCGCGAACTGGCACACGGGCCACTGGTTGAACGGCCGGACAGCGGCCGTTTCTCTACCCGCGCTGGTCTCCGCTCTGCTGGAGCAGTATGGCTTTCAGGATTACGATGTCGGAGGCATCTCGGGCAGCGTGACGGGCTTTGTGATCGATCGGATCATGTCGGCCCGCGAGGCTCTTCAGCCGTTGGAACTGGCTCACTTCTTCGATGCCGTCGAGAGTGACGGCGTCATTGCATTTCGAAGGCGCGGGCATTCGCCTCCGGTTCTCACGCTGGATGTTCCGCGCCTGGTCGAAGACCAGGTGGGCAGCGAGCTCTACCGCCTCACGCGGGGTCAGGAGACCGACCTTCCGGTTGCCGCCAAGGTCAATCATCTCGTCGGTCGGAGGCTATGAGCGGGCCGTCGCTGAAGCGCGGCGGCAGGCCACGATATCCGCGCGAGTGTCCTCGGCGGATCTGCCGATCGTCATGGAGCCTGAGCAGGCGGGCGCGGTCGCCGAAACGTGGCTCTATGAAAGCTGGATTGCGCGCGACCGACTGCGGTTGTCCCTGCCACCGAGTGCTCTTGCGATCGAGCCCGGCGACCTCGTTTCGCTGGAGACGGGTGCGCGCGGCGTAACCGCGCGCGTGGTGGAGATCGCGGACCGGGGTGTGCGTCGCATCGAGGCGCTTGCGATGGATTCCGGCATCTACGGCCCCGTCGCTGCCCCGATGCGACTGGAGCCGGACGATGCCCTGCCATCCTCGGGGGCGCCGCTGGTTCATTTCCTCGATGTGCCGCCCTCAGGCGACGCTCCTCAAGCCGGTCTGCTCGCCGTCGCGCAGGAGCCATGGCCCGGAATAGTGGCGGTCTATCGGTCTTCCGAGAGTGCGGCATTTCGCGTTCACGCCCTGATCTCCAAGCCTGCGACGGTCGGGTTGACGGCCAGCGTCCTCGAGCCTGGTCCATTCTGGCGTCTCGACCACGTGAATTCCGTGGACGTCGACCTCGATCGCGGCTCGCTGCGCTCCGTACCCCGTTTGCAGGTTCTCGGGGGCGCGAACTCGGTTGCGATCGAGACCGCGCCGGATGACTGGGAAGTCCTTCAGTTTGAAACTGCGACACTGGTCGGGCCATCCAGGTATAGGCTGTCGGGGCTTCTGCGCGGACAACGCGGCACTGAGCGGTTCACGGGTGGCCCGGTTCCAGCCGGGGCTCGTTTCGTGGTGCTGGACGATGCGACCACCGCAGTCGACATGTCGCGCGACGACGTCGGCTTGCCTTTCAACTGGCGGGTCGGACCCGTGACACGAGACATCGGCGACCGCCGGTATGCAGCGTTCACCCACGCCTTCCAAGGCGTCGGCTTGGCTCCCCTGGCGCCGGTGCACATTACCGCCTCGCGCGACGTCGCCGGTGAACTGACGCTGAGCTGGACCCGGCGGACCCGGGTCTCGGGCGATGGCTGGGATGCCATCGAGGTGCCCCTGGGCGAGCAGCACGAACTCTACGACGTCGAAATCCTCAATGGAGCGTCGGTCGTGCGCACGCTCGCAGTCGAGACGTCTCGCGTGATCATCACGGCTGCCATGCAGTTGGAAGATTTCGGCGTGCTGCCGCCGACGCTCGAAGTGAGGAATTGCCAGGTTGCTCCCGGTTTCGGCCGTGGACGATCTCGCGTCGCCGTCGTCTGAGTTTCCAACGCTCAAGCCCCGAGCCAGCGTCCGACGTAACGGACCCAGTTGCGATCACCGATCGCCGCCCGCAGGATCAACAGGGCCCGAGCGTTCGGGCTGTAGCGCAACCTACTCGAAGTGTCGGATGCAGCCTGCAGTATGGCTTTCGCAACGATCTGAGGG
>CAYMEB010000285.1:0-5909 GCA_964389095.1 uncultured Hyphomicrobiaceae bacterium
CGTGATGCAAAATCTCTCCGGCCCGCCGCTGCAAAATCACTCCGGCGTTGACACCACTGTCGCGCCGCGGGCGTTCAATGACGCGATGGCATCCCGCGCCAACACTCTGGCTTCGGCTTTGCGCTCTGGGACAACGGAATCTTCGAGATCGACGATGACGACATCGGCGTCGCGCTCGTGCGCCTTCTCGAACAGACGAGTCGCCGTTGCCGGGACGAACAGCAAGGAGCGTATCGATCTCATGCGATGGCGCCTTTGCGGCGCAAGGCTGCAATGGTCGGTGTGTCGAGGCCGGCTGCGTTCAGTACTTCATCGGTGTGCTCGCCATGACGCGGCGCTGGTCGCCGGAGGCTGCCCGGTGAACCACTCAGCCGCGGGGTGATGTTGTGCATGACAACGGGTGGCGTCGTGGCGCTCGCCTTTGCGGCCACATAGGCTTGGCGTGCAATGATGTGGGGATCGGCCAACAGCTGAGCTTCGTCGTAGACTGGGCCGACGGTAACCCCTTTGCTGCGAAACAACTCGAGGCACGTGGCAAGATCCCGTGTGCCGATGAACCCTGCGATCATGCGATCGATTTCAGCGTCATTGGCCAGCCGTGCGGCATTGGTCGAAAATCTCGGATCGTCGAATAGCGCCGACTGCCCGATGGCCTCGAACACGCGCCGTGCCATGGTCTCGGACGAGCCGGACAGGGCGACCCAGCGACCGTCGCGGCACCGATAGGAGCCTCGCGGCGAGGCCAGTTTTTCGCCACGCGGCGTCTTATTGCCAGTGGCGGCGAAATTGGACACGTCCGTGCCCATGATGGCCAACATCGGCTCGAGCAGCGAGAGGTCGATCACTTGCCCCCGACCGTCGTTTGTCTCGACTTCGCGGATGGCGGTCATGGTCGCGAACGCGCCTGTCAGACCGCAGATCATGTCGGCAAGGGCGAGATTAGGAAGTTGCGGCGGCTGGTTCTCGGTGCCGTTCTTGATGGCGTAGCCACTGAAGCCTTCAATGAGGCTGCCGAAACCCGGCAAGGTGCGATACGGCCCCGATTGTCCCCAACCCGACAGCCGCACGATGACGAGGGTCGGGTTGAGCACGTGGAGATCCGCCGGTGCAAACCCCATGTCTTCGAGCGTGCCCGGGCGAAAGCTTTCGATCAGCACCTGCGCCGTGGCAATGACGCGGCGCAAGGCGTCTCGCGCGTCACTGTCGCGGAAATCAACGGCGATGCTGCGCTTGTTGCGGGCATAGGTCTGCCACCAGCTGTCGACCCCCTTCGGGTGATCAGGATGCGCGACGACCCACTGCCGGAGCGTATCGCCGCCATCGACACTTTCAGCCTTGATCACGTCGGCACCGAAGTCGGCCAACTGCAGGCTCAACATGTTGCCCGCGACCAACCGAGACAGATCAACCACGCGGATGCCCTGCAGTGGACCGCCAGCCGTGCCGTCGAAAACGGCCTCAGCCAACTCGTGTTTGGGTTTCGGGACGCTGATCGATCGAGCCAAATTGTGGCGAAGCTCTGATTGAGGAAATGGCTCGGCAGAGCCTTCCAACCTTTTACATGGGTCGGCAGCACGACAATGCGTTGTCCCCAAAACACCGGTGCGAAATAGGCTTGGTCGTGCAGCCGCGCCTCCAGTTGGCGCAGCAGGGTCCGTCGTTCTTCGGCAGTCTTGGCTTACCGCTGGGCCGCGTAGAGCTGATCGAGTTGCGGATCGGTGTAGCGGGCTGAATTGCGCGGCGGCGGCGACTGGCCGACTGAGAGGAACTTGCTCAGCAGCAGCGTCGGCTCGTCGATGTAGTCCGACAAGCTATCGACGGTGACCTCGAAATTGCCCGATGTGAGCGCTTCGATGTGCACCGGCGTCGGCACCGTCTCTTGCTCGACCGTCACACCGATGCGACGCCACTGATCAACAACGAACAGACCGTGCGTCTCGTAAGGGTCAGGCTGCTTGCGATTGGTCAGCTTGAACTTGAGGTTTGGCACGCCGGCTTCGGCAAGCAGCCGCCGGGCTTCCGTGCGTGCTGCTTCCGCATCACGGCCATAGCCTGGGATCTTCTCGAGATCAGCATCGGACAGAGCAAACTCGCTGCCCGGCCGCAGGAAACCGCCGAGAATGTTTGCGCCAGAAATCTTCTTGATGGCCGCTTCGGCCCCGCGCCGGTCCAGGGCCATCGACAGCGCCCGGCGCACGCGGACATCGTTGAATGGAGGCTTTTCGACATTGAAGGCGATCATGATCGCCGACGAGAGCGACGTCTCCTGCACAGTGGCCTTGTCGCCGAGCGCCTTGACGAGGTTGTCGCGTTGGGCTGGCGAGACGAACCGGAATTCCCCGTCAATGGCGCCGCCCTGCAGGGACGTCGCAATGGACGCCGGTGCAATGTAGAGCAGCCGAAACCGGTCGAGATAAGGTTGGCCGGCGACGTGATAGCCCTCGAAGCGTTCGCCGACCCATTCCTGTCCGGCGCGATGCGACACAAACTTGAACGGCCCGCTGCCCATCACCTCCTTCGAGGGATAGAGCGGGTTTTCGCTAAGTTTCTTTGCACTGTAGATGCAGTTCCAGGGGCTTGCGAACTCCGTCAGCATGCTCGAATCCGGCGACTTCAGGCGGAACACCACCGTCGCTGCGTCGGGGGCCTCGATGCTTGCGATGACCGCATGCGTGCCCTTGCGCACCGAATTGACGCCCGGCGACGGCGCCCCGATGCGGTTGTAGCTTGCCACCACATCAGCCGACGTCAGCGGACTGCCGTCATGGAAGCGGACGCCCGCCTTGAGTTTGAACGTGTAGGTCAGGCCATCGGGCGACACTGTCTAGGCCTCGGCGAGATCACCGGAGATTGCGGGGAACTTTTCAGGATCGTGCCGGAGCAGAAAGGAGTAGTGCGGTGACAGGTGATGCACCACGGTGAAGCTGACACCGGCATGGCAATCGGTGGTGTCGGTTTCCGTGGTGATGGCGGCCTTCAGCTCGCCGCCGCGCTTCGGCGCCTGCCCTATGGCTGGCCCATCAAGCATGAGGAGGGCCGTCAAACTCCCAACGACGACAAGGCTGCGCATAGGTGTCCTCCGGATTGGCGTGTCGAACGACGCTAGCGCGACGCGGTGGAGGCAGGAAATACATTGCCATGTCGGGGGTATAAGCGGTTCATATAGCCCGCCCAGACCTATCGACCTCCAACGCGCCCAGCGACCGTGACGTCATGAACCTGCGCCAACTGCAATACTTCGTTGCCATCGTCGACGCCGGGAGTCTGTCGCGCGCGGCCCAGCATCTCGGCATCGCCCAACCGGCCCTTAGCCAGCAGATGACCGCGCTCGAAAATGCGAGCGACGTGACGCTGCTGGTGCGCAGCGCGCGCGGCGTGCGGCCGACGGAGGCTGGCACAATTCTCTATCGCCATGCACGGTCCATCACAAGGCAGATTGATCAGGTCTTGCCGCTCTTGCGCGCGACGGCTGGCCAGCCTGCGGGACAAGTCAACATCGGGTTGCCGTCGAGTCTGGCCGCGCGCATGACACTGGCGTTGGTTTCCGAATGCCGGCGGCGCTATCCGAGATTGCGCCTCAAGATCGTCGAAGGCTCAAGCAGCCAGATTGCGAATCTCGTCGTCAACGGCATGCTTGATGTTGGCGCCGTTTACGGCGGCGCTGGGCGGCGCGGATTGGTCGAGCGAACGCTCTTTCGCCAGTCCCTGTTCGTTTTCTCGGCCGCCACAAAGAGCAAAAAACGCGCGGGCCGCAACGCCGTTCCGCTCACCTCTCTTGCCGAGCAGGACCTCATCCTGCCGAGTGCACCGAACGCCGTCCGCGAAGCGCTCGATGATGCCTTTGCCAAACGCAAGCTTGTGCCGCGCCTGCTGGCCGAGGCCACATCCTTCACTGGACTGCTCGACGTGGTTGCCGCAGGCCTCGGTGTTACCGTGCTGCCCTGGGGGGAGGCGATGGGGCCGCACGCGGGCGTCGCGCGGTCACCGCTGTCGCCGGATGTGTCATTGACGGCCCGCACCGTCGTCTCGGCCTTGGCGCCGGCCAGTGACGCGGCCCTCACGATCCAGGACCTGATCGCCGAACTCGCGGTGACCCGCATTGAGGCGGATGCATGGACCGGCGCGACCGCTCTTTCCCCAGGACCTGCCGCAAAGTAATGCGTCGAACTAGCAGCAAGGCCGGGCGCTCATGGCCCGCTGCCTCCGGACGTGCGCGGAGCGTTCGTCGACGTGATCGGAGGTCGAGCGGCCATCGACGAGAACGAAGCCGGTGTCGCAGGAGGATGGACCATCTTGCGTCGTCAGCCCGACGTCGGCCCGTTCCCCACGCCACCGCTGGCGTGCCGTTGCGGTTCCCCAGCGCTCCGATTGCCGACACGTGAGGTCTGCCCGAGTTCGACCCGGACAGGAACGCCCAGACAGAACGGGTGACACGGTGGGGATCTCGGCCGGCACTTTTTCATCGCGGAGCAGAACAGATCGCGTTCCTGCCGCCGCGTGAGGCGTCGGCGAGGCTGGTCCTGGGGCCTCCCGAAGACAGACGATTTGCGGATGGAACCGGGCGCAACCGAACTTGGGAAAAGCGGCGACGCTCAGCCCACGTAGATCTCGGCGTCGAACAGATGGCGGGTCTCGGGGTGGATGTACCAGGTGTTGAGCGCCCCGGTTCCCCCGCGCACGAGACGGCCACTCTCGTAGGCATGGGCTTCGTAGCCGAGCGCGATCAGGCCGGCCGCATCTCGCGAAGGATCGTTGTTTTCCATCAGGATCACCGGCTTGTGCCGAGCGATCGTCCGGCGTCCGCCGGCGACGACGGCCGCCTCGAACCCCTGGACGTCGATCTTGAGGAAGGCCGGCGTCAGGCCGAAGCCGTCCAGGGTCGCGACGTGGCAGGAGAACTGGCGGATCTCCTGGTGACGGGCATCGAAGCCGACGAGACGCTCCCGTAAAAGCCAACCCGCAGCCTCCTCGCGATGGAACGAAGCGAGACCGTCGAAGGGAACGCCCTTGTAGTAGGGCACGTACAGGTCGAATTGCCCGCCGTGATCGCCGAGCCCCATGTTGTGGATGATGAGCTGCGTGTCGCGGCTGTGTTTGGCGCGGATGAGGTCGACGAGGAGCGGATTGGGCTCGAACGCGACGATCGGTGCGTCCGGCAGGGAAAGCCGCACGGCGGCAATGGATCCCCCGCGATTTGCGCCCGCGTCCACGCAGACGGCGCCAATCGGCATCCGGAATCGGGACAGCGCCCTGAAATCGCCCTCCACGGGCCGACGCAACAGACGATTTACCCGGGCGCGCACGTCCGGCTTGATCCCCGTGGTGCGCTGAACCTCGACGTAGGCCGCTGAAATCAAAGCAGAAAAATTCATCGCCTGGACCGGTCCGGTGACTGTTTCCGAAGCGAGCGATGCAGGGACCATGCCGGAACGCACAGGCCCGCATGTCCGGGGCCGAAATGCGCGACGCGCGGAGCATGACCTGCCCCGCGCGCCGAAACGTTCGTTCGCTCTGCGAACGACGCTCAGTTCTTCGCCTTGTCGACGAGCGCCTTTTCCTTGATCCAGGGCATCATGGCGCGCAGCTTGGCGCCGACTTCCTCGATCGGATGCGCGTCGTTGAGACGGCGGGTCGCCTTGAACTTGGGCTGGCCGGCCTTGCACTCGCGGATCCATTCGGTGGTGAACGCGCCGCTCTGGATGTCCTTGAGCACCCGGCGCATTTCCGCGCGAGTCTCGTCGGTGATGATGCGCGGTCCCGTAACGTACTCGCCGAACTCGGCGGTGTTCGAGATCGAGTAGTTCATCGTGGCGATGCCGCCCTCGTAGATCAGGTCGACGATCAGCTTCACCTCGTGCAGGCACTCGAAGTAGGCGACCTCGGGCTGGTAGCCGGCCTCCACCAGGGTT
>CAYMEB010000286.1:0-5878 GCA_964389095.1 uncultured Hyphomicrobiaceae bacterium
CCAGCCCGGGTTGCCCATCTGTCGCCAACGGTCGTAGTCGCGCGCCTGGCCGCGCATGTAGATCATGCCGTTGATGGACGAACAGCCGCCCAGCACGCGCCCGCGCGGATAGGACAGGGAGCGCCCGTTGAGGCCCGGTTCCGCCGCCGTGCTGTATCCCCAGTCGGTGCGCGGATTGCCCATAAGGTAGAGGTAGCCGACCGGGATGTGGATCCAATGATAGTTGTCCTTGCCGCCGGCTTCGAGCAGCAGCACACGCGCGCTGGGATCGGCCGACAGGCGGTTGGTCAGCAGGCAGCCTGCTGTCCCGGCCCCGACGATGATGAAATCGTAGTCCTGCGCGCTCATGTCAGCCCTCGTTGAGTCGGCGGGAGACTGCGCAATCGGCGCCGCGGATGCAACCCAGCCGATGGCCGCGTCATGGGCCGCTTGATGCGCGGCCTCTCGTTTCGCGGGAACGGCGGCATGCTATGGAAGCGGGCTGATCATAGCCGCCACGTCGGGAGAGCCGGTATCGGCCGGTGCGGCAATGGCTGGTTCGAAAGGCCTCGAATGTCTCGTCTCGTGTCGCTGGCGCATCTCACGGTCCTGTCCCTGCCGCCCCCCGACATGATCGAGGTCGCGGCCAGGACCGGGTACGACGCTGTCGGTCTTCGGCTGATAGCCGTCACGGACACCACGCCTGGCTATCCGCTGATGCACGATGGGGAGATGTTGAGGGCGACGAAGGCGGCACTGAAAAGCACGGGGATTGCCGTGCACGACATCGAGTTCGTGAAGATCACGCCGGATCTGGACGTACGCGCGCTCGAGCCCGTCGTCGCGACCGGGGCCGAGCTCGGAGCGCGCTGTCTGGTCACGGCGCCTTACGACCCGGATCTGGACCGGCTGGCGGAAAAGCTCGCGGCGCTCGCGGATCTGGCGAAGCCCTACCGCGTCGTGCCGGTGCTCGAATTCTTCCCGTGGACAGTGGTGCCGGATCTCGCCGCGACCGCGCGTGTCGTCGCGGCCACCCGCGCCGGCAACTGCGGTATTCTTCTCGACGCCCTGCATTTCTCGCGCTCGGGCGGCACTGCCGAAGGGCTCGCGCGCATTCCCGCGCACATGATTTCCTTCCTCCATCTCTGTGATGCTCCGGCAGAGCACCCTGCGACCACCGAGGCGATGCTCCAAACGGCGCGCAGCGAGCGGCTCCCGCCGGAAACGGGCGGCCTCGATCTCGGCGTTGTGCTCGACGGCGTGGCACGCGACGTGCCCGTCGGCATCGAGGTTCCGATGGATGCTTTGACCCGCGAGCTCGGTCCCGAGGCCGTGGCGCGGCGGTGCCGGGAAGCGAGCCGGCGCGTTCTCGATGCGACGGCGCAGAGATCGGCGGGGGCATAGCTATCGCCGCCCCGTCGTCCCCGCGACTCCAGCCCGTTGGTCGAAAAGCCGCACCGACCCCAGCGAGGAGTGCCCGCGTGGGGTCCCGGAGCGCCCCGCGCCCTGGTTGTCGCGGTACTTGCGGTCACTTGGCCCTGTCGCTATAAGGCAGCCGGTCGAGGGTGCCGCGAAGCGGTGCCCTCGTGTTCGTCACGGCCACGGCCAGACGGACCGGAAAGGTCGGGCGGAGCGTAGCGCAGCCTGGTAGCGCACTTGCTTCGGGAGCAAGGGGTCGGAGGTTCGAATCCTCTCGCTCCGACCAATCCCCATCGCGGTCCTGGCGCCGCCGTAGGTCATTTCTCCATCAGCCGCGACACTCCCGGCGTCGCGCGGCGGATCACCGAGCCGAGATGACCGCTGCGGATAGCGAAACCTTCGTCCTCGGCATCGAGACCAGTTGCGACGAGACGGCTGCTGCCGTGGTCGCACGCTCGACGGACGGCCGCGGGCGCATTCTCTCCAACGTCGTGCGTTCACAGTGGGCGCAGCATCGCCCCTTCGGCGGCGTGGTCCCGGAGCTGGCCGCCCGCGCCCATGTCGAATGCCTGGACGAAATCGTCCGCGACGCCCTGCGCACGGCCGCAACCGGACTGCACGAACTCGACGCCGTCGCGGTGGCTGCGGGGCCCGGCCTGATCGGCGGACTGATGGTCGGCGTCGTGAGCGCCGAGGCGATCGGCGCTGCCCTGTCGGTGCCGGTGATCGGCGTCAACCATCTCGAAGCGCATGCGCTCACCGCTGGCCTGACCGATGGCGTGCGGCCGCCCTACCTGCTGCTGCTCGTCTCGGGCGGCCATACCCAGTTGCTGCTCGTCGAGGACATCGGCCGCTACGTCAGGCTCGGCACCACGATCGACGATGCGCTCGGCGAAGCCTTCGACAAAACGGCGAAACTCCTCGGGCTGGGAATGCCGGGTGGCCCTGCCGTGGAAGCGGCGGCCCGCCGAGGCTGCGCCGGCCGCCACGAACTCCCCCGGCCGATGCTCGGGCGGCCGGTTCCGAACTTCTCGTTCGCGGGCCTCAAGACCGCCGTCCGGCTCGCGGCCGAGGCCGCGGCCCCTATGAGCGAAGCCGACGTGTGCAATCTGTGCGCAGATTTCGAAGACGCGGTCACCCACGCGGTCTGCGACCGTGTGGCCTGTGCCATGACGCTTGCCACGCCGAAACTCCAGGCGGCATCGGCGCGGAGGCTCGTCGTCGCCGGCGGCGTCGCCGCGAACCTGCGACTGAGATCGGCGCTGGCGGATCTGTGTCTCAGCCGGGGGTACACCTTGGTCGCGCCGCCGCTGGCGCTGTGCACCGACAATGGCGCCATGATCGCCTGGACAGGGGCGGAGCGCCTCGCCCATGGCCTCGCTGGAGACGGGCCGGTGACGGCGCGTGCGCGCTGGCCGTTGGATGCCGAAGCGGTCCCTGTGGTCGGTTCGGGGCGTCTCGGCGCAAAGGCGTGATCGGGAGAGGGCCATGAGCGAGCCGACTATCGGAGTGATCGGCGGCGGAGCGTGGGGAACCGCGCTCGCTCAGACCATGCGGCGCGCCGGACGCGAGACGCTGCTGTGGGCGCGCAATGCCGAGGTGGTCTCCGAGATCAACGCGTCGCACCGCAATACGGCCTACCTGCCCGACGTCCAGCTCGATCCTGGATTGCGCGCCACGCAGGATCCAGCGCCCGCCGCCGCGCGCGACATCGTGCTGGTCGTCACGCCAGCCCAGCAATTGCGCTCGGTCGGCAAGCTTCTGGCGGCGCACGTGCGGCCCGGCACGCCGCTCGTGATCTGTTGCAAAGGTATCGAGCTGTCGACCGGAAAGGCCATGGTCGACGTGCTCGCCGAGGTCGTGCCCGGAGCACTTCCGGCGGTACTCTCGGGTCCGAGCTTCGCAGCGGATGTCGTGCGTGGCCTGCCTGCGGCGGTCACCTTGGCCTGCGCTGACCGCGAACGTGGGGAGATGCTGGCGGGGACCCTCGGCTATCGCGCTTTTCGGATCTATTGGACCGACGACGTGGCCGGTGTCGAGATGGGCGGTGCCCTGAAGAACGTGCTCGCCATCGCGGCCGGTATCCTCGATGGACGCCGTCTCGGCGCGAGTGCTCATGCGGCGCTGGTGACGCGCGGCTTCGCCGAGATGCGCCGCTTCGCGCAGGTGGCGGGCGGGCGCCCAGAAACGCTGCTCGGGCTGTCGGGGCTGGGCGATCTCCTGTTGACCTGTTCGAGCCCGCAATCGCGCAACATGAGTTTGGGCAGGGCGCTGGGCGAAGGCCGGACTCTGGCCGAGATCCTCGCCGGCAGGCGGTCGGTCTCCGAAGGCGTCGACACGGCACGCGCCGTTGCCGCGATCGCAGCGCGCAACCAGCTCGACATGCCGATTACGGCGGCCGTCGCGGCGATCGTCGACGGCAAGATCTCCGTCGATGCCGCGATCGAAGGTTTGCTGGCCCGGCCGTTCAAGCCCGAGGACTGACACGCGCACCCGCTCTATCGCCGGCTCCGAGGGCTTAAGCGATCTGCGACCCGGGGCCGGCACTCAGCGGCCCCGCGGATGTCTGGGCGCGGGGCGCGGATCCTCGACCGAGCGTCAAGGCGCGAGCTTCAATCCCGTCACCCGTACGAGCCCGTCGGCGAGCTGCTGGTAGCCGGAGAGCTTGCCCGTGTGCGCGATGATCGAGAGTTGATGGTAGAGGTAGATGATCGCGCCCTCGTTCAAGACCTTCTCGGCGATCTTCTCGTAGATCGCCTTGCGCTCAGCCAGCGTGTTGACCTTGCGCTGGTCGTCGAGCCACTGGTCGACCTGGGCGTCGGAGTAGAGCCCGTTGTTCTGCGGCGCCTTCGACTTGAAGAAGATGTAGCTGTTGCCGTCGGGGTCGGCGCGACCGGACCAGCCGATCAGGAAGGCCTGGAACCGGCCTTCCTCCGCCTCTTTCAGCGAGGTGGCGAATTCGGTGACGCGGATCTTCACGTCGAATCCGGCTTCGCCGGCCATGGCCTGTACGACTTCGGCGACCTGCCGGGTCTCGGGGTTGTTGGGCACCATGAAGTCGACGGTCACCGGAGCCTTGAGACCGGCTTCCTCCAGCAGCTTCTTGGCCTTGGCGACGTCGCGCTTGGGCACCGGGAACTTCTGTTGATAGAAGGGGTTCGACGGGGCGACCCACTGGTTGCCGACCGTGAACTCACCGTTGAAGACGACCTGGTTGATCGCATCGCGGTCGATCGCGGCCTCGAAGGCCTGGCGCACCTTCGGTCCCTTCCCGAACGGGCCGTCCTTGCCGGCGGGCCCGTTCGCGAGGTTGAGGGTGATGCCCTGGTAGCCGAGCCAGGTTACGGCGGCGAGCCTCAGCCTGCTGTCGGCCTTGATCTCCTTGATGTCGGTCGCCAGCGCACGTTCGATCAGGTCGAGGCTGCCCGACTTCAGGTTGGCAAGCCGCACCGTGGAATCGGTGATCGGACGGTAGACGATGCGGTCGATGTGGACGTTCTTCGCATCCCAGTAGTCCGCGAATTTCTCCACCACGATGCGATCCTGCTGGACGCGCTCGACGAACTTGTACGGACCCGCGCAGACCGGCTTCGTGCCGAACTTGTCGCCCAGTTCCTTCGCGGTTTTGGGGCTCATGATCATGCCGGCGCGATCCGCCAGCTGGGCGATGAGCGGCGAGAACGGGTTCTTCAGCGTCAGCCGGACTGTCGCGGGGTCGACGACCTCCACCTTGTCCACCGCGGCGAGCTCGGGTTTGCGGAAGGAGCCCTGCAGGTTCATGTGACGATCGAGCGAGTAGCGCACGGCCTCCGCATCCATCGGCTCGCCGTCGTGGAACTTCACGCCCTGGCGGATCTTGATGGTGACCGTCTTGCCGTCGGCACTGGTCTCGTGACCGAGCGCGAGTTGGGGGACGATGTCAAGCTTGGCGTCGATGTCGAACAGCTTGTCGCAGATCGCCGAGAAGACGATGCGGCCGACGAACGTCCGCGCCTGCGTGGGATCGAGGACATCTGGATCCTCAGCGAGGCCGATCCTCAATGTCGACTGTGCGGCAGCGGAAGACACCGCGCCGAACGCGACGAGCGCAGCAAGGGCGAGCTTTTTCATCAGGGAACCTCCTGTCCGAGCGTACACGGGCATCATGCATCAGTTTCATAGGCCGCGACCAGCCGTGCCAGCGTCGGGGGCAGGGGATCTTCGTCGGGCGGCTGGTATGTGGCCGTCGCAAGCTCGCGCCAGCGGTGGCAGGCGACCCGATGGCCCTCGCCGCAGGCATCGAGCGCCGGCGTTGACGTGCGGCACGCATCGCTCGTGAACGCGCAGCGTGTGTGCAGATGACATCCCGCGGGCGGATCGATCGGGCTCGGCGGGTCTCCCGACAGGAGATTGCGCTGCCGCCGCGCCCGCGGCGCGGGAACGGGAATGGCCGACAGCAGCGCCTGGGTCTAGGGGGGGCGCGGTCGCGCGAACAGCTCGT
>CAYMEB010000287.1:0-5787 GCA_964389095.1 uncultured Hyphomicrobiaceae bacterium
CTCCACGAACAGCATGGGGCCCGGATGCAGCCCCCAGATCATGAGGCCGCCCATCATCACGGCCGCGGTGGCCGATCCCGGAATGCCCAGAGCGAGCATGGGCAGGATCGCACTGGTACCTGCCGAGTGATCCGCCGTCTCCGGTGCGATCACGCCCTCCGGCTCGCCCTTGCCGAAATTGCTCCGGTTGGACGAGAATCGACGCGCCAAGCCATAGCTCATGAACGACGCTGCCGTCGGGCCGCCCGGCGTGATGCCCATCCAGCAGCCGACGATGCTCGACCGGATCAAGGCCACCCAGTAGCGGGGCAGCGAGAGGAAGACTTTCAGTACGTCGGAGGGAGACACCTTCGCAGCGATGCCGCGGAATTCCAGCTTTTCCTCCATCGTGGCGATCAGCTCGCCGATTCCGAACAGCCCGATCACAGCAACGAGAAAGCTCACGCCTTTGATCAGCTGTGGCAGATCGTAGGTGAGGCGCACTTGCCCGGTGATGTTGTCCATGCCCACGGCGGCGAGTGCAAACCCCATGCACGCCGAGGTTATCGTCTTGAACGGCGACGCCCCGCCCAATCCGATGAAGCAGCAGAAGGCCAGGAAGTAGACGGCGAAATACTCCGGCGAAGAAAACTTGTGCGCGAATGAGGCTGCCGGACCAGAGAGGAGGGTAATCAGGATGACGCCGAACATGGCGCCGAACCCTGCGGACAGGAAGGCGTACGACAGCGCCTCGGTCGCCCGCCCCTGCCGTGCCATCGGATGCCCGTCGAACGTGGTGGCGACCGATGACGGTTCGCCGGGAATGTTGAAAAGGATCGACGTGGTGGAGCCGCCGAACAGAGCCCCCCAATACATGCTCGCCAACAGGATGATGGCCGACACCGGCTCCATCGTGAACGTCAAGGGGATGAGCAGGGTCACTCCGTTGGGTGCGCCGAGCCCCGGCAACACGCCGACGAGGATGCCGAACAGCACTCCGGCGACCATCAACGAGATGTGGAGCGGCGTCAGCGCGATCGCAAAGCCATTCAGCAGGTCAGCGACGTTCTCCAAGGTGCCCTCTCAATGGATCGACAGCCAAGCCTCGATGGGTCCCTTGGCGAGGGGCACCTTCAGCCACTTCTCGAACGTTACGAAAAAGATCACGGCCGCGCCGGCCGCCGTCGCGATCGCCGCCGGCCATCGGTAGCCGCCCTGCAGCATCATCACGCCCGCGAGGTACACGATCATCGACACGTAGAGACCGAGCACGGTGGTCCCGGCCACGAATGCAATGAGCGGGATCGTGAAAGCGGCCACCCGCACCGCCTGTTCGCGATCGACAAACGGCTCGCGCGCCTCGTGTCCGGCGAGAATGGCTTGAATCAGCGTCGCCACGCTGGCGACCATGATGATGGCGCCGATGCGGAAGGGGAAATACCCCGACTCCGGCCCGCGCTCTCCCCATCCGATCGAATGCTCCAGTGCGGCCCAGCAGACGGCTGCGCCGAATGCACCTGTCGCCAGAGCGGTCACGATGGCCATCGTCCGCCGGGAGACGAAGGGTCTTGAAGCAGGTTCCATGAGCCGGTTCCGAGCGAGCGGACACGCGCACGTGCGAGCAGGCGCTCTTCCCCGCTCGCGGCCGAGGATCGGGAAGCTACTTCGCGAGCCAACCCTGCTCGGTGAAGACGGCTCTGAACCTCTCGTGGTCGGAGGTCACGAACTTGGCGAGATCCGGCCCGGTGATCGTGCGGCCCGTCTGGGAGGTCCGCTCGAGATAGTCCTTCCACTCCGGCGTGGCGGCGACCTTCTGGAAGACATCCGTCCAGAACTTGACGGCATCGGCGGGAACCTTGCCGGGCAGCGATGCGATCCGAGGCTGAGTGAAGCTCTCGACGTCGATCCCCTCGGCTTTGCACGAGGGAATGTCGGACCAGCCCTGGGACGCAGTTACCTTCGCTCCGGCTGGTAGGCGTCCCGGATTGAAGACGCACAGCGGCCTGACCTTGTCGGCCTTCCAGCTCCCCGTCGACTCGCTGGGATTGTTCACGTGGCTGTCGAAGTGACCGCCGCTGACCTGGACGTCGGCTTCGGCGCCCGACTTGAACGGCACATAGGTGAGTTTCACCCCGGTCGCCTTCTCGATCAGCTTGGTCAGCAACTCGTCGGAATCCTTCGACTGCGCCCCGGCCATGCGAAATCCGTCCGGCTTCGCCTTCCCTGCTGCGATGTAGTCCCGCGCGCTCTTGATCGGGCTGTCGCCTTTTACCCAGAGCAGGAACTCGTCGAACGCCATCGCAGCGATCGGGGTGAGGTCTGTGTGGCTGAAGGCGACCTTCGCGCCGAGCGGCAGCGCGTACATGTTGTGCGTGCCGAACACGACCTTATGGGCATCGCCCTCCTGCGTCTTGGTATAGACGTAGCCCTCGGCGCCAGAGCCGCCGCTCTTGATCTGCACGACGATCGGCTGCGGGATGAGGTTGTGCTTCTGCACGATGGCCTGAACCGTGCGCGCGAAGATGTCGGTGCCCCCGCCCGCACCAGCCGTGACGACGAACTCGACCGGCTTGCTCGGCGCCCATTGCGCGTGTGCGGTTCCCGTGGCGGTCGCAATCGTGGCTGCTACGACGGCGGCGGCTGCAATCCGGTTCATGCTTTCGTCCTCCCAAGCGGCTACGCGTTCCGACATCGCTCCACCGTCGACCGAGACCGGTGTCGGTCACGTTTGTGGGCGTCTGTTCGAACGATGCGCGCCACGGAGCTCTCGCGCGAGAACTCCATGGTGTTCACCTCGTTGCCCGCAACGATGGCACTTCGCCATCCTGCTGGCAACCGGAGCCGCGGGGGCCTCAGATTCCCTGCTGCTTCTTCATATCCTTCGGGTCGATACCCGCCACGACGACCGGCTTCTTCATGGCGTCGCGGCGGAAGGGTTCCCCGAGTTCCTGATTGAGGATCACCTCGACGAAAGTGGTGATGCGCTTCTTCTGATCCTCGCAGCCCTGCTTGATCGCGGCGGTGATCTCGGCCTGGGTCTTGGCGACCACGCCCTTGAAGCCGCAGGCTTCCGCGACGCGCGCATAGGACAGATGCGTATCGAGCTCGGTACCAACGAAGTTGTCGTCGTACCAAAGTGTCGAATTCCGCTTCTCCGCGCCCCACTGGTAGTTGCGGAAGATCACCATGGTGATGCCGGGCCACTCGTCCCGCCGGATGGCGCTCATTTCCGACATCGAGATGCCGAAGGCGCCGTCGCCGGCGAAGCCGACCACGGGCGTGTCCGGATTGCCGATTTTTGCGCCGATGATCGAGGGGAAGCCGTAGCCGCACGGTCCGAACAGGCCGGGTGCGAGATACTTCCGCCCAGCCTCGAACGTCGGATAGGCGTTGCCGATAGCACAGTTGTTGCCGATATCCGAAGAGATGATCGCTCCCTTCGGCAGGGCTGCCTGAACGGCCCGCCAGGCTTGCCGCGGCGACAGGCGCTCGGGATGCGCCTTACGTGCGCGATGGTTCCAAGTCGTGCCGGGGTCGTCGTCCTCGTGATCCATGGACGAAAGCTGCTGCAGCCAAGCCGACTTGCTCTTGTGCACGAGCGCCTTGCGCTCCTCGCGGCCGGCATTGCCGGCGGTCGGCGCCAGCTGCGCGAGGATCTGCTTGGCGACGAGCTTTGCATCGCCGCAGATACCGACTGCGACCGGCTTGGTCAGTCCGATGCGATCGGCATTGATGTCGACCTGGATGAGTTTCGCCTGCTTCGGCCAGTAGTCGATGCCGTAGCCAGGAAGCGTCGAGAACGGATTGAGGCGCGTGCCGAGGCACAGCACCACGTCGGCATGCGAGACGACCTCCATCGCCGCCTTCGAGCCGTTGTAGCCGAGCGGCCCCATGGCGAGACGGTGCGAGCCGGGGAAGCTGTCGTTGTGCTGATAGTTCGAGCAGACCGGCGCATCGAGTTTCTCGGCCAGCGCCGCGCATTCCGGGATCGCGTTGCCGAGGACCACGCCGGCACCTGACAGGATCACCGGGAACTTGGCCTCGCTCAGAAGCTTCGCGGCTTCCTTGATCGCGTTGGCGCCGCCGGCCGGCCGCTCGAACTCGACGATCTGCGGCAGGTTGATGTCGACGACGTGGGTGAAGTAGTCGCGCGGCACGTTGATCTGCGCCGGCGCGCTCATCCGCTTCGCTTTTGTGATCACGCGATTGAGGACCTCGGCCATGCGCGAGGGATCGCGGACCTCTTCCTGATAGCAGACCATGTCCTTGAACAGCGCCATCTGCTCGACTTCCTGGAAGCCGCCCATGCCGATGGTCTTGTTCGCGGCCTGAGGCGTGACCAGGAGCATCGGCGTGTGGTTCCAGTAGGCCGTCTTGATCGACGTCACGAAATTGGTGATGCCGGGCCCGTTCTGGGCGATGCACATCGCCATCTTGCCGGTCGTGCGGGTGTAGCCGTCGGCCATGATGGCGCCGTTGCCCTCGTGAGCCACATCCCAGAAATGGATGCCGGCCTTCGGGAACAGGTCGGAGATCGGCATGAATGCCGAGCCGATGATGCCGAACACGTGCTCGATGCCGTGCATCTGGAGCACTTTCACAAAGGCTTCCTCGGTGGTCATGCGCATGGGAGAAGTCTCCGCTGCTGGAATCTCGTTGGTGTTGGCTGTCCGGCAGGCGCCAGCAGCACGTTGCATCCGCACCAGGGCATACGGGTCTGAAATGCGAGACGGATCGTCTCGCCAATTGACATGGGTGCCGGTGACTGTCAACGACGCGAGCCGCGTGTCAGTCCGCGGGCGCGAGGAGCAGAGACATGAACGATCGCGAACGCCACGAAGCCGGAATGAAGGTCCGCCGCGAAGTCCTGGGCGACGCCTGGGTCGATCGCGCGCAGGCTCAGACGAACGACCTCAACCGGGAGTTCCAGGACCTGATCACCCGCTATGCCTGGGGGGAAATCTGGACTAGGCCGGGACTCGACCGCAAAACCCGCTCCTGCATGGTCCTCTCCATGATGGTCGCTCTGGGGAATTGGGACGAGTTCCGCCTCCATGTGCGGGCAGCCGTGAACAACGGCCTCACGCGCGAGGAGATAAAGGAGGTCATCCTTCAGACCGCCATCTATGCCGGCGTGCCCAAGGCGAACCACGCGTTCAAGGAGGCCGCCACGGTGCTTGCCGATATCGCGGCAGCCCGGAGCTGACCGATCGCCCCTGGACCCGGCGCCGGGGCGGAGCTATGCAGGTCCCCAATGAAGGGGCCGTCGACGCCCCGTGCCCGCCCTGTCCCTGGAAAGGAACGGGGAGGAAGCCCGAACATCCTTGCCCCCTCGGCAGCCCCCGTTGAAGCCATGAAATTCCTCGACCAGGCCAAAGTCTACGTCCGTTCGGGGAGCGGCGGGAACGGCTGCGTCGCGTTCCGCCGCGAGAAGTTCATCGAGTACGGTGGGCCCAACGGCGGCGACGGCGGCAAGGGCGGCGACGTCTGGATCGAGTGCGTCGCCAATCTGAACACGCTGATCGACTACCGTTACTCCCAGCATTTCTATGCGAAGAACGGCTTGCCCGGGATGGGCCAGGAGCGCGCCGGCTCGGACGGCGACGACATCGTCCTGAAAGTGCCGCCGGGAACGCAGGTCTTCGCCGAGGACAACGACACGCTGATCGCCGAGCGCTGGAACGGCACGGACCATCCGGCGTGGCTGCTGGCGACGGCGCTCGCCGCGCTGACGAGGAAGATCGAGCTGATGGTCGCCGTCCATCCGGGACTCGTCCCGCCCGCGATCGTGGCGAAGTTCGCCGCCTC
>CAYMEB010000288.1:0-5769 GCA_964389095.1 uncultured Hyphomicrobiaceae bacterium
CGTTGGTGATGATGGGCGGCCTCGACCTGCAGATGCGCGCGATCCGCGAGCAGATCGCCAACTCCATCCACCTCGTCGTCCAGCAGGCGCGCTTCGTCGACGGGTCGCGCAAGGTGACGCACATCGCCGAGGTGGTCGGCACCGCGATCGGCCTTAACCTCCTGTTCGGCATCCCTCTGGAAATCGGCATTCTGATCACGGCGCTCGACGTGTTTCTCATCCTGGCCCTCCAGCGCGCGGGATTCCGTTATCTGGAGGCGTTCGTCATCGCCCTCCTCGTCGTGATCGCGGCCTGCTTCGCGGTACAGATCGCGCTTGCAAACCCCGATTGGAGCAAGGTGATCCGCGGTTTCGCGCCGACCACCGAAGTCGTGCGCAACCCGGAAATGCTCTACATCGCCATGGGCATCCTCGGCGCGACCGTCATGCCGCACAATCTCTATCTGCACTCGGCGATCGTACAGACACGCGCCTGGGGTTCCTCGGAGCCGGAGCGGCGGCAAGCGCTGAAATACGCGACGATCGATTCAACGATCGCCCTGATGTTCGCCCTGCTGGTGAATGCCGCGATCCTCATCCTTGCGGCGGCGACGTTCAACTCACACGGCAAGAGCGACGTTGCAGAACTCGGTCAAGCGCACGCGCTCCTGGCCCCATTGCTCGGCAACGGCATGGCGCCGATCCTGTTCGGACTGGCGCTCCTGTGCTGCGGTTTGAATTCGACCGTGACGGCGACCCTGGCCGGGCAGGCCGTCATGGAGGGCTTCCTGGATCTGCGGCTGCCGCCATGGCTGCGCCGCCTGATCACACGCGCGATCGCCATCATCCCCGCAGCCGGCGTGACGCTGTTCTATGGCGAGAGCGAGACCGGCAAGCTGCTGATCCTCTCCCAGGTCATCCTTTCACTGCAGCTCCCGTTCGCCGTTGTCCCTCTCGTTCACCTCACGGCCAGTCGGGCGAAGCTCGGCGCCTTCGCTGCCCCGATCTGGTTAACGGCGGTCGCGATCGCCATCGCCGCCTCGATCATCGCGCTCAACGCCAAGCTGCTGTGGGATCTGGCCACCGGCTGATCCACACTCAAGAAACAGTTGAGCCACGTCCGCGGATGTCGAGAATCTGGCAACGGTTCATCCTGCGTACAGTATTCCTCTGTTATTTTTGGCAGCGAGGATAGAGATACGGGGCTTTGCCTCGCGATCGACGAGGTTGAAACATGAACCTGTTCCAAAAATTGCTCGCCGTCCTGGTGCTCGGCCTAGCCCCGCTGGCCGGATCCGCGAATGCCGCCGAAATCGAGCAGTTCGGCCGCGGCGAAGAGCGCGCTCCGGCCGTGCAGGTGCAGTATCGCGGCGACCTGTGCGGCAACTGGCATCGCGAGTGCTCCCGGCTGTGGGGCTATGGGTCGAGGAACTTCCATTCGTGCATGAACCAGCCCGCCGCCATCTATGACTGCGGCGGTGGCGGACGCGGGTACGACGGAGGTGGCTATGGCCGCTTCGGCGGATACGGCGGAGGCTATGGCGGTGGCTACGGCGGACGTCCCGATCTGTGCCGCAACTGGCGTCGCGAGTGCGGCCGGCTCCATGGCTTCCAGACGCGCCAGTGGTACTCGTGCATGAACCAGCCGGGCGCGATCCGCGATTGCGGCGGCGGCCGTTACTGATCAGCTCGGCCTGCTATCATCAGAACTCCGAGCCGGCGGCTACGCATGGTGGCCGCCGGCTCTCGATTCTCGATCGCAGCCTTGCGGTACCGCTCACAAAGGCGGACAATTCCACGATCCAGATTCTCCGAGTCGAATCCGGGAGGCTGGGTTCGGGCGCTCGAGTGTCCACGTCTGACGTTCGCGCTGCGCCCGCCGCACCGGCTACCTTGCGAGATCCGACATGAAGGCGACCGAGCCAAAAGCCGTGCTGCTGAAGGACTATCGTCCGCCTTCACACCTGATCGACAAGGTGTCGCTGGTGGCGCGCCTGCATCCGACCGCGACCGAGGTGACCTGCAAAATCGAGGTGCGGCCGAACCCAGCGCTGCCGGCCAAGGACACGCGCGACCTGAAGCTCGATGGCGAGAAGATCGAACTGCAACGGCTGCGGCTCGACGGGGCCGACGTGCCGGCCAGCCGCATGAGGATCACACCCATTGATCTGACCCTCGTCGGAACCCCCGCCCGCCCGTTCACGCTAGAAATCGTCACGACCTGCAATCCGCAGGACAACTCCGAACTCTCCGGCCTCTATCTTTCCAAGGGAATCTACTGCACGCAGTGCGAGGCCGAGGGCTTCCGACGCATCACCTATTTTATGGATCGGCCCGACGTGCTGGCCCGCTACACCACACGTATAGAGGCCGACCGCGACGAAGCCCCGATTCTGCTCGGCAACGGCAATCCATCCGAACGCGGCACGCTCGACGGCGGCCGCCGGCATTATGCCGTCTGGAAGGATCCCTATCCCAAACCCTCGTATCTGTTCGCGATGGTCGGGGGAAACCTCGCCCCGTTCGGCTCCAGCTTCACCACGAAGTCCGGCCGCCAGGTGGACCTGCGGATCTACGTCGAGCCCGGCAAGGAGGATCGCTGCGCCTGGGCAATGGATGCCCTGAAGCGCTCGATGCGCTGGGATGAAGAGCGCTTCGGCTGCGAGTACGATCTCGACGTCTTCAACATCGTGGCCGTGTCCGACTTCAACATGGGCGCGATGGAGAACAAGGGCCTCAACATCTTCAACGATCGCCTGATCCTGGCGACGGCGAAGACAGCCACGGATCAGAACTATGCCGACATCGAGCGCGTGATCGCGCACGAGTACTTCCACAACTGGACCGGCAACCGGATCACCTGCCGCGATTGGTTCCAGCTGTGCCTCAAGGAAGGGCTCACGGTCTATCGCGACCAGGAGTTCGCGGCCGACATGCGCTCCAGGGCCGTGCAGCGGATCACAGAGGTGCGCAACTTGAGGGCCCGCCAGTTCAGCGAGGATGCCGGTCCGCTCGCCCACCCGGTCCGGCCGGACAGCTATGTGGAGATCAACAACTTCTACACGGCGACGGTCTACGACAAAGGCGCGGAAATCTGCAGAATGATCGCCACCCTTCTCGGCGCAGACGCCTTCCGTCGCGGCATGGATCTCTACCTGACACGCCACGACGGCGAAGCCGCCACCGTCGAGCAGTTCGTCGCCTGCTTCGAGGAAGTGAGCGGCCGGGACCTTTCCCAGTTCATGCTGTGGTACAGCGAGGCCGGAACGCCGCGGGTTGTCTGCAACGTCTCGCACGATCCGGCCAAGGCCATCCTCACGGTCGACCTGGAGCAGGTGCTTCCGCCGACGCCAGGGCAAGCGAAGAAGAAGCCCAAGCACATCCCGTTGCGGATCGGGCTCATATCCGCTGACGGCCGCGAGATTGCGGCCACCGCCATGGATGCCGGCGCCGATGTGCGCGACGGACTCGTCGAGTTGCGCCGGCGACGGGAGAAGATCCGCTTCCGAGACGTCACGGAAGCGCCGCTCGTCTCAATCAATCGCGGCTTCTCGGCGCCCGTCGTCGTCGTCATGAACCAGAGCGCGCGCGATCTCGCCGATCTGATCAGGAACGACAGCGATCCCTTCAACAGATGGCAGGCGGCACAGACGCTCGCCTGCGACCTGATGGTCCAGTGGACCTCCGATCTCAAGGCGGGCAGGCGCCCCTCCGCGGCTCCCGATTATACGCGCGCCGTCGCCCACGTCGTGTCGGACGAGAAGCTCGACACGGCATTCCGCGCGGCGATGGCGACGCTTCCCAGCGAGGCCGACGTCGCGCGTGCCCTCGAGAAGGACATCGATCCGGATGCGATCTACAGGGCGCGGCTCCACCTGCGGAAGCAGCTCGCCGCGGGCCTGGGCGGCGGACTCCACGACCTCCGGCGCCGTCACGAGGTGCGCGGCCGCTACGCTCCCGACCAGAAGCAATCGGGGGCCAGAGCATTGCGCAATGCCTTGCTGAACCTGATGGCGGCGCGCGGCCGCGCCGAGGACCTCGCGGCTTTGGAGCAGCAGTTCCGCGACGCGCAGAACGCAACCGACGAGATCGCGGCGTTCGCCCTTCTCGCGTATTGCGCCGGTCCACGGCGCACGGCGGCGCTCGAGCGCTACTTCGGGAAGTGGCATGCCGAGCCGTTGATGATCGACCATTGGTTCACGGTTCAGGCCGCCGCGCCACGGACCGGCGGCCTCGTTGCCGTCAAGCGTCTGACGAAGCACCCGCTGTATTCATGGCGCAATCCCAACAAGGTGCGCTCGCTCCTGTTCGCGTTCGCGAGCCTCAACCTGCTTGGTTTCAATCGACCCGATGGGCAGGGCTACGATTTCATCGCCTCCTGCGTCGCGCGGCTCGACGCCATCAATCCACAGATGGCAGCCCGCTTGCTGGGCGTATTCCGGAGCTGGCCCACGCTCGAGGCCGGCCGCAGAGCGAAGGCGAAGTCGGCTCTGGAACATCTCGTCAAGCGGCCCGGCTTGTCGCGCGACGTGAGCGAGATCCTGGCGAAGATGCTCGAGGCGTGACGACCGGCCGATGCGATGGACCTGACGAATGCCACACCTGCTGGACGCATCGCCTCAGTCACCACGGGGGGCGCGCCGTGAGCCAGGAAGCGACGGTCCTCAGTTTTGCGGTCGCCCTCGGTATCGGCATGCTCATCGGTGCCGAACGGGAGCGTCATAAAGGTCAAGGGCCTCGTCGTGCGGCGGCCGGCGTGCGGACACATGCCCTATCGGCGCTGCTGGGTGCCTCCGCCTTCGTCACCGGCGGACATCTTCTGCTCGGGATCGCGACAGCCGGCGTGATCGCGTTCACCGCAATCGCCTACTGGCGCTCCAGTGGCGACGATCCCGGCCTGACATCGGAGATCGCCCTGGTGCTGACGGTGACACTCGGCGGATTGGCTCCACAGAGGCCCGAGGTTGCCGGCGCATGTGCCGTGGTGGTGACGGGTCTGCTCGCCCTGCGCCGTCCGTTGCAGCGCTTCGTCACGGAAACGCTCACCGAGACCGAACTCAACCACGCCCTGATCCTCGCGGCTTGCACACTCGTTGCCCTCCCTCTGCTGCCGAACCGGCCGATCGACCCGTTCGGCGTTCTGAACCCCCATGCAATCTGGAAGGTCGTGATCCTGGTCATGGCGATCAGCGCGGCCGGCTACATCGCCGTACGCGCACTCGGCAGCCGCTGGGGTCTTCCGCTGACGGGGCTCGCCTCCGGGTTCGTTTCGAGCACCGGCACCATCGCGGCCATGGCCGCGCGTGCCGCCGCGCATCCCGAACAGCTCGCTGGAGCGGCATCCGGCGCGGTGCTCTCCACCGTCGCAACGGTCGTGCGGCTCGCTTTCGTTCTCGCCGTCCTCAGCTGGCCTACCTTCGCGACTATGAGCCTGCCCCTGCTGTGCGCGGCGGCGGCGGCTTTGATTTATGGCGCTCTCGGCCTGCACAACGCCCTGCGCGTGCCCGGCGAACTCGTCCCGATCAGCGGCGAACCCTTCAGCCTGAAGCTGGCCATCCTGTTCGGTGCCGTCCTCTCCGCCGTGTCCCTGGTTTCCGCAGGCCTTCATCAGTGGCTGGGCGCGACAGGGCTTGTGATCGGATCGATCGTCAGCGGCTTCGCCGACACCCACTCGGCGAGTGCCTCCGTCGCCTCGTTCGTCGCCACCGGACGGCTGAGCGCGAGCGAGGCCGTTTTGCCCATCCTCGGCGCCTTTCTCGCAAACACCCTTTCCAAGGTTATCGCCGCGTC
>CAYMEB010000289.1:0-5712 GCA_964389095.1 uncultured Hyphomicrobiaceae bacterium
ATTGCGGAGGCGAGCAGCATCGACCGAAAGACGCTGCTGCGACGCCGGGCCCACCACTTCGACATTTGATAGATTGGCTTGCCCGCATTTCCCTCAATTGCGGCGACTTGATTGATCGGGATGATCGGGAAATCGACTTCCAGGCAGGTCAGCGGCCGATTGGGATCATCGAAGTTGACGGTCTCGAGCGACCAGGGCTTGCCTGCATTGACTGCCCGCTCAACTTCGCGGGCAATCCAATCCTGCTTCGTGAGCCCCTCGTCCTTCCATGGCTGTGCGTCCTTACTGCTGGTGGCCATTTTCAAGCCCCGCCTTTCTTGCTGAGCTCGATGAAGGGAACCGCGACCTCAAGTACCGAAAGCCCCCCATGGGTCAGGGTTGGATAGCCGCCAGCGCTCTTCCACTTGCGGCGGCCGTTCACGAATAGGTAGTGACCGTGACATGTTTGCATGGCGAGGTCGATTGGGGGCACCATGGGTGCGCAGGCCTGGCTCGAATCAGACGAACGACCGCTCTTATAGGTGCGCTTCAGATAGTCAGCGTGATCTGTTCCCGCATCGGGAAACAGCTCGCTAGCTGCGTATCCGTGATCCGAGGTAAGGACCAGTCTTCGCCCCTCCGCCAGCCGTGCAATGAGCCGCCAGAACGACTCGCTCTGGAGCTGGTCGGACGCCTTTAGGATCAAGGGACGCAGCCCTTCTCCGGCATCTTTGAAGTCGTGAACATCCCTGTCGGGCCATTCGTGCCAGAACAACCAGTCAGGTTCCGAGCCGATGGATCGTGTGCAGTCATCCCATGGGAGATTCGAGACCTCTGTGCGCGCTCCCGGCAACCGGTGTCCTGCTGCTGCGCCGTTCGAACTGAGCGCCGAGCGCTGGGTAAATCCCATCGCCTTGGCGAATGGGGTTGTTTCGGATGGAAGCTCCGCCCCAGTCGCTCGAGCGTCGTGGACGACGAATCCGCGTGCTTCAGCTTGGCTCAGGATCCACGGGATCTCTCTTAGCGAGAGTCCGTCCAGGATTAGTATTGCGCGGCCACTACCGCGCGTCGTCCACCAATCGGCGAGAACGTTGCTTGTGCGTGGAACACTGGATTCATACGAAGGCCACAGGTCCCAGCCCGCCGTCGCAAGGAACAGATCGAGATCTGCCACCTCGCGATCGCGACGAACCACGTCAGACTCGGGTCGCGCGCCTGCAAACGGTGCCGAACACACATCCCATGCGTGTTTGAAGATCGTCGCCCATGCTTCGGCGGACGATTGCGATTGCAGCTGCTTCAGCAGGTCTCGCGACAGCGTCATCCCTGCTGCTCCTTCGCCAAGTCGAGTTGGTAGGTCATCCCGTCCGGGAGCTTCTTAAGCAGGTCTTGGAGCTGGGCGCCGGTGAGGTTTTCCACCTTAAGGCTCAGATCATGGATCTGTGTGCCCGGCTTGATCCCTTGTGACTCGATGCGGCCAAGCAGGTTGAGTGAAGAAGTCGCGGGTATCGAGACGGGAACGCGGACTGACTTGCTACCGCCGAAAATGCCGCCAGACACCTGCTGGCCGCCGGACTGGTCTGCACTGCCGCCGACGTTGCCGCTACGTGGGGGCTCGCCAGTCGATCCGGCGCTTGTACCGCTCGCGCCGCCGCTCGTAGAAGCCCCGGCACCACCAGCGCCGGAGACACCCCCTGTGCCGGGAACCGTCTGGGGCAGACGGATGAACGTCTCATCGAGGTGCTTGCCGCTCCCAAGCTTTCCGCGCATGCGGCGCCACGCCTTTTCCTCATCTTCGCCATGGTCAACTTGCAGGCACTCGATACCGCGCAAGTCGATCGCGATGAGCCCCCGCGCGCAGAGGCGTATGACGCGCTCTTTGACCAGCGTCTCGCCGAGCCAAGGAATGCAGTCCTGGCCTGCAGGTCGGGGCTCCTTCAGCTCCTTGATCAGCTTCCCAACGGGCTCGTTGTTGGCCGCGGCCGCGAGCACTAGCGTCTCAAAGTCCTCAGGGATGAACAGGTTTTCACCGACGAGTTTGTCGATAGCTTCGGGGATCGCCTGCCCACTCGCGCGATGCGATTCGACATGGAATCTGGACGCCGCGGGCTGCTGGAAGTTCCAATTCGCGAGGATCGCGAATCGGTCGAAGCGGGACTTGAGGCTCTCGCGGAGCTCCTTCTGGTACTTGGGTTGCAGACGCCCATACTCCGGGTTCTGAGCCTTCCACTGCTCTGCCAGGTACACGCATCGTGCCAAAATCACGAGGTCTCGATCTGCAAAGATGTTCGCCGTGCCCTCTGCAGGGAGTAGGAAGCGGACAGCGTTTCGATTCCTCTGTAGGTAATCCTTGAGCCATGGGCCGAGCGTGGCGTCAATGCTGGACGGGGCTTCCGGCAAGACGAGCATCGGAATTCGGTCGTCCCATTGATTCGGCTGATCCGATTCTTCGACCGACGCCCACGGGTTGCTCGTCCACGAGGGCGATAGCACGATGACGCGAAACCGTGTTACGAGCTCGCTTGAGCCGCTAATGACGTACCTAGTTTCTCGGGCAAGATGCGCCAGGTCCTGGCCCTCTTGGAACAGCTTGTCGTTTCGAGCGCTCGCGATCAGCTTCGCCTGCGGGTTCTCCTCCTCCTTGAAGATGAACCTGTTTCCATCTTCATGGATGTTGAAGCTGTTCTCGACAATCGTCGAGAGTTCGACTTGGAACGCATTGTCGTCGACGGGCCTATCTCGGGTCACGTCAATATGCAGCGTCGCCCTGTCGGCCCCTGCCTGGTTGATGTCGGCGAGCGATCGGAGCCACAAGGCTCCGATGATCGCTTCGAGCCGGGGCAGTCGCTTGGGAGTGTCCGGAACAGCAGCTCGGACCGCCTCGAGGTTCCGGAGAGCCTTCTCGCGCAGCTTCGAGTGGTGCTGATTCGCGACCGAATCCAGCAGGGCGGCAATGCCGCTCGATTCGTCGTCAAGCCGAAAATCGGCTGCCGTGATGATTGGCGCCAGATCGCCGCACTGCTTGAATAGGTCCGCGAGAACTCGGATCAAGTCGCGGGTCCCTTGCGCGCTTGTTGCAATGAGGACTTGGTCTTCCAGCAGTTGCATCAGATGTGTGGCGAAGGGCCATGACTCGATGAAGTCGTTGCGAATCCGAGTTTGTTCTGCTGGTGCCGTGCCCTTGAGTCTGAAGTACTCGTCAACGTGCGTAGTGATCAAAAACTCAATTTGGGCGCGGCCCACCTGCAGTCGGTTCTCGAAGAGACGGTGAAGGAGCAGTCGTGAGCGCTCTTGCTTGGCCGAAGGGCCTTTGAAGTCAATGAGTACTGGGTTCACTCGCTGGATCTGCTGAAATGCATCCGTCGTGCCGTTGCGGACGGACGTCACGAGCACCAACCGATCAGGATGCTCCTTCGCAATCTCGGAAAGGATCTGGATGAAGTTGAAGGCCCAAGTTCGCCAGGGGTACTGCTTCGTGTTCGTCAGCCCGTCAAACCACGTCTGAAACTCGTCGAGAATCACCGCGGTGGGGGTGTGCTCGAGCATCTCGAGGATCAGCGTGTCGCTGGGCACCTCCGTCTTTTTCTCGCCTTGTGCGTCCCACTTCCCGCGGCAGTACGTGCCGTGCGGATGGTTGTCAAAGAGCACGTCCCACAGGTGCTTGTAGTGTTGCTGATGCAAGCTCACGCTGACAACGTGCATGCTCGAACGAAGCGGCATGGATTTGATCTTGGGATTGCTGAGAACCTCGGCCCAGTGGCCAAGCCAAGCCTGAGTTGCGGTGCGATCCTTGAGGCAGTGATAAAGCGTTGCCATCAAGTGCGACTTGCCTTGGCCGCGCTCGCCTTGAAGGACAATGGGTCTGCCTTGATCGGGTCCGGCTGCCTCAATCATTTTGAGGACGTCAGTACTGGGATAGGTGATCCGGAGGAACTCCTCGGCCGGAACCTGTGTCGCGCCGGTGTTGTTCCGGTTCGTCAATTCGATCGCCGTGCCCTTGAGGCGGCGGCCCTTGAACTCTTCTCTAAGCGTCAATCCCAGCATGTTGTTTCCTTGATGTATTGCCGTCCACCCGTCACGAACCCGCGATTAGCTCGCCTTCTTTCCAAGCCAGCGATCGATCACGCCTCGGTGGAAGCGCCAGTGCTTGCCGACCTTCTGGCCGGGCACCTTGCCCTCCTGTGCCAGCTTGTAGAGCGACGACTTCGACACCTGCAGGTATCGCGCGAGGTCGGAGATGGTCATGACGTCCGGAAGTGCAGCCGCGCGCCCCGGACGGAGGATCGTGGTCGGCATATTGGGAATTTAGCAGTTCGTGCTCGTTGCTGCCGCACGTGGCCCCCCGGCTGCGCCTCCGAAGATCTAGATCCGTTCTGTTGAAACTCAGGTCGTTGTGTGTCGGGGCTGTCGGCGAGCCGTGAGAATCCTCGGTCTGATTCCCAAACGGCCTCGCAGACCCTTTGCTCAGGGCACCGGCACCCGTACAACTACTTCCGACCCAGGTCGTGGCATCCGCAGCGATGCGTCGAACTCCGTATCCAGATACACGACCTCGAGTTTGAGCTGCACCGCCAGCATCCCGGCAACCACGCTCATGGACTTCTTTCCGCCAGTCGCGTCGAAGTAGAGCGTCGCTTGGGGGTTGCTTGCGCGCTGTTCGGAGATCCAAGTCCGAACCCCGTGAGCGATCGCACTCGAATCGGTCGGTGGAACTTTCTGTATAGCGATGATGGGGGGATGCCAGCCAAGATCCGATCGGTCGAACCACGCGCGGATCACCCGGATGGAATCGCTCGCGTTTTCGCTCGTGACCAGCAAAAGCGATCGCGGTCGGAGCGCTTCGGCCATTGTGATCGTTGTCTGCGGCGACATCCCGACAAGGCTCGCGAGGCCGTCCGCGGGTGATCGGAGATCTGAGCTCAGACTTTTGCGGCAGAGCTTCGTCGTCAGCGGCAGAATCCGTTCGAGCTGGAATCGCATCGCCTGCTCTGCGGTCGTGCCGCTTCCGAAGCCCCGGCGGCCGGCGGCTATCTCGAGCCATTCGGCAGCAAGGGTGCGAATCTGTTCATGCAGCTCATTCATGGGCATCCTTGCATCGGCGTGATGGGATTCGGAACTTGGGCGTAGGAGCGATTCGGCTGAACCTGATTGCGTGCTCTTGGCCTATGCGAGATGCTTGAAGAGGCTCTTCCGGGCATCCTGGGCTGAATCGCTCAGCAGGCGACGCAGCTTCTCGGGGTCGGCGAGAACGGCCCTCACGTCGGAACTGGGGCGATCGGCATGCACCACTTGATTGCGCGTACGGCGAAGGAGAGACAGTCTTCCGGGAGCGAAGGGAGGGGCGGCAAGTTCATCGAGCGCGTTGAAGGCATCGTCCATCTTGACCTGGTTTGCTTCCACCCCGAACCGACTGGCGAGCCCCAGCTGGTCGATCGCGCGGCGCCTGATCGATTCGCTGAGCATGAGTATTGCGCGCAGGTAGTCGCGACGCCGGAGGAACTCTTCGGCACGGAGGAATTCGCGATCGGCACGTGGAACTGGTGAACTGACACCGGCGGCGGAGCGCAAGAGTTCGGCCGTGGCCTCACCGATGCGATCGTGGGTCGTCCACGCTTCGTCGGCAACCACTCGATTTGAACGCAGGATGGATTCCGCCTCATCCACTCTCAAAAGCGAATCGAGCACGCTGGCTTCCCTCAACGCGTCACGCATCCCGGGCGTCCCGATCCGCAG
>CAYMEB010000290.1:0-5657 GCA_964389095.1 uncultured Hyphomicrobiaceae bacterium
ATATGCCGCCTTCACCGATTCACGCCGTCACCAACTTCCGCGCATAGCTCCCGGCGCGGTGGAGACGGCACGCCGGGCCCCGATGTCTTCCGCCGGCGCGAGACCTCTGAGGCGCGTCTTGGGCAGCCGGATCTGGATTACGGCGCCTTCGTCCTCGGTGAGTTCGACGCTCAACTGCCCCTGATGGGCTTCCGTGAGGACCCGGGCAAGCTTGAGACCGGACCCATGATCCGCGCTCTCCGGCGTCGCGACGGCGCCTGCCGCGGAGACGCCGAGCAGGTCGTCGATGTTGGCTTGCGTGAGCCCGGAGCTGGTATCGCGCACGAGGATCGCCAGATCGCGCGCATTCGTGAGGCGCATCTCGACGTCGATCGTACTGGCGCGCCGCGAGAACTGGACCGAATTCCCGAGCACCGCCCCCAGAACCTGCCCGATCAGCACACGATCGGCTTGAAGCTGGATGTCGGGCGGCTGAGAGAACGACAGACCGAATGTCGATCTGACGGCGCCGCGCCTTTTCGCGCGCCGCTTCAACGGCCGCCTCCACGACCTCCACAGGGTCGAGGACGGCCTCGTCCAACGAGATCCCCTCTGCGAGGTTGCGCCCGAAGTTGAGCATCTTGATGTGCGTGCCGTTGAGCTGCGCCACGGCCCGGTAGAGATCCGCAATCAGCGACCTGTAGAGCGGCGACTCGATGGGTCCGTCCGCCTCCTGGCGCAACAGCGTCGCGACCGAGAATGCCGAACGCAGCGGCGACTGGAACTCGGTGACCAGCGTGCCGACGAGCCGGCTCTTCACTTTGCTCATGAGGTCCGCGGTGCGGTTCGCATCGCGCAAGTCGCTCTGGGCGCGCGCGGACTTCAAGACGAAATTGACGTGGTGGACGAACAGCAGCCAGTTCATCGGCTTCACGAGGAACTACGTGGCGCCGAAGTCGAATGCGCGCTCGACCGATTGAGTATCGTCGTTTCCGGTGATCACGAGCACCGGCACGTCGGTCTTCATCAAAGTCGTTCGAATCGTTTCCAGGACATCGAAGCCGCTCATGCCGGGCATGGCGAGATCGAGAACGATCAGATCGAAGGGCTGGCGGGTGACGGCCGCGACGGCCTGCTGGCCATCGTTTGCGATATGGACCTGGAAGCCGGCCTCGCCGAGCGCCGTGCCGGCAAGGTCCCGGTAAGGGGCATCGTCGTCGACGAAAAGTATCTAGCCGCGAATGGGTTTGTTGGCGCCGACGCTCATGTATCCCCCTGGCGCCCGAAAATGCACCGGACGCTGCGGTGAGGATGCCGGGAATTGGGTTGAGAAGAGGTTAAATGCAACCTGCCAGTGACGGCGGCGACGGCTTCAACCGAACTCGTGGTAAACTTCCTTCAAGGCCTGTTCGGCGCGGGCTCGGGGGGCAGCACTTGCGGGCTGGACCACAGGCCCCTCAGCAGCAGGAAGCGCGACGGATCGACCTGACCGACCACCCGTCCTCGTTCCCCGACCTTGCCCTCCCGCAAGCCGAGCAACAGGTCCATCTCGCGCGACCGCGGGTTCAGCGAACCCGTCGCACTCAGCGCATGCGGTCCAAAGCGCAACGATGCACTGTCGATGTGCAGCCTGCCGTTCTGCAGCACGCTGCGCGCTTCCAGTGCGTCGATCTGCGGCGACGCCTTCGAGACGGCGAGCCATGCCGGATGCCGGCTCGCCGCCAGTGCGGCGCGAACGGAGAGCAGGTCGGCGCCGAACTGGGCCTGAGGTCCGGCCACGATAGTCACGCGCCCCTCGGCCGTCGAGATGAACTGACCGATGTCTCGGGCACTGGCGGAAAGGTCGACCTGCATGGCGCCCCTTCCCGTCAGCAGGTCCACCCCGGCCAATGTCGACAGAATCGGACCCAAGTTTGCGGTATCGATGCGGCCCCGCGCTGCCGTCCGCCCGGAGGCGGCATCGATTGTAACTTGCCCGGATGTTCGCCCGCCGGGATGCTCAATCTCGGCGACATCGACAAGCAGCTTGCCCTCCGCCACGGTGACGGACATGGCGGCCTTGCCGAGATGGTTCCCGTTCAGAGCCGCTCGCGAGGCCGAAACCCGAACATCGGCCCTCAGGGTGTCGGCGAACGGCACTTCGAGCCACATCTCCCGCCTGTTCTCGGCGAGCCCGGCGACGTTCGCGCCGCTCTTGTCCGCGGGCAGGAACGACGCGAGATCCAGAACGTCGAAGGCGAGCGTCGCCTCGACCTGCGGTCTGGTCTCGCTGCGCGACAGCGACACGACACCGGTCGCGGGTGCCTGCCCGTTGAGCGCCACACTGGCCTTGTCGATCGCAACGACCCCGTCCGCCCAGGTCATGTCACCCCGAAGGGCGACATCGCGAAAAGCCTGGGCAGGCAATGCCGGCGAACCGAGCCAAGCCGCCAACTCGGAGAGGTTGGCCCCGGTCAAGTCCACCGCACCGCGCAGAACAGGGCTCGATCGCGCCTCGACCATGCCCTCGAAGGCCACGGCGACAACCGGGCTCTTGGCCAGAACCTTCATGGCGCGCGCCGGCGCCTGCTGCCCCGCCGTCTCCCGCGACGGCTGGGAGGCGACACTCGCTTCGACCGCGAACGGCTGCCCGCGATACGTCAAACGCCCGGCGCCCGAGATGCTCCCCTTTGCCAGTCCCGAAACCTCGGCATCGATGCGTGTCACGGTCTCGCGTCCGCCCTGCCAGACGACCGCGAGCGTTCCGCCCCGTATCTGAACCTGGTCGACTTTGAACCTGTGCAGCTGCCGCAGCAGGGGCCCCACGACGTCAGGCAGATCCCCGTGCTCGAGAGAATGGAATGTCGTCCCGCCGGCGGCCTTATCGGCTGGCGACAGTCGAAGCAGGAATTCTGGCCTGTCGACGATCAGCCGGGTGATCCCGCGCGCCGCCGCCGCGGCGTCCGCGACGACGATCCCCCCCGTCAGCACGAGATCGGGCGCCGCCGTCAGGCGCACGGGATGATCGATCGAATGGGGGTTGCGATAAGCAGCGAGCACGGTCCCGGACTGAAGGCTGCCAAGTCGCGGATCGAGCGACGTGATCATCGGCACCAGCGCAGCTGAAAGCAGGCACACGAAAGCGCCCAGCACGGCTGCCGAGAGATACGCCATCGCGCGGTGCTTCTGACGAGGCACGTCTGTTCCCCTCGACCGCCGCCGGCCAACGCTTGTTGCGTCCCCTGACCGCACCGGAGGCTCCGAAATCGACTCGCTGACACAAAAAAAGTTTTGCCTTGTATCCGCGATCCCGCCTGCCCCGCAAGCCATTCCTCGCGCCCCGGTCGTGCATCCGATGAATTGCAACACCCGCGTGACGCCCGACGCGCTCGACCGTCGCAGCCGCGCCATGCATCCACCCCCGGTTGACGGGACAACGAGCGCGACCGACGCTCACGCCACGCACCGAAGGGAGGCCGCGGCATGGTCCAATTTCTTTTCAAGAATTTCGAGATGCTCGAGCCGGAGGCCGGCGAGCTGCAGGGAGGCTTCGAGCTTCTGGTCGAAGGCGACAAGATCAGGGAATTGTCCGCCAAGCCTATCAAGGCCCCCAAGGCCTCCGTGGTCGACTGTGGCAAGAAGACGTTGATGCCGGGCCTGATCGACAGCCACGTGCACGTGGTGCTGTCGGAGGTGTTCATCCGCCAGCTCGAGAATGTTCCCCTCACCCTCATGACAGCGCGCGCGGCCGACCTCATGCGGGGCATGCTGGATCGCGGTTTCACGAGCGTGCGCGATACCGGCGGCGCCGATTGGGGCCTGAAGGAAGCGACCGACAAGTGGCTGCTGGCCGGCCCGCGCCTGTTCATCGCCGGCCGCGCGATAGGCCCCACGGGCGGCCACAGCGACGGACGCCGACGCACGGACCCGGGCACGCGCTGCCACTGCTGCAACGCGCTCTCGTTCAGCATGGGCATCGCCGATGGAGTCTCGGAGGTGCGCCGCGCCGTTCGCGAGGAGATGCGCCAGGGTGTCGATCAGGTGAAGATCATGATGTCGGGCGGCGTCGCTTCGCCGTACGATCCACTGGACAGCCTGCAGTTCTCCATGGACGAGGTGCACGCCGCCGTCGAGGAGGCGAACGCCTTCGGCCGCTACGTCTGTGCGCACGCCTACACGCCCGAGGCCATCACGCGGGCGGCCCATGCCGGCGTCCGCACCATCGAGCACGGCAATCTGGTCGACGACGCGTCGGCCAAGCTGATGGCCGAGAAGGGCATGTACCTCGTCGCGAACCTCGTCACCTACTTCGAGATGAAGAAGCGCGCGGCGGAGTACGGCATGAACTCCGACATGCTCGCCAAGAACGACATCGTGATCGAGGGAGCGCTTCGCTCGCTGGAGATCTGCAAACGCCACGGCGTGAAAGTCGCATACGGCACCGACCTTCTCGGTCAGCTCCAGACCGAACAGTCGCAGGAGTTCACGATCCGCGCCCAGGTTCAAAAGCCGATCGAGATCATCCGTGCAGCCACCACCATCGGCGCCGAGGTCGTGCGCATGGAGGGCAAGCTCGGCTGCCTCAAGCCAGGAGCCTTCGCGGACCTGCTCATCGTCGACGGCAATCCTCTGAAGGACCTCAAGGTGCTGCAGGGACAGGGCAAGCACCTCTCCGTGATCATGAAGGGCGGCCGCTTCCACAAGAACCTGCTCAACTGAGACCGGCCGTCGTGGCCATCCATCAGCCTTTCGATCTCGACCGTTTCCTGCGTGCCCAGGCAGAAGCGTTCGAGACGGCCCGCGCCGAACTGAAGCGGGGGCGAAAGACGAGCCATTGGATGTGGTTCGTCTTTCCCCAGATCGCGGGACTCGGGCGAAGCGAGATGGCGCGGCGCTATGAGATCGGCTCACTTGCGGAAGCCAGAGCCTATCTCGCCAATCCGGTCCTGCATGAACGGCTCGTCGAGGCGACTGCGGCCGTCATCTCCCATCGCGAAACGGAACTCGATGCGATTCTGCCGCCGCCGGACGACATGAAGTTTCGTTCGTCGATGACCCTGTTCGCGCGAGCGGCGCGGGAGCCGGGCTTGTTCCTGGAGGCACTCGCCGTCCACTGCGCCGGCAGGCCGGATCCAGCCACAATCGACATTCTCGAGCGGCAGGGAAGCCAACAATGAGCCAATATTTGCTTACGGGCTTCAATCTCCTGGAGCCGACATTCGCCGAAGTCCGCGGCGGCTACGCGCTGCTCGTGGAGGGCGACTCGATCCGAGAGCTGTCGGACAAGCCGATCAAGGCTCCCAAGGACGCGACAGTGATCGACTGCGGCGGCCGCACGCTGATGCCCGGCCTGATCGACGCGCACGTGCACGCCATCCACAGCGAGGTCAACATCCGCTTCCTGGAGGCGATGCCGCTGACGCTGCTGGCTGCCCGCGCCGCCACGCGCCTGCGCTGCATGCTCGATCGCGGGTTCACGACCGTCAGAGACACGGGCGGCTGCGACTGGGGCATCAAGACCGCGGTCGAACAGGGACACATCGTCGGCCCACGCATCTTCATCGCCGGCAATTCGATCGGCCCGACCGGCGGTCACGCGGACAGCCGGAGGCGAACCGACCGCGGCGGCGACTGCATCTGCTGCAACGGATTGCAGTTCAAGTCGTCGAATGCCGATGGTGTCGACGAAGTACGCAAGG
>CAYMEB010000291.1:0-5657 GCA_964389095.1 uncultured Hyphomicrobiaceae bacterium
GTGTTGAAGTCCAGCAGCACCTGCGAAATGTCGCCTGCGTCAGTTTCGCCGCTCATGTCAACATCGGTGAGAGGACGGAAGCCGCTGGTGCCGTTGTCAACAGTACGCCAGTCGAGAAAATTGCCCTGTACCGGTTCAATGAAGTTGGACTGCGCTGGTCCCAGTGGATAAGCCTGCGTGCCTCCGACGCACCGCATGTCGATGGTGTTGTCTGACCAAATCCGAAACGCATAGTGCCATGCATAAGTCGCCAGACTGTTCTGCACCGGTACGCCCACCGATTCCACCCACGCGCTCACGATCCGCCGCTCACCACCCGTGCCTTGAGCGAACGCCTCACCACCACTGCGATGCGTGGCGATGAACGCGGCGGCAACCATTCCAATCGACAGTGCGACTAGTCCTGTCCCGGTGCTGAATTGCTTCATATTGCTCCCAAACCTTTCTACCGGAGGCTCCGGTGGTTTCACTGACGATGCATGAGCATGCCTTAAGGTGTCCGAGCGACTCGAAAGCCCGCGAAGTAGTTATTGTCGGGCGAGGGGGCAATGCGCGCTGATGCCCGGTACACAGCATTTGTCCAGAATCCATTCGGCCCGAGGCCCCCACCACGCACGACGCCGGGGTACGACGCCGTCCAGACCGGATCCGTCTGAGGCTCTGCGGCATACAGTGAATACCGGTCAGAGACCCATTCGAACACGTTTCCGGCCATGTCATGAAGGCCAAAGCCGTTCGCTGACTTGAGACCGACAGGCCTGGTCTGCTCCTGTGCGTTCAAAGAGGTCCAAGCGATACTGGCGAGATAAGCCTCGCTATCGGAGCCGCTGGGATTCGACGGCGAACCATGAAATGCCGTAGCGGTTCCGGCCCGGTAGGCGAACTCCCATTCGGCCTCTGACGGCAAGCGAAGTCCTGTAGCCCGGCGGAACTCGTCTGTGGCATACAAGTCCAGCCGATTCACAGGTCTTTGGGGTACCTGGTCAGCGGGAACCTCTGCACTTGGATAGTCGAACCCACTCGGGTTGTAGCGCATCTTGGCCGTCCACTGCGCCTGCGTCACCTCATAACGACCCAGGTAATACGCCTTAGTGAGCGTGACTTGATGCACAGGGCTTTCATCGGGCGCACAGCCAGACGAGCTCGATCCACTGCATCCCATGAGGAACGAGCCCGGCGGAATGAGCACCATCTCAATGCCCGTTCCGTTGTCGCGCACCCGCCAAGGCCTATGCGTCGCGGCGATGTCGGCGCGGAGATTGGCGTCATAGATCACTGCAGGATCCGGCACCCACTCAATGACCGTAGCCCAACTCGGCCCAGCGCACGGGCCAAAGGACAGCAGGAGCAGAGAGATGTCAGATCCCGTCACCTCGCCATCGCCGTCGAGATCACTGCCACACCCGGGGCATGGGCCGAAGTCGAGCAACATCACCGAGATGTCCCCGCCTCCGACTTCTCCGTTTCCGTCCAAGTCCTCTAAACATGGCGCATCGGCGACCGCCGGTTGCGTACCCACGAACAGCCCGGCTACCAACGCGACCAATACAAAAAGGGGAACCCTTTTCAAGATGCTGCGAGCCTTTCCGCCGGAACCCCCGGCCGTCCAAGACTGCCACACGGAGCCCCGCGACGCAAGGGAAATGGGCGGATTGTGGCGGACGAACCCTCCCCGCTGCCTTTGGAACATTGCTGTTTCGTGGCATACTCATCCCGGCAAGCCTCATTCCGGGGCTGCAGCTGCAGGAGACGCGGGCCAATGCGAGCTATGAACGACTCACTTTGCACTGTTGGGCTGTCATGCCTTGTCGCGACCAACGCGTTCGGTCAGGGCGACACAGGCACCGTCAAGTGTTGGGGTTTCAACTCCCCTCAATATCCCGCTTGCGACGTGCCGCCAGACCTGAGCGGCGTTCAGCAGGTTTCGGCCGGGTACAACTTCTCGTTCGCAGTCACGGCTGATGGCACGCTGATCAGTTGGGGTGCGAACGAGTATGGAGTTCGAAACGTTCCTAACGGCCTGAACAACGTTAAGCAGGTCGCGGCAGGCGAGAACTATTGGGCCATGGCGCTCCGGCACGACGGCTCTGTCGTGGCCTGGGGTGGACAAGGCGGCGGAACCCTTCCCTGGAGTTCCCTTACTGGAATCACGCAAATTGATGCGGGAGGCTTCGCGCTTGCCCTGCGCGAGAATGGCGAGGTGGTGGCTTGGGGCGGTAACGGACAAGGCCAGAGCAGCGGCACAAACAGCCTCTCGGGCGTCGCCAGTGTTGCGGCGGGATCGGAATTCGGCGTCGCCATGAAAGTGGACGGACTTGTCGTCGCATGGGGATCCAACTTTTTCGGCGAAAGCTCAGTGCCATTCGACCTAGGCCCTGCGCGGCAAGTTCGCGCAGGAAGCCAGTTTGCGATGGCGCTTCGGCAGGACCGCACAGTGACCTGCTGGGGCCGAAACGATGCTGGCCAGCGCAACGTTCCCCCAAACCTTTCCGGCATCCGAGAAATTGCGGCGGGCGGCCAGCACGCGCTCGCACTCCGAGACGATGGATCGGTTGTTGCTTGGGGTCGAAATGTCGAGGGACAGTGCAACATTCCAAGCTCCGTGACGGGTGTCACCCAACTTGCCGGTGGGGTTTATCACTCGATGGCCTTGCTCGGGCCACGTATTGCGATCCAAAGCGTCCGACCAATCTCTGGTCCAAGCGCCGGCGGGACCCCGATCACGATCACCGGCACCAACTTCAAGCCGGGTGCCAAGGTTCGAATTCGTGATTCAGATGCAACAGACGTCGTGGTTGTCTCCCCCACAACAATCACCGCCGTGACACCTGCTGGCTTTCCGGGCGAAGCTGAGGTCAGTGTCGACTACGGATTTGCGACAGCTTTCTACTACCGCCCCGAGTGCGGCTCCGACCTCGACCAGAACGGATCTGTCGATGCTGGCGACATCTCCATCATCCTGCTCGACTTTGGGCCGTGCTATCAGTCTCAAAGTGCCGAGACCACACCTCCGGCACCCCAATCCGTGCCGAAGGCCTCATCCGCGACAGCACCCCAAGATCGCTAGAACGGCCCGAAGCCTGCGAGGCTCTGCAGCGGATGCGGGTTTGGTTCAAAGGCGACCAGCTGCGCGAAGTGTGGGGCCAGCTTCGCCAAGACCCAAGCTCATCTGTGTAGCGGCTGCGGATCAAAGGCATCGTCCTGCGTGAAGTGCGGCAGATCCGCCTGATTCGGTGCGGCTTCTCCTGACCGCCCCGCCTCGAACATCCCCAAGCCTCGATGGTTGTGATTATTCTTCGCACATGAACTCCTGGGGAACCTCCGTACGAAACTCTCCGCTCCGCCACCTGTTCAGCATTGCGCTGGCACTTGCTCTTTCCGGGTGCGCATCCGTCGGCATGCTGCCACCCTCCGCAGCTGAGGCGGGGTTCGACTCGGGCGTGGAGGGGAAGACCGGCTGGTCGAAGTACCAGGAGTCAGCACGTTTCGAACGAATCGACCGAACTGCAGCGTTCAACGCGGCCAAGGTCGGTCTTGGCTCGGCGAACTTCTCGCTCGTCAGCGCCAATCTCGACAAGGGCTTCGTCATGGGCGAGCACGGCATGACACTTCACGACTGGAACGTGATTGCCGGCGTCTACTTCCGCGAGCGCGAGGGCGGCGTGGACGTCAAGGTCATCGTCGAAGGCTCCAAGGACTTCGGCTTCAGTGGCGACGCCACCGGCGGAGGCTGGACCGGAATGATCCTCAACGGAATGCGTTCCGCCCTCGGATCAACCAAGGCTGGGGCAAGAACCAGCCCGGGCGGATCCCCTGAGGGTGCGGGCGCCGCACAGTCAAGCGGAACTGGGTTCCTCGTCTCCAGCGACGGATTGATCGTCACTGCGCAGCACGTCATCGATGGCGCAAAGACGATCCGTGTCTTACTGAAGGATGGTCGCGATCTCCCCGCGAAAGTCGTCAGCTCAAGCAAGACAACGGACATCGCCATCCTCCAGGTCGAGGTTGCCGGGGCCACCTACCTACCGATCCAATCCGCGTCGTCCCTCGCACTCGGGGATTCGGTGTACACGCTGGGGTTCCCAGCGGTCGACATTCTGGGCGCGGAGCACAAGTACTCAGACGGGAAGGTGAGCGCCCTCTCCGGACTTGAGGGAGACAACGCCTTTCTTCAGGTGACGGTGCCGGTACAGCCCGGCAATTCGGGCGGCCCTCTCATCGACTCCCATGGCCGCGTTGTTGGAGTCATCACGTCCACGGCAGCTGTCGAGGCCTTCTACCGCCACACTGGGGCGCTACCCCAGGGCATCACCTGGGCAGTCAAGTCGGACTTCATCGCAACGATGACCAAGCTGCCCCCCATGAGCAGCGGTGAGCCTGATCGGAAGATTGCCGACGCTGTTCCGGCGGTTTGTCAGATTCGGGCGGCGCCCTAATCGCCGCATTGCCCGAAAGTGCATGGTCGAGCAGAGGCGACCCATCTCGACGCGTGAGCGGTGCCTCGTCAACGCGTCGGAACAACTCACGTCATCAAGTTCGCCGCCGTCGGACATGCTTGCTGGAACCACTAGGGATCGCGGAATGCGGAGGCAGTACAGTCGTTCCATTGGCCTGAACTGATCCCCACGATCGATCACACTCACGCTGTTCCAAACACGGCAATGGCGACGAGGTCTCCGAGTTCACAACTCTCAGATAGATCGAATACAAAGACCGCGACAGCTCCCGGATCTCGAACTGAGATCGCCCAACTTTGTGCCACGCGTCAACCTGCAGCCATACGGAAGCGAAATGGCAACTCCAGCTCCGTCGCCGCCATATTTGCATCCTCGACGCTGACCCGAAGTTCGGCAGCGAAGTACGTGCTACCCGGGTGATCTCCCTCGACGATCACCACACCGATTTCCTGTACGAGCCGGTGATCCATCCGCTGAAAGAAGGAGAGCGCTCGACCTTGGCCACTCCAGTCCTGGTCCCACCACTCCATGTTGGACCACTGCACAGGCCTTTGCAGCCAAGAATCGATCTCATTCCTGAAGCGAGACAAACCCGCCTCGCCCTCGGACGCCACCCAATCCTGCCAGTCGTGCGAGCCATCGCCGAACGCGGCAATCTGTGTCTTCAGCGCAGTGATCTCATTCTGTAGTTCCCGCCGATGCGCCGCACTGACCGCTGCATCGTCGCGTTCAGCCTCAAGTCTCGCCATACGGTCCTCGAGAAGTCCGCTCTGCTCGCACACGAAGTCCTCATGCAGCAATTGAAAATGCGTCAGCAACTCTCCACGGGAGTTGACCGCGGCAATAAGCGACTTGGCGTCGGACAGGTCGGCAGGCGTCAGGTCATATACGTCCGCATTTATCTTCGGATCGTCCACATCCGGCTCAATGATCGTTCCGGAGCCATCAACCTCGAAGTACCACGGATTCTTGAGCATCTGAGCCCAAGCCACATCCACATCCGCCGGAGTGGGCTGCTCTCCCAGCGCGATAACTGCACCGAGACCCGCAAGAGCGACCAGAAATTCGCGGCGGTTGATTTTGATCTTCATGGGATTTCCGCGTTCTTTCGATACCGCTCTCCGAGGGTCTCTTTACGCACTGGCGAGACCAATCCGCTACTTGTGCCTACGCCGTGTACTGTCCGGATTCCAGCCCGTG
>CAYMEB010000292.1:0-5614 GCA_964389095.1 uncultured Hyphomicrobiaceae bacterium
TCTCCCGAACAGCGCGCGATGCATAAGAGGCCGCGCGTGATCTCGCACCATCCTGAACGCGGACGCCATCACGCGCCTCGTCGGAGCCGTCCTGTTCGAGTAGTCCGACGCGTGGGCGGTCTGGAGATCCCGCTACATGACGGTGGAAAGCTTCGCCCCCATGAGCGATCAACCACCCGCCTCGCTGCCCGCAGCGGCGACCTTACCAGATCCGGTAAGGCTGGGATCACGGTGACGCCCATCGCGGCAGTCTCACCATGCCATGGGGCACGATCCTGAGAAACCGGTCACGACAATTGTCGCCGACCGGTCATCGAATTTATCGTTGCACAAACAGGCGAGCGCCGCAAAGCCGCATCCTGCGGGACGCTTACGCTGACTTTGCCCATCCATGACCGTGATATAGGCGGATCAGGGTGTGATCGAATCTCGGACCAGACCCAACCGCCGTGCGCAGGAGAGGGCGCCTGTCCGGTTGCGGACACCGAGCTTGCTGTAGATATTGCGGACATGCCAGCGCACCGTCGACACGCCGATTGCAAGGAACGAAGCGATCTCTTCGTTGTTGAGCCCTGTGTCGAGCATATGAAGGACTTCGTCCTCCCGGGCGGTCAGGGCTGCGAATGCTGCTTCTCGCCCTTGCTTGGAGCCATTCAGTCCAAGTCGAGCCCTGATTGCCGCCAGCAGGGCCAGGGCATCGCTGCGCAACCCTTCCTCCAGATCCGGATATTCATTGAGCATGGCCCTGACTGGCCAACACGAAGTGACAGCCGTTTGCTGCATCCGATGCTCGCTGGCGGTACGCAATGCGCGCCACATGTGGCGTCGTGCTTCATCTCGTCGGCCAAGCAAATGGGCGCAGCAGGCGGCGACGAACTGCGTTGCGATGCGATCTTCGATGTTCGTGCGGAAGTCCGTTGCTTGCAGCAAAGTCGAGCTGACTTGGTCAGCTTCACGCACCAGCCCTTCGGCGAGGAGAAGTTGGGCAAGCACGACTTTGAAAGTCGGCATGAAGTATTCTGGGACCGCGCAGTCATGCGCCACGTGTCGCCAACCGCCGGAAAAAATCTCGAACGCCGTATCGAACCTTTCTCTCGCCTCAGCGATCATCTCATGACGCAATAAGAGGCGGATCGTGAAGCAGTCCTGCGCCAGGGTAGATCGGATATTGCCCTGTCGGCGAAGCTGGAGTTCGCGAAGCGCAGCCTCAATCCCTTCGAGCTCAGCAATGTAGGCTGCGGCTTCGCTGGCTGCGAGGTGGATTTCGACCAGCCCAGTATCGCCTCGGTACAAGTGGCCGTCGGCGAGATGGGCGCGAGCGCGTCCCATATCTCCAAGCTCGACGAAAACGCGCGCAGCCAAAAGATGAAGGGCGCCCAGCGTTGGAATGGAAACGGTCCCGTCGTTCCGAACGCGATCGATTGCACTCAAAACTATATCGCGGGCCGCGGTTGGTTGACCAGTGCGCAGCCCAATGAAGGTCTCGGCCTTCGCGATCCAGATATCGGCATATAGGCTGCCACTTTCGCACGCTGCCCTTTGCGCCGTCGCCATGTCGCGTCGGGTCTGCAAAACATCGCCTCTCACCAAGTGTGCGAGCGCGCGCAACACACAGGTAGCGGCGAGATGAAAGGGGTCTTGCGCCCCCCACCGAACAAGCCATTGATCCGCAATTTGGACGATTTCTCCTGGGGGCCGTCTGCGAGCGGCCAAGCTCAACTCTAGACGATCGGCATGCAGCTGAAGTCGAGGTTCGCCGTTTCTTCCGATCTGATCTTTTCGAGCTGCAAGTTCGCGCTCTGCAAGTGCGAGGTCGCCGACCAGTATGAGCGCCCAGATCCGCCACAGCGCAACTTCGTCGCCAAGCTCCACGCCAACGCCCCGCAATTCGTCGGTCCAGCGGAGCATTCCCCTCAATTCGCCGTGCAAGTTGACGATATCGGCGCAATTGCGAGCCAGGAGTTCATGCGCGAGCTCATGTTTACCCGCGCGGAGCGCAAACTCGACGGCATCTGCGTGCCGGGCGTGAGCCGTCGCCCATTGCCGGGCCCGATCTAGGAGGTTTAGATTACGCCCGCGCCCGATTTCCTGACGTTTCGATTCTAGGAACGACTGCAAGATGCCGTTGAGGCGAACTTTGCCCGCGCCATCTTCGGCCTCTTGAACCAGCAAGCTTTCGTGGCGTAGCCGGCCAAGCACTGCTGAGCCCCGCTGCTGATCGACATCGCAGAACATTTCGGCCTGAAACGGCCCAAGGTCACAGATATCGAACAACAGGTCACGGCTCGTGTCGTCGAGCTCCCTATAGATCATCTCGTTGAGATATCGACCGAGATCATCATGCGCCTTTGGCGCCTCGATGGATACTCGGTTCCACCCCCCGAGCTTGCGCGCGAGCATACCGTGCCACTGCGCCGCGATCGGCCAGCCCTCCGTGACGGCCCAGATCTTGTCGACTTGCGCGGACGATGGGCTCGATCCCGAGTAGTGCTGGAGCAGTGCCTGCGTCTCGGCGCGGGTAAGGGCGAGTTCGCCGGGGCGCAGCAACTCCAATTGGCCGCTTGCCTCCAGTGTGAGCCAGTCGGCGTCAGGCAATGTTCGCGTCGCGACGAGAAGGCGCTGGCGCGTTTCGCTGATGCAGGCCGCTCGGATGATCTGGAAGAGATCGTCGGTTCGCGCCTGGTGTGCGCCGTCCATCAGGACGATATCGATCTCGGCAATGGATCGATCCGCAATTGTGAGTTCTGGTCCAAGCCACGCGCAGGAAAGTCCATTCCACGTGTGTGTCTCGGCCGCGGCGCGCAAGAGGCATGATTTGCCATAACCTGCGGGCGCGGCCAACACGACGACGCGGGCCGGCGTCTGCATCAATCTGCGAAACGCAGTCGTTTCAAGGACACCCGTAGATCTAATCACGGAGCATGTGGCGAATCCCGCGGGTTGGACGGCGAGATCGGCTCTTGTTCCGATTCCCGATGGCATGACATGAAGCTCCACATCCACGGTCGCCAATTCAGGCGTGCCTTTGCTGCCGCGCGATGTTCTTGATGAGGCGTTCCAACATCTCACATGTGTCATTCGAGCGCGTTGCCGGCTGGAGCGACAGCGCATCGCTGAGGCAGGCAGCGATGGGTCTTGTCGAATGACGTTGCGGCGTGTGCGGATCACAAGACGACAGAGTGGGGCGGGGCGGCGTCCGCGCCAAGCGGAAGACGTCATCGGTTTCAGCTGCGACCAGGATTACGCCGCATGCCGAAAGGTAATGATCAACGTTGCCCGTGCCCTGCACCATGCACTTGCAATGTTACATTTGAAAAACCGTGTGTGCAACGGAGGCCCCTCATTTTGCAGGGGGCGCCGTTCAAGTCGCCTGATCGAGCATGCGGGGCGTCGGATCAGGGGATAATCTTGAAGATCAGGGCAGCGCTGACGTCCGGAAAAGGCCAGCCGTTCGAGTTGATAGACCTAGAACTCGATGAGCCTAGGCATGACGAGATCCTCGTGGAGATCCGTGCTGTTGGCCTCTGCCATACAGATCTCGTCGCTCGAGACCAGGTCTTGCCGGTTCCTTTGCCTGCGGTGCTTGGCCATGAAGGCGCGGGAATCGTCGTGCGGACAGGGGCAGGCGTTTCAAAGGTCAGGCCCGGAGATCGCGTGGTTCTGACGATCAATTCGTGCGGTCGATGCGACCGTTGCCGTGGCGGCGAGCCCGCCTATTGCGAGACGTCCGCCAGCCTCAACTATGCGGGGTGCAGGGCAGATGGCAGCAAGTCATTGCATCGCGATGGTCAAGCAGTTTCCTCCAACTTCTTCGGCCAGTCGTCGTTTGCCAGTCACGCTCTTGCCTATGAAGCCAATACCGTGCGGGTGGACGGCGATCTGGGGTTCGAACTTCTCGCTCCTTTGGGGTGTGGCGTTCAGACGGGGGCTGGGGCGGTTCTGCGCGCATTACGGTGCGCTCCTGGATCGACGATCGTCATTACAGGGGGTGGGGCGGTTGGCCTAAGCGCCGTCCTCGCGGCTCGAATTGCAGGCTGCGCAACGATCATTGTGTCAGAGCCGTTTCCCGCCCGTCGCGACCTCGCCTTGGAACTTGGAGCCACGCACGTTCACGATCCTATGCAGGGGAAGCTCAGGCAGTTCGTGCGTTCAATCGTGTCGCCCGGTTGTGATTATGCAATCGATACGACCGGATTAGGGTCCGTGATGGACGCCGCGTTGAGCAGTCTTCGGCCTCGCGGTGTTCTGGGCCTCTTGGGCGTGCCGCCCGACCCGGCGCAGCGATCGCCTGGGCTTGCCGCGCTCGTTTTGAGCAATGGCTACACCATTAGAGGGATCATTGAGGGCGACAGCGAGCCAGATACATTCATCCCCGAATTGATCAGGCTGCATACCGAGGGGCGTTTTCCGTATGAACGTCTGATCCAGTCATATCCTTTTTCCGAGCTCAATCGGGCCGTGGAAGATCAGCTCGCGGGGAGGGTCATCAAGCCTGTCATGATATCTGGCGTCTGAAGTCTAGGTCATGGACTCATGAAACGCATCCATAGTCTTGCGGAGGCGGGCTTTACGAAGGCGAGATACCTGACGGTGTGTTTTTCGAAGCGGTTGGCGATGGCGCGAAAGTGTTTGAGCCGGTTGCAGAAACGCTCGAGGAGGGTGCGTTTCGCATAGATGGCCTTGCGCGGGCGGTAGGTCTTTTCCCGTTCTGCATCGGCTTGATGCAGGCTTTGACGCCTCGGCGTTTGAGATCGGCGCGGAGTCGGTCGCCGTCGTATCCGGCGTGCGCGATCCGCGTATCGTCGGCCTTGACTGTGGTGAGCATGTCGTCGGCGCTGCGGCCGTCATTAGCCTGGCCGGGCGTGAGCTTCAGCGTGATCGGCGGGCCATTGGCGTCGACAATGGCATGGATTTTCGTGGTCAGTCTACCCTGCGAGCGCCCCATGCATCTGGCGTCAGCTGCGTACCCAAAGACGGCGAACGCGGCTTCGGCGCCGCCTTGTTCTTCCCCTTTTTTCCGTTTGCTGCGTGCTGATGCTCGCGCACGCTGGCGCTCTCGATCATCTGGATTTCGCCAGCGTAGGCTTTTGAGGCAGCATCGATAATCCGATCCCAAACGCCGATTTTGCGCCATCGGACAAAGCGGGTGTAACAAGTGGTGTAAGGGCCATGCCGCCCGGGGATTTCATTCCAGGGCGAGCCAGTGCGGATGCGCCAGAACATGCCGTGGATCACTTTGCGGTCGTCCGCGCGCGGCGCGCCGCGCGGCTTGTTCGCCAACAGCGGCTGAATGATCGACCATTCAAAGTCGGACATCTCATAGCGGCGACAAGGCGGCGTCGGCGATCTCCTTCGCCGCCCAAGGGAATCCCGGCTGGTCATTTATGCGTGCGTGACCTGGTGGCGGTTGGCGTCAACATGGAAGGGCGGCGCGACGTGCTGGGCGTCGCCTTCGGTCCGTCGGAACCCGAGCCCAGGATGACTTACCACCAGCGACGGGCAGAATATGGGCCGAGGTCGCAAGCGGAGGCGGCTGGTATACTGAGTTCGGAAAATTTCGTCAAATATCCCCAAAAAAGTTGCAAGGACGCCCTTCATGGTATACCTAAATCTT
>CAYMEB010000293.1:0-5595 GCA_964389095.1 uncultured Hyphomicrobiaceae bacterium
GATCCGACGCGGATCAACAAGCGGCCGGAGCCGTAGTCGGGAGCAGACGGTTACTTTTGGCACGAATTCAGCGCCGGATCGGTGCAGCCATGTGTTCGGCCTTTTGATGCGGTTCACATGACCGCTGGCCATAATGCCATCCGCCGATCAGGTCCCGGTCAACAACTCGCATTCGACAATGCGATGGCCCAAATGGGTTGTCCTGATCACCGGTTCGACCGGTTCTGCATTACGTGCTGTTTGCCCTCTTCAGCTTTGTTTCACGCCGTTGTCGGCGCGATCTCTGTCATTGCCGAGCCCTTTTTGCCGGGCAAACTACTTGGCCAGCGCGGCTGGCTCTCTGTAGGTCTCGCCCTTAGCCATCATCGCCCAGGCCATGCGCGCGAGCTTGTTGGCGAGTGCGATGGCGGCGACGCGTGCCGGCCGCCGCTCGAGCAGCTTGGTGAGCCACGGCCGATGCGTCGTGCCGTGCTTCTGCGCGTATCGGATGACTGCGAGCGCGCCGGCGCAAAACAGCGACCGCAGGTATCGGTCGCCGGCCTTGGTGATATTGCCGAGCCGTTCCTTGCCGCCGCTCGAGTTCTGTTTCGGCACGAGCCCGATCCAGGCGGAGAAATCGCGGCCTGATCGAAAGGCATTCGGATCGGGCACGCTAGCAACCAGGGCTGTTGCCAACGCCGGACCTACGCCGGGAATGGCATCGAGCCGCCTCGCCGTGACGTTCGACTTGTGCCAGCCCATCAGGCGCCGATCGAGGATGGCGATCTGCTTGTTGAGGGCGTCGAGCTGAATGGCGAGTGCAAACAGGCACGAGCGAACGAGGCCAGGAATGCGCTGATCGCTGGCATCGTTGATCATCGCGACGAGCTGCTGCAGGCCGGTGCGGCCGACCGGCGCGACGATGCCAAACTCGGCCAGGTGCGCCCGGATCGCGTTGCCGACGGCCGTCATCTGACGAACGAAGAGATGACGGGTGCGATGCAGGACCATGCCAGCCTGGGCTTCCGGCGTCTTGATCGGCACGAACCGCATCGATGGTCGTTGCACCGCCTCGCAGATTGCTTCCGCATCGGCGGCGTCGTTCTTCTGCCGCTTGACGTAGGGCTTCACGTAGGCCGGTGGCATGAGCTTCACGGTATGCCCGAGCGCGGTCAACTCACGCGCCCAATACTGCGAGGACGCACAGGCCTCTATCCCGATCAGGCACGGCGGCAACTTCTTAAAGAACGCAATGACGCGGCCGCGCTTCAACTGCTGACGGATGACGACTGCGCCGTCGGCTTCAACGCCATGCACCTGAAAGACCGACTTGGCGAGATCGAGACCGACGGTGGTGACCTTGGCGACCTTCTGCATGTTGGCTCCTCCGAATCGCTGATCGCCTCATCGGCAACCGATTCTCCGGCGCTGTCCCGCCGGTGGGAGGAGCCGTCCACGGCATCAACAACGGACGCACAAAGGCCCGGACACTCAAACGGAATGTGTTTTTTGTGTATCAGCCTGTAGCTTCTCAAATTTCGCGCTTGTTGAGAGGGCAGGCACGCATCGCTTGGCTCAAAACCAGGATTTCTATTGCCCAGGCTGTTCTGGTTCCGATATCGTTTACATACAAATTTCTCGCACGTGAGGTGAGCGGACGTCGACCACTCTGGAGGTCAGACCATGCTTAGGATATTCATGCTGACCACAGCGTTGGTGCTGACCCAATGTGCGGCGCCAAAGGCGGCGGCCGAAGTTGGGCGGCGCGTCGCGTTGGTTATTGGCAACTCCGCGTATCAGCACACGACTGCGCTTGCGAACCCCCGGAACGATGCTGGCGACATCACAGCGATTCTTGCGAAGCTCGGTTTCGAGGTCGTCTCTGGCACCGATCTCGACAAGGCAGCTATGGACCGCACGGTACGCGCCTTCGCCGACAAGCTCGGCGGCGCTGCCCTCGGAGTGTTCTTCTACGCCGGGCATGGCCTGCAAGTAGATGGCCACAACTACCTCGTACCGATCGACGCCAAGCTCGACTCGGTCAACGGGCTGGACTTTGAGATGCTGCGCCTCGATCTTGTCCAGCGCATCATGGAGCGGGCGACGCGCGCTAACGTGCTGTTCGTGGATGCCTGCCGGGACAACCCGCTGGCACGCAATCTAGCCCGCGCGCTCGGGACACGGTCAGCAGGTATCGGTCGCGGCCTGGCCCCCGCTGAGTCGGGAGAGGGCACGCTGATCAGCTTCTCGACGCAGCCCGGCAACGTCGCGCTCGACGGCACGGGCCGCAACTCGCCGTTCGCCGCCGCTCTAGTGAAGCACATCACCACGCCGGGCGAGGACCTCTCGACCGTGCTGATCAACGTCCGCAATGAGGTCATGGGCGCCACCAACCGCCGCCAGGTGCCGTGGGACCATTCGGCGCTGACCGCGCGGCTCTACCTTGGGGCGCCGCCGCTCGAGCGGCCTGCTGGCCCCTCCTATGAGCAGCAGGCCGAGCTTGCCATGTGGGCTACCGTCAAGGATTCGACGAATCCGGCCGTCGTGCAAACCTATGTCGACCAGTACCCGAGCGGATCATTCGCCGCGCTGGCCCGCGTGCTGATCGACAAGCTGAATCGCGAATCCATCGACACCATGGCCGCGGCCGCGCGGGAGGCCGAGCTGCGCCGGGCCGAGGAGGCAGAGCGCACGGCCGAGCAGGCCAAGGTCGAGGCGGAGCGCCAAGCACAGCTCGCCAAGCAGGCGGAGGAGCTTAAGCGCACGCAGGAGGAGGCGACGCGCGCGCGAGAGGCGCTGGCCAGGGCCGAGCGCGAGCGGGAGGCGGCGAAAAAGGCGGCCGAGGATGCCCGCGCCGCCGCCGAGAAGGCGAAGGCCGAGCGCGATAGCGCGGCGGCGGCCAGCAAGAGCGCGGGCAGCGGCGGCGGCGGGACGGCGAGCACGCGCAAGAGCAGCGGCTCCAACTGTTTCGCGTTTAACGGCAAGACGTACTGCCAGTAGTGGGTCTGCTTCTGGCTGGAACAAGACACGGGTGCCTGCAGCGGCCAAGCTGAGACCGGCAGCTGAAAGCAAGGTTTTGGAGGCGGTACAAGATGACGAGATTTATGATTGGCGTCCTGCTCAGCGCGGGGACTTGCTGGCCCAACGCCGCTTTGGCCCAGGCCGTCACTCTCGCCGACCTCGAGCCGAATGTGATCGAGGCGAGCGTGACCGAGATGCGGACGGTGCGAATAGAAACCGGCAAGGAGGGACAGCAGCGGGCGCAACATAACCTGCGCGTGACGATCGCGCCCAGCGGCGGCATCCAGTACAGCCAGACAATCACTATACACCGCATCCAGAAGGGCGATACCGATACGCGCTCCCATTCGGCGAAGGCCGTCATCGGGCAGCCGCACAAGTTCCGGGACGGTCAGGCCGTCTGGGTCTACGAGAATGGCGGCCTTAACTTGCTGCGAGTCCAGGAACAGGGCGGAACGCTCTGGAAGCTGACATTCTCGCGTCAGGGTGGCGGACTGTCATGCACGGTCAGCAAGGCCTTCGCACGCGAGGACGGTGTCGGAGCATTGGCAACGAAGAGCACCAACTTCGGCGTGCAGCGTGTGGAATTCCTCAGCACAAAGGTGGTCGGCTCGAGCTGCCGCGTGAGCAAGTCGTAGCCAAGATCGAGATCAATGGGGGGCGGGCATGCGCACCTGGACGACTCTAATGGCGCTATCTGCGCTTTCTGGAACGGCTGCGGCCCAGGAGCGCGCGACGGTTGAAGCCTGCTTCCTGGTGATCGAGGGGCAGGCCGACGTGGCCCCGAACGCGCCTATGCTGATCGATCGCTGTACGGGTTCCACCTTCGTGCTAACGCGCACGAGGCGCGACGGCAAGACGGCATTCGAGTGGGTGCCGATCAGCAAGGCCACGGCCAGCACTGCGGACCAGAGTAGGCAGCAGCAATCGCCGGGGCCACCCAGCGCCAAGACACCCATTCGAGACGGCTGCTTCACCTTCAGCGGCCGCAGCTACTGTCCGTGATTGCCACTAGCGAGGGAGAATGGAATGAGACGCTCGTTCATTGCCGTGCTCGTCATGTTGCCTGCTGCTGCAAACCCCCGAGCCTGACGCCGGAGTCCTTACAGGGCGTCGTGATGAACGCCACGGTCAATTGCCGCGGCTCCTTCGCCATCAATACGGGCTCGGGCCGGATCACACAGACGGCGCGGCTCGGGTGAGAATCCGCCATCGCCACCGTGACTTTTCAAAAGTGGTGCAAACGTCGCTCGCAGCCGTGCTCTGCACTTTTGCAACAGGTGTGTTGCGCCCATGCACTTCGTCGGCTCGGGGTCTTGGTCGTGTGAAAACGCTGTCATGCAGGTCTGAGCTGCGCCACGACACCTCAAGATACCGAGGATCAGCCAGACCAAGCAAATTTTGCTTCTGGTCGATCCCCGTTGCTTCTGGCGTCAACGTCGAGGCCTTGTGCGTGCGCCTTGGTCCCGATTGGGGACGTGTCATCCCCCACACCTCCTCCTGACCGCCGCCAGCATCTTCTCCACGCCGACGATGTTGATCACGCGCGTGAGGTTGTAGCCGAGCACCGCGAGCGCCATCTCGGTTGCGACCTTCGGCAGCGTCTTGCACAGAAAGTGCGTCGCGCCCATGCGCATCTTCAGCGTGCCGTACGGATGCTCGACGACCTCGCGTCGCCTGCGCATGGCGTCCGGGTTCAGGTCGAGCCGCTCCTGCGCCGCTTCCAGCACGTGCTCGTGCTCCCATCGCGAGATGCGCCGCTCCTTTCCGGTCGTGCATTTCGATTTCAACGGGCAATTGGCGCACGCATTCGTCCAATAGCGGCGTACGATTTTGCCGTCTTCATCAGTCGTCATGCGATATGTCAGCGTCTCGCCAGCCGGGCAGCGATAAACATCGTCACCGGGCTTGTAGATGAAGTCCTGCTTGCCGAACCGGCCCTCCGCCTTTGCTCCCGACGTCATCGGTTTCGGCAGCGTCACCTCGATGCCGGCGTCCGCGCACGCCTTGATTTCCTCGCCGTGGAAGTAGCCGCGATCGGCGACAGCTGCGAGCTTGTCGACGCCAAGCACCTCCTTCGCAGCCTTGGCGGTGCTGGCAAGTTGTGAGCGATCCGAGCCGACATTCGTCACTTCATGGTGCACGATCAGATGGTGTTCGGTCTCGACAGCGGTCTGCACATTGTAGCCGACGACACCCGAACCGCGCCCGCTCGTCGCCATCGATCGACTGTCGGGATCGGTCAATGAAATCTGTTCATCCGGCGAGGCCAGCATCTGCTTCTCGAGGGCACGGAGCTTCTCCATCTCCGAATGCAGCGTCTCGAGCTTATCCTTGAGCCGTATCCGTTTCAGCGTGATCGCCGTGCTACTCTCCTGAAGATCGGCGGTGTCGAGTTGCGAGAGATAGCGCGACACACTCTCCTCCAGCTGCTTGCGACGCCGCTCCACTTTAGCCTTGGTGAAGTTCTTGTCGCGGTTGTTCACCGCCTTGAACTTGCTGCCGTCAATCGCGACGCTCGCCGTCTTCAGCAAATCGAGCTGTCAACGCCGGAGTGATTTTGCAGCGGCGGGCCGGAGAGATTTTGCATCACGG
>CAYMEB010000294.1:0-5434 GCA_964389095.1 uncultured Hyphomicrobiaceae bacterium
CCGATGACCCACATCGACCTCCTCGACTGGACCAGCTTCGACGCCGCCATCGAAGTCGGTTATCGCGCGACCATGGAAGCGCTCGACACCGCCCGCACTCTGCCGACCGGCGCCCGGCTGTTCGTCGCATGAGCACCACATGACCAATCGGGTCCTCGTCATCGTGCTCGCCGAGACAAGGGCGCACGAGCTCACCTTCTCGGCGTTCAAGCAGAACCTGCTCGACCGGCTCGGCGCCGATCTGGCGCTGTGCGTCGGCGACGGTCCGCGGGAAGTGCCCAATCCATTCTACGAACACGCCAAATATGTCTGGAAGTTCGCCGAATCAAAGATGGCTGGCCACGAGGACTGGTCGGCGGCGATGGACGAGCTTGCCGAAGGCCGCAACTGGCGGCACCTGCTGGAGATTCCCGACTCATGGATGAGCGGGATCAAGGACCCGGTCCACTACTGGCCGGGCGGCGGGCACCTGCTGCTCGTTTTTCGGGAGTTCTTGCGCCGCAGCATCGATACCGCCGGCATCCTCGACCGGTACGATTGGCTGATAATCACGCGCTCGGACATGATGTACCCGATCGCGCATCCATCGCTGGAGTTGTTCTCCACCGACCACATCTGGGTGCCCGACGGCGAACGTTACAACGGATTCACCGACAGGCACATCCTGGTGCCGAAGAAGTACTTCCGTCCGTTTCTGGACCTGACGCGCGACATCTTCGAGAAGCCCGACGACCTTACCCGACGCATGAAGGCATTGGGACGCGCCTGGAACACCGAATCATTCATCAAGTTCCGCTTTCACGAAATGGGGCTGCTCGAGCGCGTGCGCTTCTCGCCCTATTTCATGTACCTGGTGCGCGCGGCCGACGGCCAGACGCGCTGGTCGACCGGCGACTACAATCCTCAGCTTCGCCTGTTCATCAAGTATCGCAAGGAGTACACGAGCTCGCTCGCCATCCAGGCGGTGATCAGCGAGGACGGCGACTGGAAGCACCTCATTGGCTGGCGGCGCTTCCTGAATTGGCGGATGTATGCCTACGCCTTCATGCGAACCGGCGCGGAGCGATACGAGTTGCCCAAACGATACCGGCTGCTGCGTATGATCAAGCGGTTCGCCACACTGATGCTGCAGCCTCTCGAGACCGGAAGGCTAGACCGGATTCGCTAGAACAATTTCAGCCCGTTGGTTACCTTATCGATCGTCTTGCGCGGCGCGTGCAGGCCAAGGCCGACCAGCTTGAGCGCATCGACCGGCGCAGCTGAGAAGGCGGCGCGGTTGTCAGCATCGTTGGCAGTCTTGAACATCTCCTCGATGTAAATCGCTGGCTTCAGCTCCCGCGACAGTGTCCGCAGATGGGTGCGCTGCAGCTCCTCGAGCGTCGCGCCGAACACGAAGATCGGCTCTCGGATCAATGCACTGTAGGCCCGTCCCGAAGAATCGACATAGGCTTCACCCTTAAGGTGGCCTTCCGTGGCCGCCAGGCCGCCGGCCAGGAAAGCCGCGACATTGGCGAGTTGCCAGGGAGCGAGGTCGCGACGCAGAACCAGTACCGTCTTGGTCTCGTAGATCATGGGCTTGATATTGCATCCTTCCCGGCTCAAATCTTGAACGATCGTGCAAGCGGACACCTGCACCCCCGATCGGATCTGTTTCGACCAGCCCGCCGCCGGCCCGCAGCGGCTGAGCGCCCAGTTCGGCGGGCACGCCTACGACCTTCACCGGCACGAGACGTATGCCGTCGGCCTGACGCTGCGGGGCGCCCAGTCCTTTCACTATCGCGGTACGCTGCGCACCAGCCGGGCCGGCCAGGTGATGGTCATCCACCCCGACGAGGCGCACGACGGCTACGCCGGCGTGGATCAGGGATTTGCCTATCACATGCTCTATGTCGATCCGGGTGCGGTCAGCGCAGCGCTCGACGGCGCCACCCCACCGTTCGTACCCGACGTCGTCGCTGAGGATCCAGGGCTCGCCCAACTCGTCAACGAAGCCTTTGCCGAATTTCCGCGAAGCCTGGAGTCGCTGGCGCAGGACGCACTGGTCAGCCGTCTCGCTGAGTTGTTGGCCAATCGGAGCGACGGCAGGCGCCTCCGCCGCGATCCCGCTGCGCGCAAAGCTGCAGCTCGGGCCCGCGACTTTCTTGCCGCCGAAGCCGCACGTGCGGTCGGTTCGGAGGAGTTGGAACGGGTGAGCGGCCTCGATCGCTTCACGCTGGCCCGCCAGTTCCGCGCGCTCTATGCGACCTCGCCGCATCGCTATCAGGTCGGACGGCGTCTGGTAAACGCACAGCAGATGATCGCGCGGGGCGTCCCGCTGTCGGAAGCAGCGACGGCAGCCGGCTTCGCCGACCAGAGCCATCTCACCCGCCACTTCGCCGCACGCTTCGGCCTGACGCCCGGGCGATGGGCGGCCTTGGTGCGCTCAGCCTAGACGGACCTACGACTTGCCGCGCAACCTGGAAACCAGCCTGGCCGCGGCCTGACGGCCTTCCGCTACGCCTCGCCGCAGCGGCCAGCCCAGCCGATAGGCGCTCTCGCCGAACCGGCGCGTACGACGAATGTTCTCGATGCTCGTCCGCACCAGCTTACCCATGCCGGCCGGGCTGAACCATTCCTCCCAGACGCGCCTTCCCTCGCGCGCCATGGCCTCCCAGCGTGGCAGCGCGTCGGTGCATATCTCCGGCAGCCGCGCGATGTCGCGCTCGGACACCCGCAGACTGAAGGCATTCCAGTCGATTCCGGCCGGCGGCACCCAGGCGTCGGACAAGATTACCGGTACGCGGCCGCTCTGCATCGTCTCGAACAGACGGAACGTCGAGGTGCCGATGCCGCGCGGGCAGAGCACGTAACGGCTCTGCAGGATCTTCTGCGCGTATTGCTGCTTGAACGTGGCGTGGCCGCCGGTGTCGGTCCAAAAGGGCTGCGTGCGCTCGATCAGCACGTCGTCGCGGCCGTAGTTCGCGGCGAACAGCTGACCTCGGGTCCTGGAGGTCAGGTTGCCCTGCAAGGTGAACAGGTAGCGGCACGCCGGTGCCGCGCCCTCGCCCGTGGGCCCGATGAACTCGTTGAACGACTGCATGTAGCAACTGGTGCGGTGCCGGGCCGCGCTGAACAGTAGGCGCCGCAGGGAGCAATAGAGGCCCGGATAGAGGCCGAGTGGCGTGTCCTGGGTATCGAACACGAAGCTCTTGTCAGGATGCTCGGCGTACGCCCCCACGCGAGCGATGGCATCGATCGCCGCGGGATAGGCCGCTTTGCAGTCCGCCAGGGTGATCAGGATCGCGTCGGCTTGCTCCATAGACGTCGCCAGCTCGAGGTGGCCGGCCTGCTGCCAGGTCTCGGCGAGTCCTCGCCACTGGCCCCGTGCCCAGTCGGATTCGTGACCGGTCTCCATGAACAGCCGCATCGTTCCGTGACCTATCACGGATCGTGCCGGCCGGTAAAACCGGCGAGCGGTACAAGTCCGTCGCCATCGAGCGCCACCGACGACAGCCAGCCCAATTGCAACCCAGAGAGGGTCCGCGTCATCAAGGGCCGCATCACCGGCATACAGCACGACCAGCCCATGAAAACGTCCCGCGTCGTGCCGAGCGGCCACGCGTGCGACTCGAAAAATGGCGTCAGCAGATGGCTGGCTTGCCGGTAGAAGTGGACCGCGGCGGTTCGTACCCGGGCGAAATGCGCCAGAGCCGTCTCGAGATCGGACGAGCGGGCCAGTGCATCGGCAAGCGCGGCGGCATCCATCAAGCCGAGACTGGTGCCCTGCCCGAGCTGCGGGCTGGTGCCGTGGGCCGCATCTCCGATGAACAGGACATTGCCGCCGGCGGTCCAGCACGGCAGCGCTACATGTCGGTAGGTCGCGCGGGTGAACGAATCCGACGAGGCTGCTTGCTCGATTGTGTCCGACGCCTCTGGCCACAGCCGCAAGGCTCCCTCGCGCCATAGCGCGGGATCAAAGGCCACGCCGGGCTGCCACGCCGCCACCGGCAAGCCCCAATACAGGGTGAGTTCAGGGTTGCCGTTGCGAATACCTACCGGCAGCAGTCCCATCATCAGGCGCGTTCCGCGCACGCGTTGCTGCAGCTGGCGCGTTGCCGACACACCGACGCGATCAACCACCGTCGTCCACAAGCAGCCCCACGGATAGAGAGGGGCCTTTGCCGCCGGCATCAGGCGATGACGAAGCATCGAATGGGCGCCATCGGCTACGACGATCAGGTCGAAGGGCCCGTGCCGCCTGCCATTCTTGTCGCCGAGATGATTGTCCATCGCCTCGACGATCTCGATGCCTGTGATCAGTCTTGCCGCCGACCGCTGCAGGCGGCCGTGGAGAAGATCGAACAGACTGCCGCGATGGATGCCGAGCCCGTACACGGCGGGATGCAGGTCGGCATAGGCGAGATCGAGCACCACTCGGCCGCTGGCGGTGCGGCCCTGCGGGCCGGTGACCGGCGCCCCGCGCGCCAGAGCGTCCTCGCTCAATTCCAGTGCCTGCAGCACCGCGAGGCCGGAGGGCTGAAGCAAAAGCCCCGCACCTATCGGGCGAGGCTCTGCGAAACGTTCGAAGATCGTGACGTCGTGTCCGTAGTCGACGAGGAAGGTCGCGGTCGCCTGTCCGGCGATGCCGCAGCCGACGACGCCGACGCGCAAGCGGCTACAGCCCGCCGTTAACCACCAGGCACTGGCCCGACACGTAGTCGCTGTCGGGGCTGCAGAACAGGTAAACCGAGCCTGCTGCCTCGGTCGGCAGGCCGCCGCGACCGAGCGGAATCATCTGGTTCATGGCAGCGATACGGCCGCCCTGCACACCGATCTTGACCTTGCGGCCCTGGACCTCGATCTCGCCGTCCTCGCCCTGCGCCAGCGGCTTGGTGAGACGGGTCTGGATGTAGCCGAACGCCACGGCGTTGACGGTCACGTCGTAGCGGCCGAATTCCTTGGCGAGAGTCTTGGTCAGGCCGATGATGCCGGCCTTGCCCGCCGAATAGTTCGACTGGCCCGCATTGCCGTTCACGCCCGAGGTCGACGAGATGTTCACGACCTTGCGCACGATGCGCTTGCCCTCGGAGCGCTCCTTCTCGACGGCCTGCCGGAAATGCTGCTGGAAAGCACGCAGGATACGGAAGGGTGCGGTCAGATGGACGTCGAGAATGGCGTACCACTGTTCGTCGGTCATCTTCTGGATCACCGAATCCCACGTATAGCCAGCATTGTTGACCACGACGTGGCAATCGCCGAACGCGTCGACCGCCGTCTTGACGATGCGGTCGCCGAAGTCGGGCTTGGAGACATCGCCGTTGCAGGCCACCGCCTTGCCGCCCATCTTGACGATCTCGTCGACGGTCTCCTTGGCCGGAGCGTCGTCGATGTCGTTGATCACCACCTTGGCGCCGTCGCGCACCAGGCGAAGCGCGATCTCCTTGCCGATACCGCG
>CAYMEB010000295.1:0-5422 GCA_964389095.1 uncultured Hyphomicrobiaceae bacterium
TCAAGCGTGCGATCGCCCAAGGAATGAACCGGCCGCTTCAGCCGGTCGCAACGTCCAAGGACGACGTCGCGTTCCTGCAGTACACCGGCGGCACCACCGGCGTCTCGAAAGGAGCGACGCTCCTGCATCGCAATCTGCTGGCCAACATCGCGCAAGTCGACGAATGGGTGAAACCCGCACTGGCCAAGGACATGCCGCCGCAGCTCAACTATGTCTGCGCGCTGCCGCTCTACCACATCTTCGCGCTGAACTTCTGCTACTTCATCGGCATGCGGCTCGGCGCCATGAACCTGCTCATCGCAAATCCGCGCGACCTGCCGGCCTTCATTAAGGAGCTGAAGGCGACCAAGATCCATGTCTTCCCGGCCGTGAACACTTTGTTCAATGGACTCCTCAATCATCCCGAGTTCGCCAAAGTCGATATGACGGGCCTAAAGCTCTCGATCGGAGGCGGTATGGCCGTGCAGAAAGCCGTCGCCGAGAAATGGGTAGCGCGCACCGGCATACCCATCATCGAAGGGTACGGCCTTTCCGAGACCTCTCCGACAGCCACCTGCAATACACCGTTGATCAAGGACTGGACGGGTACTATCGGTCTGCCGATGCCCTCGACCGACATCGCCATCCGCGACGATGACGGCAACGATGTCCCCACCGGTCAGGCCGGTGAGATCTGCATCCGCGGTCCGCAGGTCATGGCCGGATATTGGAACCTCCCCGACGAAACCGCGAAGGTGATGACACCCGACGGTTTCTTCAAATCCGGCGATATCGGCATCATGGACACCGATGGCTACACCCGGATCGTCGACCGCAAGAAAGACATGGTGTTGGTCTCTGGCTTCAACGTGTATCCCAACGAGGTCGAGGACGTCGTAGCGAGCCATCCCGGCGTGCTCGAGGTCGCCTGCGTCGGCGTGCCCGATGCCCACTCCGGCGAAGCCGTCAAAATCTTCGTGGTGAAGAAGGATCCCAACCTCACAGAGGCGGACATTCGAGCGTTTTGCGAGCAGAACCTCACGGGCTACAAGCGGCCCAAGCACATCGAGTTCCGCGCCGATCTGCCGAAAACAAACGTTGGCAAAATCCTGCGGCGTGAGCTGCGCGAGCCGCAGAAGGCTTGATCAGACGAGTTCCCGAACCAAGTACCGCACGGTCTTCGCACGGTCGGCGGATGTGGCCCGGTCGATCTCCCGGAAATCGAATGCGGCGTGAAACGCATCGGAGACGGGATTGGCTGGAACCAGGTTCACCTCGCACGCAATTCTCTCATACCCGAGGGCGCGCGCTCGAGCGAACAAAGTTTCGTAGAGCACGGCTCCCAGCCCCTGACGCCGTGCCGCAGCCGCAACGACGACTCGGTCGACGTAGAGAAATCTAGTCGATCGCTCACTGAACCACTTGAAGTGCACGCCCTCGTAGGCGTCGCCGGCGGCGAACGCGAGCAGGAAGGCAGAAGCGGGCGGCACGTAGAGCGCCACCGTCGCCGCACGGATCATCCGGGCGAACTTCTCCTCGTCCAGGAGCGAGGTCTTCTCGGCGACCTCGTTGTTTGCCTCGAGCAATTCCGGCCACGCCGCACCGGCGCCCGAGAGATCGCCGATCATGGCGCCATCAGCACCGCGACAGCGGCCTTAGCCATGCCTTCGTTGCTGTGAGCAACGCCCGGCACCGTCTCCAGCTTCCAGCCGAAGTCGACACCGCTGGCCGCCGCCGCGGCCTTGGCCGCTTGAAAGTATGCGTGCCCGCGCGCGAACCTATGCGGGCCCTGTTTCATCGCGCCGGCCGTCCGCCGCAGCGAGCTGTGATCGGGATCTATGTCCGCGTCGCCCAGCTGGATCACGACCGGCCGCCCGAGCATCGCCTTCACGGACGCCTCCGAGATACCCGAGTCGGTCAAACCATAGGGAAAAACCGCATCCCGGGTCGGCATCGTGTACCAACCGGCATTCGCAACCACGACCCGCGTCACCCGCGCTTCGGGAATGAAATAGAGGAAGCGATGCACGAACTGGGCGCCAGCCGAATGCCCGTAAAGCCTGTACGTCGCTTCGGCCGCGGGCTCCATGGTCCGAACTTGGTCGAAGATCCGCTCGATCGCAGTGAATGACCATCGATCACTCGGGATCGGGTTGCCATCGCGCATGCGCGTGTTGCCGAAGTTGTAGCCCTCCACACCGGGGAATCGTGCGTCGTCGAACTCGGGCACAACCAGCAGGAAACCATGCCGCTCGGCAAGATCTGACCATTGATCGCGATAGTCGGCGCCGTTCCTGCGCACCCCGTGCATCACGAACACGACACGCAGCGGCGAGATGGCTGCCGGCGGCTTGTGCGTCCAAACCTTCACCTGCGGACCGGCCCAATCGGTGAACCAGAAGCTGGATTTCCCGACCGGCAGCGGTTCGGCGAAGGCCGCCCCGGCGGCCCAGAAGATCGAGAGCATGAACGCTGCGGCGACGCGTCGAAGCGATCTCGGCATCATCGGTGCAATTCCCTCACGGATACCGGATTGCCGACGACGGAGCCGTCACTCCGCCGTCAACCGTGCTTGCCGTGGCAATGCTTGTACTTCTTGCCCGACCCACATGGACACGGGGCATTGCGCGCCACACGTCCCCAGGTCGAAGGATCGCGCGGATCGAGAGCCGAACCGGCTTTGCGCGACTGTTGGGGCGCCCGCACGGCAGAAGTCGCGCCGCCCCGCTCTGCCCCCAGCGCCGCATCCGCCATCGCCAACTCGTCCTCGCCGGTCGTGGCATCGATGTGATGGGCCGTCATCGGAGGCAACGGTTCAGGCTGATAAGCGGCGAGCGGCTCTTCCTGCGGCGCGAGCTCGACCTGCAGGAGCTGGCTCGTCACCGTCTCGCGAAGCTTCGACAGCATCGCCTCGAACAGGTGGAACGCCTCCTGCTTGTACTCGTTGACCGGATCACGCTGGCCATAAGCGCGGAAGCCGATGACATGGCGCAGATGCTCGAGGGTCACCAGATGCTCGCGCCACAGGTGATCGAGCGTCTGCAGCAGAACCATCTTCTCGATCTGGCGCATGTTGTCGGCGCCGACATCGGTCTGCTTCTTCTCGGCCTTCTCCCGGACGGCCGACAGCACCTTTTCCCGGATCTCCTGGTCCGCCACGCCTTCGGCGGCAGCCCACTCGGGGATGGGCAAGTCGAGGCCGAAAATGCGCTCGATCTCGGTTTTGAGGCGCGCGGTATCCCATTGCTCCGAATAGGCGTTCTCGGGGATAGTCTCCGACACCAACTCGGACACGATCTGCTCGCGCATGTCGCGCACCGTTTCCGACACGTCGTCGTGGCTCATGATGTCGACGCGCTGGTCGAACACCACCTTGCGCTGATCGTTCATGACGTCGTCGTACTTGAGCACGTACTTGCGCGAGTCGAAGTTCCGGGCCTCGACCTTCTGTTGCGCTTTCTCCAACGCCTTGTTGATCCATCGATGGACGATCGCCTCGCCTTCCTTGAGGCCGAGCGTCTGGAGCATACGGTCCATGCCGCTGCCCCCGAAGATCCTCATTAGATCGTCTTCGAGCGACAGATAGAACTTCGAGCGCCCCGGGTCACCCTGACGGCCCGAGCGGCCACGCAGCTGATTGTCGATGCGGCGGCTTTCATGGCGTTCGGTGCCGATGACATAGAGGCCGCCCGATTCCAGCGCGATCTTTTTTTTCTCGGCGACGTCGGCCTTGATCTTTTCGCGCTGTGTGGCGATCTCGCTCTCCGACGGAGACACACCGTCCTCCGACCGCTCCTTGAGCCAATCGCGCAATCGGTACTCGGCATTGCCGCCGAGTTGGATGTCCGTGCCTCGGCCGGCCATGTTCGTCGCGATGGTGACCGCGCCCGGCACACCCGCCTGCGCGATGATCATCGCTTCCTGCTCGTGATAGCGTGCATTGAGCACTTGGTGAGGGATCGGGTCACCCTTGGTGCCGCTCTTGACCAGAGACCCCAAGTAGTCTGCCGTCTCGTTGAGGTGCTTCTTCACGTCGTCGGCCTTGCCATCCTTGATGGACGCCGCGATCCCCCGCATGTAGTCGGCCAGCTCGCCGACGAATTTGCGGTTCTTGAGCAACTCCGAGAGCTGCTCGGACTTCTCGATCGACGTCGTTCCCACCAGCACCGGCTGGCCACGCTTGCGGCAATCGGCGATCTCCGCCACGATCGCCCGCGATTTCTCAATCAGCGTGCGATAGACCTCGTCATCCTCGTCCAGACGAGCGACCTTAACGTTGGTGGGTATCTCGATGACGTCTAGACCATAGATGTCCATGAACTCCTGTGCTTCGGTCGCAGCCGTACCGGTCATGCCCCCGAGCTTGTCGTAGAGACGGAAGTAGTTCTGGAAGGTGATCGAGGCGAGTGTCTGGTTCTCCGGCTTGATCTCGACCTTTTCTTTCGATTCCAGCGCCTGGTGCAGACCTTCCGAGTAGCGCCGGCCCTGCATCATGCGGCCCGTGAACTCGTCGATGATGATGACCTCGCCGCTCTTGACGATGTAGTCGCGGTCGCGCTGGAAGAGCTTGTGGGCCTTCAGTGCCTGATTGACGTGATGGACGACCGTAACGTTCTCGATATCGTAGAGTCCGTCACCCTTCAGCAGTCCGCTTTCGCGGAGTAATTCCTCGATCCGCTCGTTGCCGGACTCGCTCAACGAAACCGTACGCTGTTTCTCGTCGAGCTCGTAATCCGCCTTCTCGAGTTTGGGGATCAGGAGGTCGATGGCATTGTACAACTCCGCACGATCCTCGACCGGTCCCGAAATGATCAGTGGTGTCCGTGCCTCGTCCACCAGGATCGAGTCGACCTCGTCGACAATCGCGAAGTTGTGGCCGATCGTGTCCTCGAGCCCGATCGTCGCAGGCAGACCGAAAGTACGAAACGCTTCGACGATCTTCGGCACGACGCGCTCGAAGATCTCGATCGCGCCCTCCGGGCGGCCATTCGTCGCCTCGAGCTTCTGCAGCTCCACACCGATCGTGGCTTTGAAGGCGTCCCAGGCCTCGGTCGATCCTTCCGGCCGACTGCCATGGAGCCGCTCCAGGGCATTGCCGGCGCGGTTGATGCGCGACATCAGATCGTTGAGCGTCGGCGCGACCGCCTTGGGGTCGTCCTTGTTCTCCATTCCCGACAGTGACGCGATGGAGCGCTGGAGGCTCTGCAGCAGTGGCCGATGGCCGAACTGCACCATGTCCTCCGCACTCATCTTCATGTTGTCACGGAGATAGTCGAAGCCGAACTCGTTGTTCGTTCCGTAGGTGACGTCGCAGTTGTAGTTGTCGCGCCTCTGCTCGTCATCCAGCTCGTGGACGATGCAGCCGACCGTGAGGCCGAGGAAGCGATAGACCGCACCCATCCACTCGCTGTCGCGCTTGGCGAGGTAGTCGTTGACGGTCACC
>CAYMEB010000296.1:0-5421 GCA_964389095.1 uncultured Hyphomicrobiaceae bacterium
CATCCTCACCGGCTGCCTCAGCGGCCTGCTGTGTCTGATGGCGGTGTATGTGTGGACGAGCGCGAGGCCAGGTCCGCCTGCACCTCAGGTCCCGACCGGATAGTGCATCGTTCCCGGCTGGTGCAGCATCTTCCAGCCGTCGGGCATCAGGGTGTAGATCTTGCAGGCGCGGCCTTTGTTCGGCAGGTCGCCGCTGCCGTCGCGCTTGCGCCAGTAGGTGTCGATGTCCACCACGGCGAAGCCGCCGTCGCCCTCCGGCGAGACGAAGATCTTCTTCGTGATGCGCGAGTTGTGGACGATCTCGTACTCGTCGAAGAACTTCTGCAGGTAGGCGCGCCAACGCTCGCTGTCGAAGCGGCCCATGCGCAGCACCCACTCCATGGGGTCGTAGGCGCGCGAATGCGGCGGCCACACCCACACCATGTCGGGATGGAACAGCGTCAGCATCAGTCCGGCGTCGTAGGTCTCGTAGGCCCGCGACTCGCGGTCCACCATCTCCTGGATCTCGGCTGCTCGGTCCATCATCGTCCTCCGTCCGTCTTGTCGATGTCCACGCCATAGATGTCGCGCGCCGCGGTCCGGGAGACCCGGCCGTCGAGCACGTCGTCCACCACGAGGCTGCGGTCGCGTTCGCGCGGCGCACCGCGGCCGGCGCCGCCCGTCGTCCAGTAGCGCACGATGTGCCCGGCCCGCATCGTGAAGTCGATCTTGCCGGGCAGCGGCCGCGGTGCCGCGGGCGGCGCCTCGAGCTCGGTGCGGCAGCACGGCGCATCGCCGCCGCCCTCGAGGCCGCGCGGCGCGAACTTCATGCGCTCGCGGCGCAGGGTGGCGGTGATGTCGCCGCCCAGCCATTCGACCTCGGCCTGGTAGCCGAGACCACCGCGCCAGCGACCTGCACCGCCCGAGTCGGTCCACAGCTCCAGCTTGCGGAAGCGCAGCGGCATCCGCGATTCGGAATCCTCGAGGGTCACCATGCTGCCGTTGGTGGCGCCGTGCTCGGCGCAGTCGATGCCGTCGCGCTGCGGTTGTGCGCCGTTGCCGCCGGCGTAGGGGCCGCCCATATGCCCGATGAGCGGTTCGCCGCGCACGGTGTCGCGGCCGGCGACCGAGACGATGGTGTACTGGCCGCTGTGCGCGGCGCACATGCGCTCGGGCGCGAGGCGGGCGAGGGCACCGAGCACGACATCCTCGATGCGCTTGAGGGCGACGCCGCGCGAGCCGACCGGCGCGGGGTAGGTTGCGGCGACGATGGACCCCGGCGGCAGCACGATGCGCACCGGACGGTAGCAACCGTCGTTGTTGGGCACGCTGTCGCCGGTGAGGGTGCGAACGGCGTAGTAGACGATCGCGGTGGTGGAGGCCGCCACGTTGTTGATGGCGGCTGCGACGCTCGGTCCGCTACCCGTGAAATCGAACACTATCTCGTCGCCCACGACCTCGACGCTGGCCTCGATGCGCGCCGGCGGTGCATCGGGGTCGAGGCCGTCGTCGTCGAGATGGTCGACGAACGAGGCGCGGCCGCGCGGCAGCGCCGCGATGGCCTGCCGCGTGAGGCGCTCGGAATAGTCCATGAGCGAGGCTACCGCCTCACGCACCGTCGCCGGGCTCCAGCGCTTGAAGAGCTCGCCGAGCCGCCGTTCGCCGGTGCGGCAACCGGCCACCTGCGCACCGAGGTCGCCGTGCAGGCTGCGCGGCGTACGGCTGCAGGCGATGATGAGGTCCCACACCGCTTCGCAGGCTTCGCCGCCGCGCGCGAGCCGCACCAAGGGGATGCGCAGGCCCTCGGCGTGGATGTCGCGGGCCTTGAGGCTGACGCTGCCCGGCAGCAGCCCGCCGATGTCGCGGTGGTGCGCCATGGTGAGCGCGTAACCGACCAGCGCGCCGTCATAGAAGATCGGCACGCAGACCGCGATGTCCGGCATGTGCGTGCCGCCGGCGTAGGGGTCGTTGGTCGCGTAGATGTCGCCGGGCTGCGCGACGCCTGCGGGATAGCGCTGCGCGATGATGCGGCCGAGGCCGACCATCACGCCGAGATGGACGGGGATCGAGGAAGCCTGCGCGAGTGTGCGGCCCTGTTCGTCGAACAGCGCGGCCGTCGCGTCGCGCCCCTCGGCGATCAGCATCGAGTGCGCGGACTTGATCAGCGCGCTCTGCATCTCCTCGGCGGCCGTGTCCAGCCAGCCGCGGATCACCTCGCGGGAGACAGGGTCGATGCCGCCGTCGGGGTTCATCCGGCCAACCGTGCGCGGTGCGCCGAGGTCGCGGCCGCGTCGACGCGTCCCTCACGGATCACGACGCCGTAGTCGGATTCCGCCGCTTCCGGCGTGACCCGGCCGTCGAGCACATCGTCGAGCACGGCCGCCACATCGCGCTGCCACGCCGGGTAGGCGCCACCGCCGCCGGTCGACCAGTACTTGAGCGTCTCGCCGGCCTGGATGCGCAGCACCATCTTGGCGGGCAGCGATCGGCTGCGGCCGTCCGCCTGCTGCAGCTCCGTGCGGCAGACCGGGGCTTCGCCGCCGCCGTGGATGCCCCAGGGCTTGAAGACATGCCGCTCGCGGCGCAGCGCGAGGCTGGCCTCGCCCTTCAGCCAGTTGAGCTCCACACGGTAGCCGAGGCCGCCGCGGAAGCGCCCGGGACCCCCCGAATCGGGCCAGAGCTCGAGCACGCGATACCGCACCGGGAACTCGCGCTCGGTGACCTCGATGGGCACGTGGTAGGAGTTCGAGAGGTCGTGGTCCGCGACATCGATGCCGTCCTTGCCGGGACGCGCCCCCATGCCGCTGCGCAGCGGACCGCCGAGGGCGCCGACGCGGCGCTTTCCGGTCGCCGGGTCGTAGGCGCCGGCGTGGATGACGGTGGCGTGGCCGCAGCCCGCCGCCGGCATGCGCCGGGGCAGCGCCTTGCTCATCGCGCCCATCACCACATCCGCGATGCGCGCGAGCGCCACGCCGCGCGCGTTGATCGGCGCCGGGTACTGCGCGTTGACGATACTCGCTTCGGGCAGGCGCAGCGTCACCGGCCGATAGCAGCCGTCGTTGTTCGGTGCGGCGTCGCCCGTCAGCGTGCGGATCGCGTAGTAGACGGCCGCGAGCGTGGAGGTCGAGACGTTGTTGATGCCGGTGCGCACCTGCGGCGCGCTGCCGGTGAAATCGAACTCGATGTCCTCCCCGCGCACGCGGACCGCGACCTTGATCTCGACCGGCTCCGTGCCGTGCTCGGAGCCGTCGTTGTCCAGCCAGTCCGAGAACGTGTACTCGCCGTCGCGGATGTCGGCGATGGCCTTGCGTGTCAGGCGCTCGGAGTAGTCCATCAGCGCGTCGATGGCGAGGCGCACCTTGCCGATGCCGTACTCGCCGAACACCGCCGCGAGACGCCGCTCGCCGGTGATGCAGCCCGCCACCTGCGCGAGCAGGTCGCCGCGCATGTTGTCGGGCGAGCGGCTGTTGGCGGTCATCACGGCGAGCAGGTCCTCGTCGATGACGCCGCCGGTCGCGAACCGCACCATCGGGATGCGCAGGCCTTCGGAGTGGTGGTCGTAGACGTTGGTGGAGGCGCTGCCCGGGGTGGCGCCGCCGACGTCCTGGTGGTGCGTCATCGTGGCGACGTAGCCCACGAGTTCGCCGCCGCTGAACACCGGCGCCGCGACCGCGATGTCGGGCAGGTGCGTACCGCCCTGGTAAGGGTCGTTGATGACGTACAGGTCGCCGGGCTGCGCGGTGCCGGCGGGGTAGTGCCGCGCGAAGCGGCGGCCGAGCTCCGTCAGCGTGCCGAGATGCACCGGGATCGCGCAGGCCTGCGCCACCGTGCGCCCGCGTTCGTCGAACACGGCCGCGGTGGCGTCCAGCGCTTCGGTGACGATGGTCGAGTACGCGCTGCGCAGGATGGCGTATTCCATCTCGTCCGCGACGGCGTCGAAGCGGCCGCGGAGGACCTCCATGGTGACCGGGTCGACGGTCTTCGTCGCGGCGCTCATTTGATGGTCAGCATCTCTTGCGGGTTGGTGTACAGGATGCGCTCGATGAGCTTCGTATCGAAGCCCTTGTAGCGCATCAGCTGGGTGACGGTCTCCGGGATGTGCTGCCAGCCGTGGCCGCCGTGCTTGCGCTGCCAGTGCTGCAGCGCCATGTCGTGCGAGATCAGCAGCTTCGATGCGAATCCGGCGTCGGCGAGCGCGGTGAGGTAGTTGAGGCGCACCGCGTCGTTGGGCATGTCGACCTTGCCGCGCTGCCGGTACGACCCTTCCCAGCCGAAGCAGTCGAGCTCCATGTACACGCCGGTGCGCGCGAGCTCGATGAAGGGCGCCGGGTCGAAGGAGTCGGGCGCGGGGCGGGTCGGCAGACGGTGCTCGACATGGCACATGATGGTGCGCGAGAGGTCGCCGCCTTCCTCCTCGATGATCTTGACGACGCGCCAGTAGGCGTCGGGGCCGAAGCCGGTGTGCACGCTGAGCGGCGCGCCGGTGAGCTTCTGCGCCTGGATGGAGGCGCGCAGCACCTTCTCCTCGTCCGGATGCATCGGCCAGTTGAGGCCGACCTCGCCGATGATGCCCGCCCGCACGCCGTCGGCGACGCCCACCTCGAGGTCGCGCAGGATGCGGTCGCGCAGCCGGCCGATGTCGAAGGTCTTGACCTCGTCGTTGTGGTACTCGTGGGTGTACCAGCTGGTCGCCATCACGATGTGCAGGCCCGTCTCCCGCGCCACCTGCTGCAGGCCCTTGGGGTCGCGCGCGAGACCGATCGACGTCTGGTCGACGAGGCAGCCGCCGCCGTGGCGCTTGAAGAGCTTCGCCTCGTAGATGACGTCCTCGATGTCGTTGATCTTGTAGTTACCGTAGAAGAACCAGTGGCGCTCGACGTCGGCGCGGTTCTCGAGGCAGATCGGCTGGTTCCACTTCTTGGCCCAGGTCGCGGCGATGCCCGGTCCGCCCTCGCCCGGCTCGAGGCCGGCGTCGGGGAACGCCGCCGCGCGGCGCACCGACTCGGTGACGTTCACCAGCGAATGCGCCGAGCAGGCGCCGAGCGTCATGTCGACGATGACGTGCTCGTGCGGCAGTGTGAGGCCGAGCGCGGAAGGCTCCACGGCGCCGAGGACGGTCTGCACTTTTCCTTTGATCATCTCAGGTCTCCGGGTCGACGGGCACGAACCGGGAACCGCCCCGGTCGGACCACGCCAAGTAGTACTGGCAAGGGATGGATACGCGCCCCGCCTCGCCGAGCGCGAGCGCGGCGCGGATGGGCCAGTTCGGGTCCCGCAGCAGCTCGCGCGCGAGCATCACCATGTCGGCGCGCCCTTCGCGCACGATGGCATCGGCCTGCGCGGGCTCGGTGATGAGGCCTACCGCAGCGACCAGGATGCCGGCGCCGCGGCGGATCGCCTCGGCACCCGGCACCTGATAGCCCGGGCCGAGCGGTATCCGTG
>CAYMEB010000297.1:0-5408 GCA_964389095.1 uncultured Hyphomicrobiaceae bacterium
GCCGGCGATCGACAGCCGCTCGTGATAGCAGAACCGGGGAATCTCGACGCCCAGTTGCTCGCAAGCCTGCAACAGGGTGAGGTCGTCGTCGACCTCGACCTCGGTGCCGTCGATAATCAGTTTGTTGGGCATGGTGCCTCGTCGCGCGCCGGGATGGCGCCGAGCAATACTCCCCCCGGGCACCGCGACACGTCACGGGCCCGCCGGCGGCTGTGTAGCCTGCCTCCGCACCAGATGCCAGTGTGGCGTAAGGATGGCACCGTCGCGGTTTGCCGCATCTGTCACACTTGCCCGAATCGCGACCGGACGGCCACGACGGCACGGGCTTCACGCGCCAGCCGCCTCCGCACGTCTGGGCTGCGCGTCGGCGGGTTGACGGGCCGGCGGACCACCGACACGGTTCGGGCTCGATTCCGATCCCCGAACTCGAGGGCAGTCACAGATGGCGGCACCCCCCGCATCGCTGGCCGATCGCGCGTTTGCGGCGCTCGCTCCCGAACCTGCCGTGCGTGCGCCGCTGGCATTCCTGATGTCGCTCACCTTCGTGAACTGGCTTGGCTTCGCCGCCTGGCAGGCGCTGCTCAACAACTTCACAATCGAGCAGGCGGGCTTCGCCTGGAAGGACATGGGGCTCGCCCAAAGCGTCCGGGAAATCCCGGGCTTCCTGGCGTTCACGGCGATCTTCTGGATCGCGGTGATGCGGGAACAGACGCTGGCCTATCTGTCACTGGCGGTGCTGGGCCTCGGGGTCGCGATCACAGGTTGGTTTCCGACTCTGACGGGCGTCCTCGTCACCACCTTCATCATGTCGGTGGGTTTCCACTACTTCGAGACGGTCAACCAGTCGCTGCAGCTCCAACTGCTGCCGAAGGGCCGTGCGGCGCAATACATGGGGCGCATCACCTCGGCGGGGGCGATCGCGCAGCTTATCGCCTACAGCTTCCTCGCCGTGGCGTGGTGGGTCGGATGGCGCACCTTCGTTTCGCTTTATCTCGTGATCGGCCTCGCCTGCGTCGCATTGACCGCACTGGCCGTGCTGCGGTTCCCGCGCTTCGAAGGTCCGGTTCCTCAACGAAAGCAGTTCTTTCTGCGTCAGCGCTATTGGCTCTATTACCTGATGACGTTCATGAGCGGCGCGCGGCGGCAACTTTTCATGGCCTTCGGCGGGTTTCTTCTGGTCAAGGTCTTCGACTACAGCCTGAGTGACATCGCGATCCTGATGCTCATCACGGCGGGGCTCACCACGCTGCTGGCGCCCTACCTGGGCGTTCTGGTCGGGCGGCTCGGCGAACGTCGCTCGATCGCACTCGAGAACATCGTGCTGATCGTCGTCTTCGCGAGCTACGCGATGACGACCAGCGCACTGGTCGCCGGCGTCCTGTTCGTGATCGACGGCGTCTTCTTCACATTGACGCTGGCGCAGCGGACCTATTTCCAGAAGATCGCCGATCCCGGCGACATGGCGGCGACGGCATCGGTCGCCTTCACGATCAATCACATCGCGGCCGTTGTTTTGCCGGTGATCTTCGGCGTGGTCGGCATGAGAGACCCGTCGCTGATCTTCTGGCTCGGTGTCGGCATTGCGGCGGTCTCCCTCGCCCTGTCCGCACTGGTGCCGGAGCACCCGGCCGCCGGGCGAGAGACCGTCCTAAACGGACCGCGCGTCGCGGCCGCGGAATGAACCCGAATTCGAGAGCGGCCGACCGGTGGGCGCACTGATCCTTCTCGTTCTGGTGCCGGCCTTCTTCGGGTTGAACCCGGTGACGGCGCGCGCACTCGTCGGTGATTTCGAGCCGGCCACGCTGACCTTCATCCGCTGGTCACTCGCGGCCGTCGTGATCGGAATGGTGGCGCTGTCTCGTGGCGCGGGCGAACGCTGGAGGGTCGGTCGGTCGGAGCTCGGACGCCTACTCGTGCTCGGCGCGCTGGGAATGGGTTTCTGCTCCTATGCGGCATACGCCGGCGTGCAGACCGCAACCGCCACGACCGTCGGACTGATCTACGCCTGTACCGCGGCGCTCGTCGCCGCCTGGGGCATCCTGCGCGGAACGCAGCGCGCGACGGCCCTGCTCGGCGTCGGCCTGCTGGCGTGTGTGGTCGGCGTCGCCTTGATCCTGACGCGCGGCGATCTCACGGCCCTGGCCGACCTGCGAATTGGCAAGGGTGAGTTGTGGGCATTGGCCGGCACGGCCGTCTGGGCCGGCTATACGGTCGCCATGACCCGGCAGACCACATCCATGACGCCGTTCGCCCAGTTCACGCTGATGGCCGCGGCTGCGGCGGCGGCCTGTGTGCCGGCCATGGCGCTGGAACTCGCCGGGCATCCGCTGCCGGCGCCGACACCGCGGATTCTCGGCTGGCTCGCCGGTCTCGTGTTGCTGACCGGATGCGCAGCCTTCCTGGGCTACAACATCTCGCTCCGTCTCAACGGGCCGGTGCTGACCTCCGCCTCGATATCGCTCGCACCGCTGTACATCGCCGCGATGGCGATCTTCCTGATCGGCGAGGAGGTCGCGTGGTACCATCTGGCGGCGATCGCCATGGTGGTGGCCGGACTCCTCGCCATCCAGCAGGATCGGCGCAGAGCATGAAAGGCGCCGCAGGCGCCCCCCCCACTCAGAGCATATTGTGGCTGCCGTCACAGAACGGCTTGTCGTCGCTGGCCTTGCAACCGCACAGGTTCACGGTTCCCGTCTTGTCGGCGACGAACTTCTGGGGCTGGAACGACGTGCCCTTGTGGGAGCCGTCGCAAAATGGCTGCTTCGCAGAACGCCCGCAGGTGCACCAGAAATAGGCTTTGCCCTCTTCGAGGTTGACCTGATAGGGCCCCTTCTGGGCGATCACCGGATTGTCGGACATTTGCCTGGCTCCAGTGGCGGAGGTTTCTTACCGGATCAAGGCGTAGAGAAATGCCCGCCCGGCATCAAGAGACGCATTTTGTCGCTGGCAGTCGGGCCGCCCCCGTGCCGCGCGATCCCCGCCGCCAGGTTGCGCCGCGGTGTCGGGCAGCCGCCGTCCGCGGCTCCCCGCCGATGGCACGGACTGGCGAAACGGTGTATCTGCTCGCCGGTTCCGGTCCCATAATGGAAAGTGCTCGATGCCGCGCATCCTGATCTTCAACGGCAGTCCCGAGGCCTCGCAGAGGGAGGTGTCGGCTTTACCTCTGGCAGCCGACAACGAAACACTCTTCACGGATGCGCTGAAGCCGTTCTGCGAAAGCCTCGACGTGTTCGCGATATCGGTGGCAGATGGCGAGCAACTCCCCCAAGGCGTGTCGCTCGAGGATTTCGACGGAGTGACGATCACTGGATCGCCGCTCAACGTCTACAAGGACGAGCTTCCCGTACGGCGCCAGATCGAGTTGGCACGCGAGATCTTCGAGCGGGGGATACCGACATTCGGATCGTGCTGGGGCCTGCAGCTGATGTGCGCCGCGGTCGGCGGCGAGGTGCACCTCAATCCGCGTGGACGGGAGATCGGCGTCGCGCGCACGATCATTCTGAACGAGGCCGGACGCGCCCACCCGCTCTATCGAGACAAGCAGCCCGCTTTCGACGCGCTGTGCAGCCACGAAGACGAGGTGGCACGGCTGCCCTCCTGCGGCCGCCTGCTGGCCTCCAACGCGGTCAGCCCGGTGCAGGCGGCCGAGCTCGGCGACGGCCCCCGCTCGTTCTGGGGCGTCCAGTATCATCCCGAATTCACTTTCGGGCTCCTTGCCGCCCTGGTCGAACGACGCGCGGCGCGACACATCTCGGAAGGTCTGGCGCGCAACATGGACGAGGTCAACACGATCGCCGGCGACTACCGCGCGCTGCACCTGGACCCGACGCGGCGCGATCTCGCGTGGCGCTACGGCCTGGGTGCCGACGTTCTCGATCCGCTGGTCCGCCGACTCGAGTTCCGCAACTGGCTCGAGACCAAGGTCGCTCCGCGGGTGGCGGCACGGGCGTGAGACGGCGCGGGTTGCGCGCCTGCCGAACGGAGGGCTGAGACCTTGGATGTCCAGCGCTTCTACGAGCGCCATGCGCGACGCTTCGATCGCGAGCGCAGCCGATCGTTGTCCGAGCGCGCCGACCTCGACTGGCTGATCGCGCCGCTCGGTGCGGGCGGGACCGTGCTCGACGTGGGCTGCGGAGCGGGCGAGCCGATCGCCAGCTATCTTCTCTCCCGGCGGCTCGGCGTAACGGGAGTGGACGCTTCAGCCGCGATGCTGGAGCTGTTCCGCATACGCTGCCCTGGGGCCGAGGCCATCCACGCGGACATGCGCACGCTGGACCTGGGACGACGCTACGATGCCCTCGTCGCGTGGGACAGCTTCTTCCATCTGGACCGCGAGGCCCAGCGCACAGTGCTCGCTCAATTCGCGCGGCATCTGCGTCCCGGCGCCAGGCTGCTCTTCACCTCGGGGCCCGAGGACGGCGAGCGGACGAACCCGCTGTGGGGCGATCCGCTCTTCCATGCGAGCCTTTCGCCCGGCGAATACCGCACGAGGCTCTCGCAGATCGGTTTCGTCGATCTCCAGTTTCGTCCCGAGGACCCCGAATGTGGCGGCAGATCGGTCTGGCGCGCCGTTCTCGGCCGGATTGCAGCGGCACCGCTCCGAGAGTTACACGGGCCGGCGCCGTCCTCATCCATCGGTCGTTCTGGCTCGCGTGTTCGCGACCCGCTATAGGTGGTGACGCCAAGAGCGCTCGCGCAACGCGCCAGGACCAGGGAGGATGCACATGATTTCTCGGCGAGCGAGCCGCGAAAGCATGAAAGGATTGGTTTTGATCACGGCCGTGGCGATGACCGGCGCGTCGAGCCACGCGCAGGACGCCAAGCAGCTCGCCTACGGCAAGCACCTTGCTGCGGAATGCACGACCTGCCACCGCATCGACGGCACCGACAACGGCATCCCCTCGATCATCGGCTGGGATCACAAGGAATTCGTGGCCACGCTGTCGTTCTACAAGCAGGGACTGCGGACGAACCCGGCGATGAAGTCGGTGGCCGACTCTCTCGAGGACGATCAGGTCGAGGCGCTGGCAGCCTTTTTCGGCTCGCTGCCGAAGCCACCCAAAAAGGGGAAGTAGGCCGCACGACGGCCGGGGCACCGATCGACCGCTGCGGGATTGCGAACAGCGTCAGGAGGCTCGGGCCGCCAACGCGCCGAGTTCCATTCTGAAGTGGCCGGCGACGGCATCGAACTCGCAGGCGAGTTCGGATGCCACCTGCCCGGTGCCGTCCAGAAGACCGACGCGAGCGGCTTCTTCGAGGCGGCGCGCCAATTCCGACACCTTGCGCGCACCGACGTTCGCGCTGGAGGACTTCAGACTGTGAGCGGCGAGGCGGAGCGCTTCGGCCTGCTTGGCAGCGAGCTATGCGCGGAAGTTGGTGACGGCGTGAATCGGTGAAGGCGGCATATC
>CAYMEB010000298.1:0-5407 GCA_964389095.1 uncultured Hyphomicrobiaceae bacterium
GACTTCGTGGAGATCGACCCGAAGTACTTCCGCCCGGCCGAGGTCGAGCAACTGCAGGGCGATCCGGCGAAAGCCACCCGGAAGCTCGGCTGGAAGCCCCGGGTGGGCGTCGAGGAGCTGGCCCGGATGATGGTCCAGAGCGACCTCGAGCTCGCGCGACGGGAGAAGACCCTTCGGGACGCGGGACACGATCTTTCGGGCGTCGGTGGACGACCGGCCTGATCGCGGGCACCACCGACCACTAGACTCGCACCGCCATGTGCGGAATCTTCGCAGTCTGGTCCCATGCGCCCGGCGGGCTGCCCGCGGACGCCGAGCGGCGTGTGCAGGCGGCCCTGCACGCGATCCGCCATCGAGGTCCCGACGCCACAGGTTCGTTCGTCGACCCGTCGCGGACCGTCGCGTTGGGGCATGCGCGGCTGGCGGTGATCGACGTCAGGCCCGAGAGCAACCAGCCGTTCTGGTCGGAATGCGGCCGGTACGGGCTGGTGTTCAACGGCGAGATCTACAACTATGTGGAACTCCGTCAGGATCTGGAGCAGGAGGGGGTCCGGTTCCGGACGTCGTCCGACACGGAGGTGCTGCTCAAGGCGATCCTGCGATGGGGTGCCGAGGCGCATCGTCGCTTCAACGGCATGTGGGCGTTCGTGCTGGTCGATCTCGTCGACCGCAAGGCGCTCCTGGGCAGGGATCGATGGGGTGTGAAGCCGATGTTCGTGCATCGCGGGACCACCGAGACCGTGGTGTGTTCCGAGGCGAAGGGAATCCACGCCTACCTCGGCAGGACGCCCGCCCCGGACCACGAGGCGATCGGCGTCCAGTTGAAGTATTCCGTCGGAGGCGAGTTTTCGCGGTCGTGGTTCGAGGGCATCGAGCGTTTCCCGCAGGCTTGTCATCAATGGTGCCCCCTCGGGATGTCCGCAAGCCTCGCCGGGAAGCCGGTCCCGTTCTGGAGGTATCCCGATCCGGTCGGTGACATCGGGGAACACGAGGCGGATGCGCGATTCGCCGGACTCCTCGAGGACGCGATCCGCATCCGGCTCCGCAGCGATGTGCCGCTGGGGCTCAGCCTCTCGGGTGGGCTCGACTCCTCGGCCATCGCCTGGCTGGTCGGCGAGCGTTTCCACCAGAAGCTCGACGCCTTCACGGCGTGGTTCCGGCCGATGGAGCGATCCGAGCTGCCGCTGGCCCGGTCGATCGCCGAGCGATTCGGTCACCAGAGCTTCCCGGTGGAGGAGGCGAGCATGGAGGCCGTCGAGGAGGACCTGCGGACCTGCGTGTTCCACATGGACTCGGGCCACGCTTCCCACGCCGTCGTGCCGTACCTGAACCTGTGCCGTGCCGCCCGCAAGAGACTCACGGTGATGCTCGAGGGCCAGGGGGCGGACGAACTGCTTGTGGGCTACAGCTACATGTATCCGTTCGGGGCGCTGGATGCGCTGCTCTCGGGACATCTCGCCCAGGCCGCTCGCACGCTCTGGGCACAGGCCGAATCCGACGGCTGGTCGCGGGCCGCCCAGGAGTGGATTCGCTACGCAAGCCGGACGGTCTATCTGCACCAGCACCGCCGGTGGGGCAGCGCTTCCCTGCTGGGGCCCCGCGTGCTCGGCACCCCCGAGGCCGAGGTCATGCATCTGCGCTTCAGTCGCCGCAACCTGCATGAGCAGTCGGTCTTCCATCATCGGACGGGCCTGACCTCGCTGCTCCAGTACGGCGACGCGATCTCCATGTCGGTCAATCTGGAGACGCGGTGTCCGTTCCTGGACTATCGGCTGGTGGAGTTCGGCATGTCGCTTCCGAACGAGCTGCGGCTGAACGAGGGCTACGGCAAGCACATCCTTCGGCGCATGGCCGCGGCGACGCTGCCGCAGGAGATCGTCTGGCAGCGTCGCAAGCTCGGCTTCGTCAACTCCACCATCCGGACACTCCGGAATCGCGTGGCGTCGCGGGGCATGCCGCAGAGACCGCTCGAGTGCGCGATCGACTTCGGCCTGCTCCAGTCCAGGATGCGCGATCAGGCCGTGGTCGAGCGACTTCCGGATTCGGTCTTCTTCCGGATCTACTCGCTGCTGACCTGGCTGGACGCCTTCTATGTGCGGCCTGTCGCCGCCGCCTCGACATCGGCCTGAGCCGCCGGCTCCGCAGACCAGTCTCCCTGCATCTCCGCCTGGACGAGTTCGTTGCGCTCGATCGCGGTCGCCATGGGCAGGAAGAGGAAGAGGATCGGAATGCCCCAGAGCGCGCCCTGCTTGTTCACGAGCACGAGCTGATACACCAGGAACGCCATCAGGATGGCGGTCTGGGGCCGGGCCTCCGGCCTTCCACGAGTCATGCCGATCAGGTGGATGGCGGAGCGGATGCCGAGGAAGAGGCCTGCTCCAAGGAGCAGCACGCCGATCGGGCCGAGTTCGAAGATGACGTCGGCGAAGAGCACGTGGGAATAGGGCTCGCCCGAGAGGCTGTACGAGGTGAATGCGTTGTATCCGAGGCCAGCGAGCCAGGCCTGAGGACGCTGGCTCCACGCACTCCAGAGCGTGATGATGTTGTCGAAACGCCCCGAAGCGCTGCTCGATCCATACAGGATCTCGTCCACCGAGAACCGCTCCGCCTCGCTGCGCGAGAGTCCGCCGATGACCGAAGAGAAGATGTACTGCACCGCGACCGCGGCGATCGCGATGCCCACGGCCGACGAGAGGAACACGCGGATGCTCCGGACGGGGGCCGCGATCGGAAAGAACGGAAGCAGGATCGCCACCGCGAACAAGAACTGTCCGCGGGAGCCTGACTTGACCGCGATGACCGTGCCCAGGATGAATCCGATGATGCGGACGGGCAACGTGACCGCCGCGAGCGGTCCAGGAAGTCTTCCCTTCCGGAACAGCGCGCATGCGATCATGAGGAATCCGCCGAATTCGCCGAGCGCGAGCGGCGCGGAACGATCGCCCGTCGAAAGATTCAGCGTGAGCCGGCCCTGATACACGGTGAACTCCGGACTCAGGAGCACACCCGCACAGATCACGCACCCGATGACGATGATCCACGCGAACATTCGCCCCAGATCTTCAAAGGACCGCACAAGCATGGGACCGAGCACCACGTTGATCGCGAAGTACGGAATGCCCCAGCGAAGCAGGCTCACGGCGTCGTTTCGGCTTGGTGACCAGAGAATCGTGATGGCCGCCCACGCGAAGAGTCCCACGAGCATGAACCAGGTCGAGCTCCAGGCCTGGGAGATGGCGAGCGGGTCGCGGGTGATCGCGGCGAACGCCCCGACGATGGTGGTGAGGCCGATCGCGTAATTCACCAACTCGAGTCCCTGCCCGCTTCGGAGCAGCGGGACATAGCCCTGAAGGCACTGCTCCATCGACAGCATGGAGATCACCAGCATCGCCGCGATCGCCGAGGAACGGAGGGCGGAGAGGCAGAGGACGCCGAAGAGGACCAGAAGGATGGCGGAGATCATGTCGGGAAGAGGGAGGCGGCCGGAGACGCTCCGATGGCATGGTAGTTCCCGCTCGGCTCGATGCACTAGGATCGGCCGGCCATGTGCGGCATCATCGGTTTTCAGGGCCGGTTCCAAGCGCACGCCCTTCGTGACGGGCTTGCCGCCATGCAGCACCGAGGTCCGGACGACCACGGCGAGTTCGTCGACCCACAGGGGTCGGTGGGACTCGCCCATGCGCGACTTTCGATCATCGACCTTTCGCCATTGGGCCATCAGCCCATGGCGACGGAGGATGGGCGTTTCCAGCTGGTCTTCAATGGCGAGATCTACAACTACCTCGAGCTCCGTCGAGAGCTCGAGTCACGAGGCCATCGGTTTCGCGGAGGCTCGGACACCGAAGTCCTGCTGAGGCTCTTCGCCGAGCAGGGTGCGGGCATGCTTCCCCGCCTGAACGGCATCTTCGCCTTCGCGATCTGGGATGCGCGGGAGCGGACGCTGCTCATGGCGCGCGATGCACTTGGTGTGAAGCCCCTGTACTACAGCCAGGTGGAACACGGCGTCGCCTTTTCGAGCGAGCTCAAGTCGTTGCTGAAACTCGTTCCGGAGGCGAGAGAACTCGACCCGGTGGCGCTGCTGCGGTACACGACCATGCTCTGGTGCCCGGGCGACGGCACGCCACTGCGTCGCGTCCGCAAGGTCCTGCCCGGCGAGGCGGTGGAAATCCGCGACGGACGCGTGGAGCGACGCTGGACCTGGTACCGGCTGCCCGTCTTCCGAGGTGTCCGGCCCGATCTCGGGGAGCGGGACGCGGTCGAAGGAACACTTTCGACGCTTCGCACCGCTGTGCAGCGGCAGATGGTGGCCGATGTGCCGGTGGGAGCCTTCCTGTCCGGTGGCCTCGACTCGAGTGCCGTCGTCGCGTTGGCGCGCGAGGTACATCCGGACATCCGCTGCTTCTCCATCGAGGTCGCGGGCGGCGAGGAGGACGGGCGCACCGACGACCTTCCCTATGCGCGGCGCGTGGCGAAGCATCTGGGCGTGCGTCTGGATGTGGTGCGAATCGATTCCTCACGCATCGCCGGTGACCTCGAGCGGATGGTGTGGCAGCTCGACGAACCGCTCGCCGATCCCGCGCCGCTCAATGTCCTCTACATCAGCCAGCTCGCGCGGGAGCAGGGGATCAAGGTGCTCCTGTCCGGGTCGGCCGGTGACGACCTCTTCACCGGATACCGTCGGCACCACGCCGTCATGCTGGACCGCGGATGGATGTGGCTCCCTCGCCCCCTCCGCCTTGGTCTGGAGGCGTTCTCGACGCACCTGGACCAGCGCCGTGCGGTGGGCCGACGGCTCGCGAGGCTGTTCCGTGGTGCGGGCCTGGGGCCGGACGAGCGGCTGGCGAACTACTTCGTCTGGCTGCGGGAGACCGAGGCGAGATCGCTCTTCTCGGCGGAGCTTCGGGGGCAGATGCGAGACGAATCCGCCTGGCAGCCGCTTCTGGATTTCATCATGCCGCTGCGAGGCCAGGCCTCTTCGCTGCAGCGGATGCTGGCGCTGGAGCAACGGTTCTTTCTCGCCGATCACAACCTGGCCTACACCGACAAGATGTCGATGGCGGTCGGCGTGGAGGCCCGCGTCCCGTTCCTCGACCTCGATCTCGTCGAGTTCGCCGCACGCATTCCGGACCGGCTCAAGCAGCGAGGCTCGGTCGGCAAGTGGGTGCTGAAGAAGGCGATGGAGCCGTACCTGCCCTGGGATGTGATCCACCGGCCGAAGACTGGATTCGGGGCCCCCATCCGCAAGTGGATGACCGGGGAGTTGAGGCCTGTGCTCGACGGCATGCTCTCCACCGAGGCGATTCGGCGGCGAGGGCTCTTCGACGCGGAGGCGGTACAGCGGCTGATTCAGGCGAACGCGGCAGGCTCGATCGACGGCAGTTACACGCTCCTCTCGCTGCTCTGCATC
>CAYMEB010000299.1:0-5397 GCA_964389095.1 uncultured Hyphomicrobiaceae bacterium
AGACCCGAAGCTCGTTACTCGTGCGATACGGATTTTCCGGCAGGAGCGTCCCGATATCGTTTCTAACGTTTGGCCTAGAAGTTATCCTAAAGGCCAGTCGGTTGAGGTGATTTCTCGATCCGCTTTGGAGCGCGCTGATTTAGAAGTCTTGGGGGAGTCTAGGGAGCACGTTACCTCCTCCATCTATCTCTCTCCGGGAGCCTATCGGATCGTGTCTTTCGTCTCTGAAATCGATAACCAGCACGTGCAGTTGTCTGTGGATACGGAGGCTGATTTTCGTGTGATTGAAGAGCTCATTCGCGCTAGCGAGGGCGCTCATCTGGGGTATGGCGTGGATGAGTGGGTGACGCTTTGGGGGCGGACGGCCGGTGGCAGGACTGACGCATGAGAGCTGGGGTAATTGGTCTCGGCGTGGGCGAGCAGCACATCAAAGGCTATTTAGCCGCTGGTGCGGATGTTGTCTCAATCTGCGATCAGGATCCTCGAAAGCTGTCCGAGGTTCATGCGAGGTACCCATCCTGCCGGGCGTATACGTCCGCCGACTCGTTTTTTGAAGCGGGGGGTATGGACATCGTATCCATCGCTAGCTTCGATCATCACCACGCACGCCAAGTGCTGCAAGCGATAAATGATGGGCTCCATGTTTTCGTGGAAAAACCCCTCTGTACCAGTTCGGACGAGTTGGAGCGTATCTGTCGTGCCCTGAAAAGCCGGCCCGATATTCGACTATCGTCAAATACAATTCTCCGCATGAGCGAACGATTTCGCGACATCCGTAGTCGAGTTCAAGGTGGGGGTATCGGTACTTTGTACTCTGTCGAGGCCGACTATAACTACGGTCGTCTGCACAAGGTCACTGCTGGTTGGCGCGGTTCTATCCCCGACTACTCTGTGGTTCTCGGTGGTGGTATCCACGCCGTCGATCTGCTGATCTGGATCGTCGGGTCTTGCGTCACCGAGGTAACCGCAATCGGCAACAAAGTCTGCAGTCAGGGAGCCGGCTTCGAGACACCGGATATGGTTTCGGCACTCCTGCGGTTTGAGAACGGAGTCGTCGGGAAAGTGTCTGCGAATTTCGGATGCGTGTATCCGCACTTTCATAAACTCAGTCTTTACGGCACTCAGGGAACGATTGAAAACGGTGTCTCCGGGGGATTAATTTTCCGGAGTCGAGACCCAGCGGTGTCGCCAGAGCTTTTGACCTCCTCCTATCCAGGCGTCTCCAAAGGCGATCTGCTGCCTGGATTCTTGGACGCGATCAAATGCGGTGGCGACTCTGAAGTGAGCGAGGCCGACGTGCTATCGACAATTGCTACCTGTTTGGCGATTGATCGTTCGCTTGCAACTGGCAAGGCGGAAGTCGTCAAGTGGTACACGACCAAGGAGTGAGTCATGAAACGCGACGTGCCATTTGGCAAACCTATCATCGGCGATGAGGAACGATCTGCTGTCCTAGGCGTTTTGAATGGTAGTCAGTTTGTTCACGGTCCGATTGCCCGACAGTTCGAGGCCGATTTTTGTCGCTTCATCGGCGGCGGATGTGCGCATACCGTCGCGTCATGTACCGCGGGTCTCCACCTCGCATACCTATATCTCGGGATCGGTCCGGGAGATGAAGTAATCGTACCGGCACAAACCCACGTTGCGACCGCACACGCGGTCGAATACACCGGTGCAAGGGCAGTATTTGTCGATGTCGATCCTGAGACTGGGAACATTCAAATCGATGGCATCGAGGCTGCGATAACACCACGGACCAAAGCGATTTGTGTGGTGCATTACCTCGGTCTCCCGGTTGACATGGATCGGGTAAATGCACTCGCGACTAAACACGGGTTGTTTGTCGTAGAGGACGCTGCTCTAGCGGTAGGCACGAAATACAAAGGGGTGCACGCCGGGTTACTCGGCGACGTTGGGTCATTCTCCTTTTACCCAGTCAAGCACATCACTACCGCGGAAGGCGGAATGTTCATCACCCGTCACCCGGAAATTGCAGCTAAAGTCGGCCGCCTAAAAGCTTTCGGCTACGACAAAATGGTTGGGGAGCGCGCCGTGCCCGGCGTTTACGATGTCGACTTGCTTGGGTACAACTACCGGATGAACGAGATAGAGGCTGCGATTGGTTTAGAGCAACTCAAGCGAGCACCGGACTTCTTGCTGCAGCGTTCGCGTAACAATGTGGCACTTCGAGAGGCTTTTGCCGACATCGACGAAATCCGATGCTTGGTCGACGGCTCGCGTGATTTCCAGCATGCATATTACTGTCTCGTAGCGATTTTGAAAGATGAGCTTGCGATGAAGCGACCGGAAATCATCAATCGTTTGCGCGATCACGGAATTGGCACCAGTGTTTACTATCCGGGGCCCGTCCCTCAGTTACGCTATTACCGGGAAAAGTATGGCTTCGATCCGTTACTATTCCCTAATGCGTCCCGAATCAGCCACCAGTCCATCGCTTTTCCGGTTGGGCCTCACTTGGGTGAAGAGGATATGAAGTACATCGCGCAGGCCGTAAAAAAAGTATTGCTGGATGTAAAAAAATGAATCCCAGTGCTCTACAAGGAAAAGTCGTCGCGCTGGTGGGTGGCGCAGGTTTTATCGGTCATAACTTGGCGCTGCAACTCAAATCTCTGGGCGCGCAACCCCATGTGATCGACAGTCTTCAGGTAAATAACCTCGGTGCTTTCACGGAGGGGATCGCATCTAATCCAAACAGCCCGCTGTATGTCGGATTCATCAATTTGCGGCTTGATGCACTAAGGCGCGCTCGAATTCCTTTGCACATAATCGATTCTCGTGACTACAGTCTTATGACGCGTTGTCTAAATTCGATTAAGCCTGACGTTGTGATTCATCTCGCTGCGGTCGCACACGCGAACAGATCCAATAAAGATCCCTTTAGTACGTTCGACCACAGCATGAGGACGCTCGAAAATACTCTCGACTCGATTCGCGGATCGAGGGCGCACTTGATTTACTTTTCTTCTTCGATGGTTTACGGCAATTTTGAAGGCGCCGCTGTGACTGAAGATAGGCCCTGTGAACCAATGGGTATCTACGGAGCCTTGAAATATGGCGCAGAAAAGTTGGTGATTGCCTATAACCAAGTCTTTGATTTGCCCTACACGATAATCCGTCCTTCTGCCTTGTACGGGGAAAGATGCGTTAGTCGCCGTGTGGGTCAGGCCTTTATAGAAAATGCGCTCCGCGGACGGTCTTTGACGATCAACGGCGATGGAAAAGATGGTTTGGACTTCACTTATATCAAGGACCTTTGTCAAGGCGTCGTCCGTTGTATCGTCTCGCCCGCTGCTTTGGGCGAAACGTTCAACATTACTTATGGAGCCGCGCGGAGTTTGAATGATCTAGCTCAGTTAGTGCTCGAACATTTTCCTGGTCTAAGCATTGCGTATAATCCACGCGATAATTTGATGCCGGAGAGAGGCACGCTGAGTATTGATAAGGCACGACGCTTGATTGGCTATGAACCCGAGTACCCTGTCGATCGGGGTTTTGTTGATTACATTCGTTGGTACAAACGTTTGGCCGAGGAGCAACCGGAGTTGTTTATTGAGCAGTGAAGCGTTTGGAGAGCTTTCAGAGGCCGGGCTTCACCCGGACGGGTGGTTGGCTGGTATTTTCGACCGACCCGTTTGGCGAGTTCATCGGCGTGAGGGATCGTTACCGTTCGGGGTCTTGGCGTCCGCAACGGCTGGGTTCGCCTATGCTAAGCATGACGTATCCCAAGTAGAAATCGTTTCTGGGCTCGTAGATAAGGGCTTCCGAATCGTAGACACATCCCTCACATTCGAGGGGGGGCGACTGCACGGGCTGCCCTCGTCGCACGTGTTGCGCCACGCCAAACCGAAAGATGAGCAGGGGGTAAGAGATATCGCCCGATCGGCGTTTCGGTTCTCTCGGTTTCATCTCGATCCAAAAGTTCCACTAAATCTTGCGAACACCATTAAGGCGGAATGGGCGGGTAATTTTTTCAGTGGCCAACGTGGCGACGGTATGGTCGTGGCGGAGTCCGGTGGTCGAGTAGTCGGTTTTCTGCAATCGATATGGAGCAGCAAGAACGTTTTGATAGTCGACCTAATTGGGGTGCACCCGGATTGTCAGGGGCGTGGGCTGGGTAAAGCACTGATTTTGCACGCGAGCAGACATGGTACGGGCGATGGGAGAGTGCCCTCTGCTATTCGGGTTGGAACGCAGGCCGCAAACACGCCCTCCGTTCGGCTCTACGAGTCTTTGGGTTTACGGCTGTGCTCAGCGCAGTACGTGCTGCATTTTCATTGCTCCCAGCGGACAACACAACCATGAAAATCGGTGGAGTTGATCTGACGAAGGAAGTGCTAGTGGTTGCCGAGATCGGTAACAATCACGAGGGCGACGTGAAACTCGCTGCTGAGATGATTGTTCAAGCGGCTCGCGCGGGTGCCGGAGCCGTCAAATTTCAATCGATCGTCCCCGAACAATTAGTTGCCCCACAGCAGGCGGCCCGATTAGCGCAGCTTCAGAGGTATAGACTGTCGCCCTCCGATGATGAGTATCTCGCGAGCGTGGCGGAAAATAATAACGTTCTGTTCCTGTCCAGCCCATTTAGCTTGGGTTGTGTTGATTTGCTTTCGCCGCTAGTGCCCGCATTCAAGATCGCATCAGGGGACAATGACTACGTCGGCCTGTTACAGCGAGTTGCGCTAACAGGAAAACCGGTCCTGCTGTCGACTGGGATGACAAACCTTGACCAGGTGGCCTTTTCGGTCGGTACTCTGACTAAGGCGTGGTCTGACGCACAAATCGAAGATCCCGGTTTGGTGATTCTACATTGCGTGTCTGCCTATCCGACGCCGGCGGAAGAAGCAAACCTCAACGCGATCCTCGGGCTGTCCCGATTTGGCCGAATCGTCGGATACTCTGACCATACGCTCGGAATCGAGGCGGCAGTACTTTCCGTTGCGTTGGGGGCAAGAGTGATTGAGAAGCATTTCACGCTGTCTAAAACGTTGTCGGCTTTTCGAGATCATCAGCTATCGGCCGAACCAGAGGAATTCAGGCTGCTGGTGGAGCGACTGAAACAAGCGAACCGATTGCTGGGGGATGGCGAGAAGCGCGTGATGCCGTCCGAGTCCACAACAATCGCAGTCGCTCGCCGCTCAGTCTGTGCCGCTCGTGATTTGCCCGCGGGCGCGATGCTCAGCGGCGATGACTTGATTTGTCTGCGTCCCGCTGGCGGATTAACCCCTGGGTCCGAATCCCGAGTACTGGGTAGGCGGTTGTTGGTTCCCGTCTCGGCGGGCCAACAGATCATGACTGATATGATTAAAGGCTAGATCGAGACAATGTGTGGTATCGCAGGCTATTTTGGTCTAGAGCCGCTTGCTGAAACCCGTATCC
>CAYMEB010000300.1:0-5377 GCA_964389095.1 uncultured Hyphomicrobiaceae bacterium
CCAATGCGAACCTCGCCGCGATGCCCTCGCGCCGTGCGGCGTGCGTGATCGCGCGTGGTGTCGAGCGTGGCGAGCGCACTGCGGCAGCCCTGGAGATACGCGGCGCCGGCACCAGTCAGGACGACCTTTCGGTTGTTCCGCTCGAGCAGCGGGAAACCGAGCGCCGCTTCGAGCTGTTGCACCGATCGGCTGAGAGCGGGTTGTGAAATGTGGAGGCGCGCTGCGGCTCTACGATAATGGAGTTCTTCGCCGAGGACCGAAAAGTAGCGGATCTGCTGGATGTTCATGATGCACCTTCTGCATCAAAGCTGACAAAGAATCGAATTTACGTCTATCAAAATCACTCTAGGCTTGGGCGTCGGTCGGACGCGTCAGCGCTGCGGCGACGACCGCGATGTCTGGGAGTATTCCATGAGGCAGAACTTGCGACTTCGTCTCGCTGCGGTCACCGCCTTGGCGGGTGCGATGGTTTTGGCCGCACCGGCCGCCGTGCTGGCGCAAAAAACCGTCCGCGCAGCCATGCACTCGGACCTGAAGATCCTGGATCCGATCTGGGCACCTGCTCAAATCGTCCTCGATCACGCAAATCTCATCTACGACACGCTCTTCAGCTACGACGACAGCCTCAAGCCACAACCGCAGATGGTCGACACCTGGAAGGTATCCGACGACAAACTGACCTGGACGTTCACGTTGCGCGACGGCCTTGAGTGGCACGACGGCCAGCCGGTCACATCGGAAGACGTCGTCCCGTCGCTGAAGCGCTGGGGCGCAAGAGATACGTTCGGCCAGAAGCTGATCGGGCTCATCGCCGATTGGAAGGTCATCGACGCAAAGACATTCTCATTCACGCTCAAGGAGCCGTATGGCCTGGTCCTCGAGAGCCTCGGCAAGAACTGGAATCTGGTCCCCTTCATCATGCCGAAGCGGGTCGCCGAAACGGACCCGTTCAAGCAGATCAATGACAGCACGGGTTCCGGCCCCTTCATTTTCCAGAAGGACGACTGGAAGCCCGGCGCGAAGGTCGTCTATGTCCGCAATCCCAAATACAAACCGCGCAGCGAACCGGCGAGTGGCACGGCCGGCGGCAAGATCGCCAGAGTCGACCGCGTCGAATGGATCTACATCCCCGATGCGCAATCACAAGTGAACGCGCTGATCGCTGGCGAGATCGATTACCTGCAGGCGCCGCCGTATGATCTCGTACCGCTGCTGGAAAAGGATCGGAACATCGTATTGGAGGTTCTGTCGCCGCAAGGGCGTCAATACAGCTTGCGCTTCAATGCCTTGCACAAACCCTTCGACAACCCGAAGATTCGCAAGGCCGTCACCTACGCCCTGACGCAGAAGGATTTCCTCGACAGCACGATCGGTGACGCCAGGTGGTACCAGGAGTGCAAGTCGCTGTACCCGTGCGGCACTCCGTATGAGAGCCTCAAGGGCTGGGAAGATCGGTTCGGCAACCCGGCCAAAGCAGCCGAGTTGTTGAAAGAAGCCGGCTACGACGGCACTCCGGTCGTGTTGCTCCACCCGACCGACATCTCTGCGCTGGCGAATCTCGCTCCCGTTGCCAAGGCGCAGCTCGAGAAGGCAGGGTTCAAGGTCGACATGCAGTCCATGGACTGGCAGACGCTCGTCGCCCGCAGCAACAGGAAGGATGCGCCGTCAGCCGGTGGGTGGAGCTTGTTCGCCACCTCGTGGCCATCCGTCGGGATCATGAATCCACTGACCACCAGCTTTCTCAATGCCTCCTGCGAGAAGGCGGTGATGGGCTGGCCGTGCGATGCTGAACTGGAAAAGCTGCGCGACGCCTTCGCCAGGGAGATCGACCCGGGCAAGCAGCGCGCCATCGCTGAAGCCGTACAGCGGCACGTCGCGGAAAATCCGACGCATGTTCAGCTTGGGCAGTATGTCGGACCGACAGCCTGGCGCAAGAACATAACCGGTGTCGTCAAGTCCGGCTGGTCGGTGTTCTGGGGCATGAGCAAGGACTAGAGGGCAACCGACGTCGGACGGGCGGGTCCGATAGCTCGACTGCGCGTGCGTTCGGAATGCGCGGACGTCTCAACGCCGTGTTCCCCGACGAAAAGCGGCAAGGGCGACGAATGTTCGACGTGATCATTGAAAATGGCTCGATCGTGGACGGCACCGGTGCGCCGGCATTTGCCGCCGACATCGGTGTGCGCAATGGCGTCGTGAACGAGATCGGGCACCTCAAGGGCGTTGCTGCGCGCGACAAGATCGACGCTCGCGGCAGGACGATTGCTCCCGGCTTCATCGACATCCACACGCATTCGGACTTCACGCTCCTCGTCGACGGCTCGGCCGACAGCCAGGTGATGCAAGGCGTGACGATGGAAGTCGTCGGGCAATGCGGCACATCGTGTGCGCCGTTCGGCAACGACATGAAAGGGCATCAACTCGTCGGACACATCAAGGCTGGCGTCGACGTCAATTGGCGCAGTTTCGCCGAGTATCTCGACCGGCTCGACCATTCCAACCTCGGCGTGAACGTTGCGGCCATGGTCGGCCACGGCAATATTCGCCGCGTGGTCAAGGGCGATGCCGTCTCAGCGCCGACAGGTGACGAGATCCGCAAAATGGTGCGCGTCGCCGAAGAGTGCTTCGAAGCAGGTGCGATCGGCTTCTCGACCGGGCTCGAGTACTTCCCTGGGAACATTGCGCCGCAATACGAAATCGCAAGCCTCTGCCAGTGCTGCGCGCAGCATGGACTGCTCTATGCGACCCACGTCAGGAACCGCGACGTCTACTACGATCTCGGCTTCACCGAGGCGATTGCGACCGCGCGGCATGCCGGTGCACGCCTGCAGATTTCCCATATTCAACCCAAGTATGGCGCGCCGAAGGACGCGATGAAGAGCACGCTCGAACTGATCGCGCGTGCCAAACGCGAAGGTGTCGACGTCGCCTATGACGTGATTCCACATGACTGGAGTCATACGAGCATCGTCGCCGCCTTGCCCGTCTGGGCGCGCGAGGGCGGTGTCGACGCCTTGCGCGCCCGCCTGCGCGATCCGCAGCAACGCGAGTTGATGAAACAGAACCCTCAGCCGATCTGGCGGCTCGTCACCGATCGCAAGTGGGCCGATATCGTCCTGTTGCGGTCGGTCGCGAACCCCGGCCTAGTCGGCATGACCTTCAGTGAAATCGGGTTGCGCCGCAACACCGACCCGTTCGACGCCGTGTTCGATCTCTTGCTCGAAGAAGCAGACGGATTGACGGAGATGCTTTGGACCTCGCACTCTTTCTCCGAAGATGACGTGCGACTGTGCATCGAGCAACCGGAGTGCGCGGTCATGTCCGATACGCTCGCACTGTCGCGCCACTCCGCCATGCAGCCGGTGATCGGCTCACTCAGTGGCTACGGATGGACCGCTCGCCTGCTCGGCCATTATGTTCGCGACACCGCGCTGCTTTCTCTCGAAGAGGGCGTGCGCAAGATGACCTCGCTGCCGGCCGACCGCTTGGGTCTGAAGGGCCACGGTCGCTTGGCGGTGGGCGCTGCAGCGGACCTTGTCGTTTTCGATCCGGCGATGGTGAAGGACAAGTCGACACTGACCAAGCCCAAGCAGCATCCCGTGGGCTTCGATCACGTGCTGCTCGGCGGCGTTTTCACCCTTCGCGATGGCAAGCGAACGGAGCATTGCCCGGGGCGCGTGATCCGCCGGCCGCACTGAGTTCGTGGGCAGCGCCGAGATCTATTCGCCTGACGCCGCGCCCGGTAGTTTCGAAGCGATGTTTTTGAAGCGCTGACGGCAAACCGATCTGACCAATGGCCAAAACCGGAACACGCGCGCGCCTCGCCATCGATCTGTCGCAACCGCCGGAGATTCCGGAAGCTGCGATGAAGCGCGTGAACGAAGTGCTGCGTTCGGGCTGGCTTCACCGCTATGGCGAGACGCTCGGGGAAGGCTCGGAGGTCTCGCTGCTCGAGGACGAGTTCGCGACCTACATCGGTTCGAAGTACTGTGTTGCCGCGAACTCGTGCGGCGCCACGCTGTTCCTCGCGCTCGTCGCATCCGGTGTGAAGCCCGGCGACAAAGTGCTCATGAACGCTTTCACGCTGGCGCCTGTGCCCGGCGCCATCGCGCATGCGAACGCCGAGCATGTCTTGGTCGAGATCACGGGCGACCTGACCATCGATGTCATCGATCTGGAACGCAAGGCGGTAGCGACCGGCGCGCGCCACCTGCTGCTCTCACACATGCGCGGCCACAGCGCCGACATGACGGCGGTCATGGGCGTTGCGGATCGCCTCGGCATCACGGTCATCGAGGATTGCGCCCACACCATGGGCGCGTCCTGGGCGGGCCGCCCGTCAGGCACGTTCGGCAAGGCTGCCTGCTACAGCCTGCAGGCCTACAAGCACATCAATGCGGGTGAAGGCGGTCTGCTCATCACCGACGATGATGACCTCGCCGCCCGCGCGATCCTTTACTCAGGCAGCTACATGTTGTTTGCGCAGCATCGCCGCCGCCCGCCAGCGGCTGCATTCGAGCGTTGGCAAGCGATCACGCCGAACTTTTCCATGCGCATGTCCAACGTCACCGCAGCTCTGGCGAGGCCGCAACTGCCTCTGCTCGCTGAACGTGCGCGCATCTGGAACGACCGGCATGACCGCATCGCGGCGGGCCTTGCCGGACTGGACGGCGTCCGTCTGCCACGCCGCCCGCAAGCCGAGGCCTACGTGCAGAGTTCGATCCAATTCATCGTCTCGGGCCTCTCGCCAGCTGCCTTCCAGTCGTTCCTGGCGCAATGCCGCGAGCGCGGCGTCTTCCTCAAATGGTTCGGCAGCCGTACACCGCAGGGCTACACGTCGCTCTCGGAGCATTGGGGCTATCTCAGCGAGCGGTACACGCCGCCGCGCACGCGCGAAGTGCTTGAACTGCTATGTGACATGCGCATTCCGTTGAGCTTGTCCGAGGAAGACTGCAAGACGATTGCAACGGTGATCGGCGAGGAACTTTCAGCGCTCCGAAATTGAGGCCGCCGAGAGCGACCCGCGTGAGAAAGATAATGTCCGGTGGGACCGTGCCGAAGCACGCAAATGTCCGCTCTCAATTATCGCGTTCATCGAAGCGGACGAAAAGAACAATGTCGCTCAGGGTCAACCTGACCCGTCAACAGCGCGAACCCTGCTGCTGTAGCGATGCCCGAAGATCGCCGAAGACCGACCGTTCGTTGCTCAAAAGTTTGCAGTTTTCGTTGCAGCGCAACGAGATTGCGATGATCTGCCGGCGGAGTGACGTGCTGAAAAAGCACACGCTGTCTGATGATCCGCGTCTGGCTTGTGTCGGTTATGGCCCATCGCGACGGTCGGAGGCTGCCGCGCCTTGGGTCCTCGGGACAAGCCCGA
>CAYMEB010000301.1:0-5344 GCA_964389095.1 uncultured Hyphomicrobiaceae bacterium
GCGGCTTCGAGCACTTCGCGGGTCTCTAGACCCATGCGCTTGAAGAGCATGCCCAGTTCGTTGACGAGCGCGATGTTCACGTCACGCTGGACGTTCTCGATCACCTTGGCGGCCTCCGCGACCCGGATCGAGCTGGCCTTGTGCGTGCCGGCCGTCACGACCGCGCGGTAGACCTGATCCACGAGTTCGGCGACCTCGGGTGTGGAGCCCGAGGTGATCTTGAGAATTTTGGGGAAAGGCCGCGCATGATCGGAGGGATTGATGCGCTCCGGGCTGTAGCCGGCGAAGAAGTCGACGTTGTACTTGAGGCCGGAGGCCTTCTCGATCACCGGAATGCAGATTTCCTCGGTGGCGCCGGGATAGACCGTCGACTCATAGACCACGATGCCGCCTTTTCGGAGCACCTTGCCCACGGTTTCGCTGGCCTTGACCAGGGGCGTCAGGTCGGGCCGCTTGGCGGCGTCGATCGGCGTCGGCACCGTGACGATGAAGAGATTGGTCTCTTTCAACGACTCCGGGGCATGCGAAAACTTCAGCTTCTTGGCTGCGAGGATGTCGTCCTTCGTGCATTCACGCGTGCGGTCGTGCCCCTTCTCGAGTTCGCTGATCCGCTGGCGATTGATGTCGAACCCGACGACCGGGAACTTGCGGCCGAGATGCGCTGCGAGCGGCAGGCCGACATAGCCGAGGCCGATCACGCCGATATTGACCGTGTCGAGTGTCGGAATTCTCGTCTGCGCCTGCATGCTCGATCCGTCCATCCCTAATTTCGGCGCGCAACCGGCCGGCGCCACGATGCATGGCGCGATCAACCCGGTGGTCCGTCCCGGGCCGCGCCCGGCCCAAAGCTACGCCGGCGCGGCCGAAAGGCCGAGGTCGGCCGCCAAATCCAGCCGACGCATCATCAGCCGACCGGTTCATCCGGCGTCTCGCTAGCGGCAAAACCGGCGACCGACAAGTGTGCATCTGGCTCAGCCGGTGCCGACAAACCACACCGGCCTCATGCCTGGGGTTATCCAGTGGCCGAACGTCGCGCCGGCCGCAGGGCTTTCTTGCGCGGGCTCTGTGAACATGTATCAGTCAGCCGGGACGTGTGCATGCTCCGCCCAAGAGACGAGGCCGGAGCCCACGAAGCCTGGGCATCGTTGCCTCAGCGACCTTGCCTGGACGCACAAGATCGCGCAATTGGGGTCGCTGGACTTTTCGAATGCGTCCGTGCCCGAACCCCGGGCAGAGGAGAACTTTCCCATGTGTGGCATCGCCGGATTGATCACGCTCGACGGCCGTGCGTTGCCCGACGTCGATCGGCGCATCGCCGCGATGGGCAATCTGATCGCGCACCGCGGGCCGGACGGCCACGGCTACTGGATCGACGAGGCACGCTCGTGCGGGCTGGTGCATCGGCGTCTTGCGATCATCGATCTGTCGCCCTCGGGCCACCAGCCGATGGTCGGACCGAACGGGACCGTGATCACTTACAACGGCGAAGTCTACAACTACCTGGAACTCAAGGAAGAGTTGAAGGAGGGTTGGCAATTCCGCTCGACCTCCGACACCGAGACCATCCTTGCCGCTTACGCCAAATGGGGCACCGATTGCCCGCGGCACCTGCGCGGCATGTTCGCTTTCGCCATCAACGACGGACGCCGCCTTTTCGCGACGCGTGATCGCTTCGGCATCAAGCCGTTCTATTATGCCGTCGTCGGCGGCGTCTTCTATTTCGCGTCCGAGATCAAGGCGCTGCTGCCGGTCCTGCCGGAAGTCTCGACGGACCGCGAGGCGCTCGCGGAGTACATGACCTTCCAGTACACGATCGGCGAGCGCAGCTTGTTCAAGCACGTCAAGCAACTGCTGCCGGGCCACTCGATCACGGTCGAGAACGGCAAGGTCACGGTTTCGCGGTACTGGGACGTTCAATACCAGATCGATTGGGATCACCGCGCGGGCTGGTTCGGCCGGCAGATGCGCGGGCTCCTGGAGAACTCGGTCAACGTGCACCTGCGTTCCGACGTTCCCGTCGGCGCCTACATCTCGGGCGGCATCGACTCGAGCCTGATCGGCATTCTGGCGGCTCGGGAACCGTCGTCGGGCCGTATCGGCTTCCACGGCAAGTTCACGGAATTCCCGGGCTACGACGAAAGCGCCTACGCGAGGGCGGCCTGCCGGGACGGCGGCATCGACCTGCACGAGATCGAGATCACGGCGAAGGACTTCCGGGACAATATCCAGAAGGTCATCTACCATCTCGACCAGCCGGTCGCGGGGCCCGGCTCCTTCCCGCAATACATGGTGTCCAAGCTCGCGGCGCGGCATGTGAAGGTGGTGCTCGGCGGGCAGGGCGGAGACGAGATCTTCGGCGGCTATGCACGCTATCTGGTGGCCTATCTCGAGCAGTCGCTCAAGGCCGCGATCGATGGCACCTACCGAAATGGAAACTTCGTCGTCACGCCGGAATCGATCATCCCTCACCTCACCATCCTACAGGAGTACAAGCCGCTGATCCGGCAACTGTTCTCCAAAGGACTGTTCGGTCCGCTGGACGAGCGCTACTTCCGCCTGATCGACCGCTCCGCCGACATGGCTGACGAGGTCGACTGGTCCTCGCTCGACCGCGGTTCGGTGATGGAGCGCTTCAAGGCGATCTTCAACTCCGAGCGCAACGTGCGCAAGGAGGCCTACTTCGACAGCATGACCCACTTCGACTTCAAGTGCCTGCTGCCGGCGCTGCTGCAGGTGGAAGACCGCATGTCCATGGCTCACGGCCTGGAGTCGCGCGTGCCCCTGCTCGACCACACCATCGTCGAGTTCGCCGCGACCATTCCCGCCGACATCAAGTTCCCCGGCGGGCAGATGAAGCACTTCATCAAGACGACGTTCGGCGCCGATCTGCCCAAGGAACTGCTGCAGCGCCGCGACAAGATGGGTTTCCCGGTGCCGCTGAAGGAGTGGTTCGAGGGCGAACTGCACGATCTGGTCGGCGACGTCTTCGTGACGCAGAAGTCGCGAAAGCGGGAGTTCTTCAATTCCGAGGCCATCCTGGCCAACTTCGACAAGGGCGAGCGCTTCTCGCGCAAGACCTGGGGCTTGCTGAGCCTCGAACTGTGGCATCAGACCTTCCACGACCGCGCGGCGGAGTATCGGCGCATGCTGGACTGTGATCCGGCCGATGCGCGCGTCGCGGCTCAATGACGACAATCCTATTGCCAACGTTAGGGACACACGGATGAAAGCGTTCATCACTGGCGGCAACGGCCAGGTCGGCTCCGCCGTCGCCGATCTTCTTCTCGCGCGCGGGACGGAGGTCATGTCGATCGACAACTTCTCCACCGGCCGCAGGGATAATCTGCTGCCGCAGAAGGGGTTGACCCAGGTTGAAGGGACGATCGCGGACGGGGCGCTGGTCGACAAGCTCTTCTCGGACTTCAAGCCCGATGTGGTGGTGCACACCGCTGCCTCCTACAAGGACCCGGAGGACTGGGGCACGGATGCGCTCGTCAACGCTGCCGGCACGGCCAACGTGGCCAAGGCCTGCAAGACGCACAAGGTGAAGCGGCTGGTCTATTTCCAGACGGCGCTGTGTTACGGCACCAAGCCGATCCAGCAGCCGATCCGGCTCGATCATCCGATCAATCCGGTCAACTCGAGCTACGCGATCTCGAAGACCGCCGGCGAACACTACGTCCAGTTCTCCGGCGTGGAGTGGGTCACCTTCCGCCTCGCCAACGTGATCGGCGAGCGCAACGTCTCCGGGCCTCTGCCGATCTTCTACAGCCGCCTGTCGAAGGGGCAGCGCTGCTTCGTGACGCCGGCGCGGCGTGATTTCTGCTATGCGGGCGATCTCGCGCGCGTGGTGGTCAAGGCGGCCGACGGGCAGGGGCAGGGCACCTACCACTTCTCCTCGGGCAAGGACGTCGCCATCCGCGAACTCTACGACGCGGTGGTCGGCGCCATGAAGCTCAACAGCCATCCCGAGCCCGAGGTGAAGCCGCTCGGTCCCGACGACGCGCCCTCGATCCTCCTCGATCCCTCGCGGACCTTCCAGGACTTCGGCTCGGTCACCTTCACGCCGCTCTCCGAAATCGCGCAGCGCGCGGTCGACCGGTGGGCGCGCGAGGGCGTTCAGGGCGGCTACACGCACCTGAAGGAAGCCCGCGGCGAGATCAAGAGCTGAAGGCTGCCACGATGCGCATTCTCGTCACCGGCGGCGCCGGCATGCTGGGCTCGGGCTTGTCCGAGCGCTATCTCGAAGGCGGCCACGACGTGCTCGTGGTCGACAACTTCGCCACCGGGCATCGCGGCTCGCTGCCGCCGTCGCACCCCAGGCTCACGGTCGTCGAGGGGTCGATCGCGGACGGCGCGCTGGTTCAGAGGCTGTTTTCGGACTTCAAGCCGACCCACGTCGTTCACTCGGCCGCCGCCTACAAGGAGCCGGACAACTGGCTCGAGGACGCGCGCACCAACGTCGAGGGCACGGTCCACGTCGTGAAGGCCGCGCAGGCGGCGGGCGTGAAGCGCTTCGTGAACTTCCACACGGCGCTGGGTTATGGCCGGCCGGAGCGGGTGCCGATTGCCGTCGACGCGCCGGCCCGACCGTTCACCAGCTACGGCATCTCGAAGCAGGCGGGCGAGAGCTATATCGCCATGTCGGGGCTGCCGTTCGTCTCGCTTCGGCTCGCGAACGTGACTGGACCGCGCCTCGCGATCGGGCCGATCCCGACGTTCTATACCCGGCTCAAGGCCGGCAAGGGCTGCTTCTGCTCCAAGACCGTGCGCGACTTCGTCGACATGGAGGACTTCTACGCGATCATGGACCGCGTGATGGCCGACGGCGCTCCGACGGGGATCTTCAACGTTTCGACCGGCACCGGGCACACCATCAAGGAGATCTTCGATATCGTCGTCGATCACCTGAAGGTGACGCTGAAGGAGCCGGTGCCCGAGGTCGAGCCCGGCGCCGACGATGTGCCGGCCGTCGTGCTGGACCCGTCCAGGACGATCGAGGCCTTCGGCTGGCGGCCGCGCTTCGGGTTCGAGCAGATCATCCGCCGGACCCTCGCCTGGTACGACGTGCACGGGGTGACCGCGATCTACAGCCACCTCGCCGCTCCCAAGATCGGCGGCTGAGGCCGAGGCGGCTCCGGCCGGGGCTGCGGCCCCGGCGCTGGCGGCGAACCCGCCCAATTCCACTCTTGCCGCAAAAGGCCCGCTCGCCTATAGACAGCCCGTGCGTGGCCCCGTTCGTCTAGCGGTTAGGACGTCAGCCTCTCACGTTGAAAACAGGGGTTCGATTCCCCTACGGGGCGCCAAAAGTTTCTTTTATATTTCAGCGGGTTGCGCCCGCATT
>CAYMEB010000302.1:0-5342 GCA_964389095.1 uncultured Hyphomicrobiaceae bacterium
CCCTGCGGGGAGCCGGCCGCACGCGACGAAATGCTATGCTGGTCGCATGTGACGCTCCTGCGGGGAGCTGACCACATGGGACCCAAACCCAGCCGTCGGGGCGGTGTGCGTGGCGATGGCGAAAAAGCCCAAGGACGACAAATCAGCGGCGGCGCCCCAGACCGGGACGGCCAAGCCCTACGTCGTGCTCGCGCGCAAGTACCGGCCGCGCACCTTCGACGACATGATCGGGCAGGATGCGCTGGTCCAGACCCTGCGCAATGCGTTCGCCTCGGGCCGGATCGCGCAGGGCTACATGCTGACCGGTGTGCGCGGCATCGGCAAAACCACGACGGCGCGCATTCTCGCCCGGGCGCTGAACTACGAACGCGAGGGTGTTACGGGCCCGACCGTCGACATGCCAGAGCTGGGCCGCCATTGCGCCGAGATCATGGATAGCCGCCATCCCGACGTGATCGAGATGGACGCGGCCTCAAACACCGGCGTCGACGATGTCCGCGAGATCATCGAGAACGCTCGCTACAAGCCGCTCGTCGCCCGCTACAAGGTGTTCATCATCGACGAGGTTCACATGCTCTCCAAGAGCGCGTTCAACGCGCTCCTGAAGACGCTGGAAGAACCGCCCGAGCACGTCAAATTCATCTTCGCGACGACAGAGATCCGCAAGGTGCCGGTGACCGTGCTGTCGCGCTGCCAGCGCTTCGATCTGCGCCGCATCGATGCGCCGGTGCTCATCAGCCATTTCCAGAACATCCTCGGCAAGGAGGGCGCGGAGGCCGATGAGGACGCCCTGGCGCTTATCGCGCGTGCGTCCGAAGGGTCGGTCCGTGATGGACTCTCGATCCTCGATCAGGCGATCGCGATGGGGCAGGGCAAGGTGCACGGCGCCGATGTCCGCGCGATGCTCGGTCTGGCGGACCGAGGCCGCATCCTCGACCTGCTGGAGCTGGTGTTCGCGGGCAAGGCGGGCGCCGCCGTCGACGCTTTCGCCAAGCTGCACCGCAACGGCGCCGAACCCCTCCAAGTGCTGATCGACCTCGGCGAGGCCGTGCACACGATCACGCGCGCGAAGGTTGCCGGAGCCTCCGGTGCCGGCGAGAGCCTGTCCCGCGAAGAGCGGCTGCGGGCCGCCGATCTGTCAGGGCGGCTGTCGCTGCCGTTGCTGTCGCGCGCCTGGCAGATGCTGGTGAAGGGTACCGAAGAGGCAGGAAAGGCGCCGAACGCCGCGACCGCAGTCGAGATGGTGCTGATCCGCATCGCGCATACGGCGGATCTACCCTCGCCGGACGAGGTGATCCGGATGCTGGGTGGAGTTCCAGGGCGCGAGCTGACGAGGCCGGTGCCGGCGGGGCGTGATGCACCTGCTTCGGGCCCGATCAACCAGGCGCAGCCGCCTGCCGTCTCCATGCGATCGAACTTCGAGGTGGCGGGCGACGAGCCGCCGCCGCCGGCATCCGCCGACGACTATGGCGCGTTCGACGAGGCGTTGCCGGTGATCGCCGCCGAGGATGACGATCAGGCCGAGATCGATGCCGACATCGGTGTGGTTGCCGCGTCCGACAGTGCGGCCGCCGCCGTGAACACGTTCGCAGACGTGGTGGCGCTCGCAGGCAAGCGCCGGGACGCCAAGCTCAAGGTACACCTCGAGGAGCACGTCAGCCTCGTGAAGTTCGACGCGGTGCAGGGCACGATCGAGATCCACCTGCTGCCCGGCGCGCCGACGACGCTCGCCAATGATCTGCGCGTCAAGCTCAACGGCTGGACCGATCGCAAATGGATGGTCGCGCTTTCGAACCGCCCCGGCGAGCGGAGCATCGGCGAGGTCGAGCGCGAGGCGCGTGAGGCCGAGATCGCGCGGGTGCGGGAGAACGCCAGCGTGGCGGGGCTGCTGGCGATGTTCCCAGAGGCCCGGATCACGGATGTCGCGCCACTGCCGGGGAAGCGCGCGGACGACAGCAAAGCGGGGTGAGGAGAGTTAGGGACAGGTGACAGCCTTCTCCCATATAGCGCGAGCTTGCGCGGCGAAGGTGTTGACACGTTGTCCCCCACGTGCCGCATAATAATTGCGGAATCGAGGCCCACCAAAATTGTATAGTGTCGCCCATTCTTCCCAGTTCGATGCAATGTCTTCGCCAGCCTCCTGGCGATGAAACTGGCGTTCATAGCCGAGCACGCGTGCGGCGGCGTCGATTGATCCTGGGAGGGTCAGCATCGATGCGAGCAACTCGCGGACACTCGTGCTGCACTCCTTGCCCTCGATCCTGTCATGTTCGCAAGCGCGCAACGCGGTGAGGGGAGTGATCTGGGCCGGGCCTATTGAGAAGACGCCGCCGAGCTGAATGACATCTATGGCCCATTTTCCTTGGCGCACGAATGTTTCATGCGACCGGGTGGTAGCCGACTGCAACTGCTGCCACCAGCGATTCCACCAGATCTCGGTGAGGTTGGCGGTCATGAGTTCAAAGAGCGCTGTTTGGAAGCTATCCTTAATGCCGATCGTGGTGTTCTCGACGAGCCAGACCGCGCGAAGAAGATCCACCGGAACGTTATGAGTTCGCGCGGCAGCACAGAAAATGTCAATTTTCAGTCCATCTCTCCCCAACGAGCGGTCTTCGGCTCCCGCGGGGCGCACCGCCACGAGCGCGAGGACCATCATCGCCCAGCGCAATCTGTGCCGGGGATTGGCCTTATCTCTAATCCGTGAACGCGAAGCGAGCAAGGTGGCGACTTTCTAGTTCTGGCTGGACCATCCCATAGCCCCGCAGTGCTGTGTAGCCGAGGCATGTCTCAGCTTCGCTGTTGCCGCCGCGTATCACTCGCGCCTCTCCAACGCGGATGCTCTTCTCTTCACGTCCGTCGGTCGCAGCGTATGGGTAAGGTTTGTATTTCGACGAGGTCCACTCCCAACCGTTGTTTGACATTCCCGCGAGGCCATAGCCGTTTTCCGGCACCGGCCCAGTTCGGCCGATGACGAGCTTTTTGAAGCACTCTACAGTCTTAAGCTCGACGTGGTCACTGATGCTCTCCGCTTCGGCCATGCACTTGTTCAGTTCAGGGGTGCTAAGGCTTGGCTCGTGGTAGACCGCCCCGCGCTTGCATCCCTGTCGGGACAGCAGCACGATCTCACGGACGGGGCGCCCTTTGAAAGTTTCGTCGATGTTCCCCCAGGGAAAGTGCCTGTTGACCAGGCCACCCCTGGCGGCGAATTCCCACTCGGCTTCTGTGGGGAGGCGAACCCGCTTTCCTGCTTGACGGCCCATTGCCGTAGCGAGGTTGTTGGCCTCGGTCCACTGGAGCCGGTCGCTATCATCGTCGAGATCGGCTTCCGGTACAATGGCGAACTTGGCTAACAGACGCTTTGCATCTAACGGCGTCAGTGCAGTCTTCATCAAACAGAAGCTCCTTACCGACACTGCGTGCTTGGGGTACTCGTCGCGGAATCCACCCTTATTCCTAATGCTGCGCGCGTACTTGCCCCCGCCAATGGGCCGATCATATGAGACAGCATCTCCCCCAGAGCCGATGTAGCGTTCGTCGAGGCTATCGCTTCCCATTTGGAAAGTACCGGCAGGAACACGCACAAACTCGATGCCCTCGATGGAAGCGCAGGGTTGCGCTAAAGCCACCTGATTGGTGCACATCAGAAGGCCGACGACGATCAAGTGTCGAAGCGTGTTGACCACAAATAGCTCCTTAATTGATGTCAACAGGGAGCGAGCGCTGCTCCTCTGCTTTGGTCTGGATTTCCTGAACGAACACCCGCACGTCGTAGGTTCCGCTCTTGGTCGTCAGGGGGACTTTCTGGCGGATTACCAAGCCACCATCGGGAATGCTGTACACGGCCTCGCTTTTTGTAGAGCCGCCCGCGCCGAACGGAAACACAGCGAAGGCCTTCACGTAGCGCGATGAGGCGCCGATTTTGATTTTGATTGTGGCGCCCGGCGCATAGCTTGGCGAATCCGTCAGAACGTACTGCGCCAGGGAGGGCGAATTGCGACGTTTCGGCGACTTGAGGAAGTCGTCTCTGGCATCGCCGAGTGGACCCGGTGATGGAGCGACGCTTCTCGCTGCCAACTCCGTCGTGCGTGCCCTGGCCATATCCGCATATATCGTACCATCAAATCGGCGCGCGAAGGATTCCAGCATTGCCATGCTTGTAGTGTTCTTGATTTCACTCCAGACCTTGGCCGCCTCGGCGAGGGCATCGGGCGCAGGCAATTTCTCCTGAGGCGGCGGAGCGACGGCCGCTTTGAAAAAGAACTGCGCCCTCAATGCTGTGTTTTCCCAGGGTACCTGCTTTTCCTTGGTGGCCATGATCACGTCGTTGCGGACATTGATCATTATGGCGCCGAGATCCTTGCCGGCTTCCACGATGTGCTTCTTGAGGGCCGTTGTGAATGGCGAGTTTCGCCCATCGCCGTCGAGCGCGAGATTATTTGGCGCCGTCGCAAATGATATAAACGTGCCAAACGTGGACGCCCGCACCGGGGCTAGCCCGCGATTGATGTCTCCCGCGCGCGTTAGTCCCATGCTTCGAGCGAGTGTTCGTGCCAACGGATTATCGCGACAGGCATCGAGAAAGACGATGGTGGCTTTCGCATGCCGCTCCATCTGTTCCAGTAGCAAGTCAAGCTTCACAGTTTGGGCATCAACGTCGATCTCGTGCTGTAATTCAGCGTCGATCGGAACCAAATAATTGTTGCCTCGCACTTGGAGGCCGTGGCCTGAGTAAAAAGAGAACGGCAGCTTCGGCCTCGGGAAGTGCGTCAGCAAACTGTCGCGCGAGACGTAGAAACGCGCGGTGATCAAGATCAACGCCGAGATGAACCTGGAAGCCAAGGTCCTCGAAGATCGCAGCCATATCGGCGGCGTCATTGGTCGGGTTCTTTAGGATAGTAGTGTGCTTGTATCCGGAGTTGCCGACAACCAGAGCGACGCGGTGTCCCTTAGCCGATGCTGGTGCGATCGTGAAGACTGCAATCCAGAAGATGAGTGCGCATACCAATGGGGTGGCGGCCATCGACGGGAGCTGCCAATGGACAGTTGACTTTGCGATCACTGCTGCGCGGTCAATAGTTGCCAACGTTGGCCCCTCGCAAACATCCGCCGCCAGTTCCAGAGTGATGCTCGCACTGTCAAGGCTATGCACGCAAGAGGGACACGGCAAATTGCGTAATGTCAAAGGACTCGTTCTCCTCACACTCGTGTGGTGAAGCCGCTGGTGGCTAGTGAAATCGTCTTGGCTGCATGCCGGTGTGGGAGCTGGTTGCCGCGCTTCCCAACGCACTGTCGACGTGCCGAGTTATTTGCCCAGTTCGTCTCTCAACGCGAAATGCTGGATC
>CAYMEB010000303.1:0-5336 GCA_964389095.1 uncultured Hyphomicrobiaceae bacterium
AGGTTCGCCGTCGCTCAGGCAACGCCGGCCTGAACTAAGGGGACAGGCATGGGCGGTAGGTCCAGCAAAACGGCCAGAAGAACCCTTCGTTCCCTAAACGACAGCAATCGTCTTTTCTCAGGGCGCCCCACTCGCATCCCGTGTACTACTAGTTCCTCATCTTGGGGGCCAGTTAAGATATAGAAAGTGCTCCCCAATTGCTCGGCCAATTGACGGGCGCGCACTAGATAAGAAAGCGAGCCCAAGTGGACACGTTGAAAGCGGCCGGTTGCTACGAGCGTCGGACGCATAAACATCATCACGGGGGCCCTTCGCGGTCTTACCGACGCCAGGTGAATTCGCGGAAGAGGCCCATGTGACTCAATCAAACATTCGATCCCGCTCAAACACCTGCGCAAGGCCAGCGCAGCTCTGGCGGCAAGGACTGTACGAGAGCCGTCGCACGAACGCGCGCCACACGGTCGGCCTCACGGTAACCGGACCTGCCGTCAGCCGCAAGTTCCGGATCGGCGACGTTTGCTCCGGCTCACTCTCGACGCTTGGAGTGCATTGCACGATCGGTCCTCGGGCCAAGCCCGAGGATGACAACCGTGGGGGTGGCGACTGCGGCGCACATTGACCGCTCCGGCCCCAATCCTGCGCGCCGAGCAAGTCGCCGCCCCTCACCCTTCCCCTCTCCCCGTGAGGAACGGCGAGAGGGAAAATTCTGCGCCGCGCGAACTCTCTTCTGGCTCGACAGCATCCGTCGCGCCGCGGACCTCGCCCCCTACGCCACCAATTCGATCGCCACCGCCGTCGCCTCGCCGCCGCCGATGCAGAGCGAGGCCACGCCGCGCGTCTTGCCGTACTTCTGCAGTGCCGAAATCAAGGTCACCACGATCCGTGCGCCCGATGCCCCGATCGGATGGCCGAGCGCGCATGCGCCGCCGTGGACGTTCACCTTCTCGTGCGGAAGCTTCATGTCGCGCATGGCCGCCATCGTGACCACCGCGAAGGCCTCGTTGATCTCGTAGAGATCGACGTCGCCCGCCGACCAGCCGGCCTTCGCCAGAACGGCCTCCATGGCGCCGACGGGCGCCGTCGTGAACCACGCGGGAGCGCGGGCATGGCTCGCCGTCGCCACGATGCGCGCGAGAGACCGCACCTTGCGCCGGGCCGCCTCGCTTTCGCGCATCACCACCAGCGCCGCAGCGCCGTCCGAGATCGAGGACGAGTTGGCAGGCGTGACGGTCCCGTCCTTGCGGAACGCCGGCTTGAGTGTGGGGATCTTGGCCGGGTCGGCGCTGAACGGCTGCTCGTCCCGGTCGATCCTGGTCTCGCCCTTGCGGGTTGCCACCGTCACCGCGGCGATCTCGGACTTGAAGGAGCCGTCCTCGGTGGCGATCCGCGCACGCCTCAGGCTCTCGATCGCGTAGTCGTCCTGGGCCTTGCGGGTGAATTGGTAGGATTGAGCCGTGTCCTCCGCGAACGTGCCCATCAGCCGGCCCTTGTCGTAGGCGTCCTCCAGGCCGTCGAGAAACATGTGATCCTTCGCTTCCGCATGGCCCAGGCGCGCGCCCGACCGCATGCGCGTCAGCAGGTAGGGGGCATTGCTCATGCTCTCCATGCCTCCCGCGACGATCACGTCCGCCGAACCCGCACGCAGGGTGTCGGTTGCGACCATGAGTGCCTTCATGCCCGAACCGCAGACCTTGCTGATGGTCGTGCAGGGCACGGATTGCGGCAATCCGGCGCCCAATGCCGCTTGCCGGGCTGGGGCCTGTCCCAGGCCCGCGGGCAGGACGCAGCCCATCAGGACCTCGCCGACCGCATCGGCGCCGAGGCCCGAACGCTCGACGGCGGCCGCGACGGCCCTGGCCCCCAGTTCCGTGGCGGAAAGCCCCGCCAGGCTGCCCTGGAGGCCGCCGAGCGCCGTGCGGGCCATGCCGGTCACGACGACGGCATCATCTGACTTCGCCATGTCTCGCTCTCCTCGGGAGTGGTTCCCGCTGCACTGCAGCATCGCGGTCGCGTGCCGGGGCCGGAAGGTCTTTTGCAATGATCGGCCGGGAATGCAGGAACTTCAATGCACACTAGGGCTGCGTTGTGCGCCAGTCTGGTATTGGAAAACCGATGATTGCACTACCGACGCAGACTTGCATCGGTCTCCGCGGTCTCATTATGGTCCGCTTCCGTGTCGAACGGGCGGCTGCTATAGGCGCGCCGGGGGAAACGACCGAAAGGCGAGGCTAGATGCCATCTCAGCAAGCAGGTGCGCGGGAAATCGCTCGCAAGAGCCGAGGGCGCACGGCCCCGACCGACATTTCCAATCCGAAGTACTTCCACAAGGTCGTCGACTGCCAATGGGCGTGTCCGACCCACACGCCGGTTCCCGAGTACATCCGTCTGATCGCCCAGGGCCGGTACGCGGCCGCCTACATGCTGAATTGGGAGAGCAATGTCTTTCCGGGCATTCTGGGGCGCGTCTGCGATCGGCCCTGTGAACCGGCCTGCCGACGAGGTCGTGTGCAGATCGGCCAGGAAGCCAACGCCAAGGATCCTTCGCAGAAGAATGCCGAACCGGTCGCGATCTGCCGCCTGAAGCGCGTGGCGGCCGACTACAAGGGCGAGGTCGACGTCTTCATGCCGGAGATTTCTCCGGAACGGAACGGGAAGCGCATCGCCCTCCTCGGCGCAGGGCCCGCCTCCCTCACGGTGGCTCGTGATCTGCTGCCGCTCGGCTATCACGTGGTGCTCTATGAAAAGGACCCCAAGGGCGGCGGCCTGATGCGGACCAACATCCCCTCCTTCCGTCTGCCCGAGAGCGTGCTCGACGAGGAGGTCGGCCGCATTCTGGAGTTCGGCGTCGAGCGCCGATTCGGACAGGAGGTGAAGAGCCTCAAGAAGATCCTCGCCGAGGGCTTCGACGCGGTCTTCGTGGGAACCGGCGCGCCCAAGGGCAAGGATCTGGAGATCCCGGGCCGCAAGGAGGCTGCGGCCAACATTCACATCGGCATCGACTTCCTGACTTCGGTCGCGTTCGGACACGTCGAGAAGATCGGCAGGCGCGTGGTGGTGATCGGCGGCGGCAATACCGCGATGGACTGCTGCCGCACGGCGCTGCGGCTCGGCGCCGAGAAGGTCACGGTCACCGTGCGGTCGCCGCGAAAGGTGATGAAGGCCTCCGAATGGGAGATCAAGGACGCGCTGCACGAAGGCATTCCGATCCTCGACAACCACGCGCCGAAGTCCTTCGTGATGAAGGACGGCAAGCTCGCCGGCGTCGTGTTCGAGAAAATGGCCGAGAAGGGTGTGGACGCCAAGGGCCGCCCCAAGCTCGAGGCGACCGGCGAGATGGTCACGATCGAGTGTGACGACGTCCTGATGGCCATCGGTCAGGAGAACGCGTTCCCCTGGATCGAGCGCGACATCGGCATCGAGTTCGGCGAATGGGACATGCCGAAGGTCGATCGGGTGACTTTTCAGTCGACGAACCCGAAGGTCTTCTTCGGCGGCGATGCCGCATGGGGACCGGAAAACATCATCTGGGCCGTGAGCCATGGGCATCAGGCGGCCATCTCGATCGACGCGATGTGCATGGGGCGCAGCGTCAAGGACCGCCCGCCGCCGGGCCATACGCTCGTGTCCCAGAAGATGGGCATCCACGAGTGGTCCTATTCGAACAACTACTCCGGCGAGCAGCGAACCAGCGTGCCCCATGCCGACCTCGGCAGCTCGATCAAGAACCTCAAGCTCGAGGTGGAACTGGGCTTCGACGATCGGCTTGCGGCAAAGGAGGTCGAGCGCTGCCTCAATTGCGACGTCCAGACCGTCTTCGAGGCCAAGCTGTGCATCGAATGCGACGCCTGCATGGACATCTGTCCGGTCGATTGCATCAACTTCATCGAGAATGATCACGAGGATGCGCTGCGGGCGCAGCTTCGCGTGCCGTCCACCAACCGGTCGCAGGACATCTACGTGTCTACCGACCTCAAGACCGGGCGCATCATGGCGAAGGACGAGGACATGTGCCTGCACTGCGGATTGTGCGCGGAGCGCTGTCCGACCGGTGCCTGGGACATGCAGAAATTCACCTATGTCGAGACGCAGGCTTCTGCGGCATGTCAGTCGCACAACAGGGCTTACCTGAAGTGACCTGCGGAGGCGCAAGGCTCCTGTCTGACCGAGGATGCGGTCGATCGGCACCGTATCCCAAGGAGAGAGAATGAGCGGCATCAACGACTGCGTAGTGAAGTTCGCGACCGTGAACGGATCGGGCTCGGCCTCGGCCAACACGATGTTCGCCAAGACGCTGTTCCGGATGGGAATCCCGGTATCGGCAAAGAACATCTTCCCGTCCAACATCCAGGGCCTGGCGACCTGGTACGAGGTGCGTGTCTCGGAGAAGGGCTATCTCGCTCGTCGCGACGGCATCGATCTCATGGTGGCCATGAATCCGCAGACCTATGCGGAAGACGTGGCCGCTGTCGTCCCCGGCGGTTGGCTGATGTACGATTCCACCATGCCGCGCCCCTGGGGACGCTCGGACATCACCGTGCTCGGAATTCCGATCGCCCAGATGTGCGCCAAGAAGTGGCGCGATCCGCGGCAGCGTCAGCTCTTCAAGAACATGGTCTACGTCGGCGCGATGACGGCGCTGCTCGACATGGACATGGATGTGGTCAAAGGCGTCGTTGGCGATCAGCTCAAGGGCAAGGAGAAGCTCGTATCCGCCAACATGGAGGCCGTGGAGCTGGGCCGCGCCTACGCGCAGGAGCACTTCCAGTGCCCGCTGCCGATCAAGGTCCGCCACGCCACCGGCGCCAAGGGCAAGATCATGGTCACGGGCAACGAGGCTGCCGGTCTCGGAGCCGTTTTCGCCGGGGCTACCGTGTGCGCATGGTATCCGATCACGCCGTCGACATCACTCGCCGAGGCCTTCGAGAAGCACGCTCGCCGATTGCGCGTCACCAAGGAAGGTAAGCGCCTGTACGGCATCGTGCAGGCGGAGGACGAGCTTTCCGCAATCGGCGTTGCGATCGGCGGCGGCTGGAACGGCGCACGCTCGTTCACCGCGACCTCGGGACCGGGCATTTCGTTGATGAGCGAATTCCTGGGCTTGGCCTACTTCGCAGAAGTTCCCGTCGTCCTCTACAACATTCAGCGCGGCGGCCCCTCCACCGGCATGCCCACCCGCACCGGACAGCCGGACATCATCTCGTGCGCCTACGCCTCTCACGGCGACACCAAGCACGTCCTGCTGTTCCCCTCCGACCCGACCGAGTGCTTCTCCATGAGCGCCGACGCGTTCGATCTGGCCGAGCGGCTGCAGACGCCGGTCATGGTGATGTCGGACA
>CAYMEB010000304.1:0-5256 GCA_964389095.1 uncultured Hyphomicrobiaceae bacterium
CCCAAAGCCGCCGCCTGAGCCATCAGGCCGTCACCAAGATTTGGCGATAGCTCTGCGTGATCCGGCGGGCCAGGCGAACAATTTCGGCCATGAACAGTCGAAGAAGCAAGGCCGTCGCAGACAGCGCGATGATTGCCCGCAGTCGGCGAGTTGCCGAGTGCGCTACTCGCAGGAACACTTATTGCGGGCCCGTGTCCAGGGCACCGGTGTCGCGGAGGTCCCATGACGAAAGACACGATCTCGACCATCGAGGCGCTCGCCGCGCACTATGGGGCCGTCAACGAGAACTCGCTGCGTAAGGAAACACCGGCGCTGACGCCCGAATACCGGCGCTGGCTCGAGCGCGCGCCCTTCATGGCGGTGGCAACCAGCGGCCCCGGCGGTCTCGACTGCTCGCCTCGCGGCGACCGGCGGGGTGAGTTGTGCCGGATCGTCGACGAGCGGACCTTGGCCATCCCCGACCGGCGGGGCAACAATCGGCTCGACACGCTCCGCAACATCGTCGCCGATGAGCGCATCGGCCTGCTCTTCATGATCCCCGGCATCAACGAGACTTTGCGCGTCAACGGCCGCGCCCACATCTCGATCGCTCCGGCACTTCTCGACAGCCTCGCCATCGATGGCAAGCAGCCAGCGACCGCGATCGTGGTTGCGATCGATGCCGTGTATTTCCAGTGCGCGCGCGCCCTGCTGCGCTCGGAGCTGTGGTCGTCGCTAGCGCGGGCGCAGAAGGAGGAGGTGCCGACCGCCGGCGAGATGACACGCTCGGCATACTCGGGCTTCGATGCCGCGAGTTACGACGCGGCACTGCCGGATCGCCAGCGCGCCACCTTGTACTGATCCGATCGCCGGCCGCTCAGTCCGTAGAGCCGACATCGGCGGAGTTGTGTGCGACGAGGCTCGAGCGATCGAGAACCGCCGCGAGAGCAGAACCGTGTGCGTCCACGGCGCAGAGGCTCGGGCGCGATGACAGGCGCGAGGCTGCTCGCTCCGATCGGGGGGGCGCTTGGGCAATACGACCGCAACGCCTCGCGACGCTGACTGGCCTTGATACGTGGCCTCGCACAACTCCGTCTGGAGCCCGGCGCTGGCTTTGCCGTTCATCTCGTGAGTGGCTTCCCCCAGAGCGTGCCGATATGGCCGCTCTGGACAGCGAATGCCGCGCTCAACCGCGTGCGGGGCGCTTCTGCGGCGGCAGGTCGGTACACGTGCCTTCGAATACCTCCGCTGCCATGCCGATCGACTCGCCCAATGTCGGGTGCGGGTGAATCGTGTGACCGATGTCGCCCGGCTCGGCGCCCATTTCGATCGCAAGGCAAATCTCCCCGATCAGATCGCCCGCGTGCGTGCCCACGATCCCGCCACCGATCACACGGTGCGTCGCGTCGTCGACGATCAGCTTGGTGAAGCCCTCGTCCCGCCCGTTTGCGATCGCGCGCCCGGAGGCGGCCCAGGGGAACACCGCTTTCGACACCTTGAGGCCCTTGGCCTTCGCCTCCCCCTCCGTGACGCCGGCCCACGCGATTTCAGGATCGGTGTAGGCGACCGACGGAATCTGGCGCGCATCGAATGCACTCTTGCGCCCGGCAGCGACTTCGGCCGCAACGTGCCCCTCGTGCACGGCCTTGTGCGCCAGCATCGGTTGGCCGACAACGTCGCCGATCGCGAAAATGTGCGGCACATTTGTGCGCATCTGCCGGTCCACGGAGATGAAGCCACGCTCCGCGACCGCGACGCCGGCCTTCTCGGCGGCAATCATGCGGCCATTGGGTGTCCGCCCCACGGCCACTAGGACCATGTCGTAGCGCTTGGGAGACTTCGGCGCCGCCGCTCCCTCGAAGGTAACGTACACACCGTCCTTGCGGGCTTCGACGCCGACCGTCTTTGTGGAGAGCATGATCGCGTCGAAGCGAGAGACGTTCTTCTTTTCCCAGACCTTGACCAAGTCCCGATCGGCACCAGGCATGAGCTGGTCCAGCATCTCCACCACGTCGATGCGCGCGCCCAGCGTCGAGTAGACCGTCGCCATCTCGAGACCGATGATGCCCCCGCCGATGACGAGCATCGTCTTGGGGATCTGGCGCAACTCGAGCGCGCCGGTCGAGTCGACGATGCGCGGATCCTCCGGAATGAAGGGAAGCTTCACCGGCTCGGAACCAGCGGCAATGATCGCCGTCTTGAAGGCGACGACCTTGGTCCCGCCCCCGACCGCGACTTCGATGTGGTGAGGATCGAGGAAGCGGCCGATCCCGTGCACGACGTCGACCTTGCGCGTCTTGGCCATGCCGGCCAGGCCGGCCGTCAACTTGCCCACCATCTTGTCCTTGTGAGCGCGCAAGACGTCGAGTGAGATCTTCGGTTTGGAGAACTCGACGCCGTGGCGGGAAAGGGCCGCGGCCTCGTCGATGATGGCTGCCACGTGCAGTAACGCCTTGGAGGGAATGCAGCCGACATTGAGGCAGACACCGCCCAGCGTCGGATTTCGTTCAACCAGGACCACGGAGAGGCCGAGGTCGGCAGCGCGAAAGGCGGCTGAATAGCCTCCCGGTCCCGCCCCCAGAACGACGCAGTCGCATGTGATGTCCGCGCCGCCGGAGTGCTTCGCGGCTTGCGGCGCCGGCGCGCTCGCGACGGGCGCACTCGCAGCCGGCGACTTTCCCGGACCGGCGGCGGCGGCGCCCGAAACGTCCACCATAAGAACGACGCTGCCCTCCGAGACCTTGTCGCCGACCTTGACCTTCACTCCCGCAACCGTTCCTGCGACCGGGCTCGGCACCTCCATCGTCGCCTTGTCGCTCTCGAGCGCAAGAAGCGGCTGATCGACCTCGACGGCATCGCCGACCTTCACGAAGACTTCGATCACCGGCACACTCTTGAAGTCGCCGATATCAGGAATTTTCACTTCGACTGAAGGCATGGCGGGAATCCCGTTACTGGAGGCTCGCAATTCGGAAGACGGCCGAGTGCAACACCGGCTTGTGCCGCGCCGCGTGAGAGATCACCGCGGTGCGCAGTGCTCACAGAACGAGTTGCCGAACGTCCTCGAGAATTCCGGCCAGATGGCGCGTGAATCGGGCGGCCAGGGCGCCGTCGATCACACGATGGTCGTAGCTCAGACAGAGCGGCAGCATCAGTCGTGGCTGGAACGTCTTGCCATCCCACACGGGTTTCATCGTCGAGCGGACGACGCCGAGGATCGCGACTTCGGGAGCATTCACGATCGGCGTGAAATGCGTGCCGCCGATCCCGCCGAGTGACGAGATGGAGAAAGTGCCGCCGGAGATGTCGGCCGGCGAGAACTTGCCTTCGCGGACTTTCTTGGAGACGTTGCCCAACTCCTGACTGAGTTCGAGGATGCCCTTGCGGTCTGCATCCTTGATCACCGGCACCACGAGCCCGTCGGGAGTATCTACCGCGACGCCGATGTTGAAGTACTTCTTGTAGATCAGGTTCTCTTTGTCCGGCGCGAGCGAGGCATTGAACGTCGGATGCGCCTTCAAGGCCGCCACGCTGGCCTTGATCAGGAACGCCAGCATAGTGACGCGATAACCCTTGTCCTTCGCACCGGTGTCCAGTCGTTTGCGGAAATCCTCGAGCTCGGTGATGTCGGCCTCGTCGGCATGCGTGACGTGGGGAATGTTGAGCCACGACCGATGCAGATGCGGCCCCGAGAGTTTCTTGATCCGAACCAGCGGTTTGGTCTCGATCGGGCCGAACTTGGCGAAGTCGACCGCAGGGATCTCGGGAATTCCGGCCCCACCGGACGCTGCGCCGCGCGGCGCGGGTCCGGCCAGGGCGGCCTTTACGTCTTCCTTGGTGATCCGTCCGTTAGCGCCCGTTCCCTTGATGGCGAGCAAATCGATGTCCAACTCGCGCGCGAGGCGCCGGACGCTGGGTGAGGCGTGGGCGCCGCCGAAATCCGTCGGCTTCGGCGGCGGGACCGGCGCGCTGCGTGCGGATGCGGGCGCCGTCGCCTGCGATGCCGGCGCCGGGGCGTTCGCGGCAACGGGCGCGGACACAGCCGGCGCAGCCGCTTGCTTCTCCGCGCCGGCGGCGGCTCCGGTCTCCAGGACCAGGATGAGGCTGCCTTCCGACACCTTGGCGCCGACCTTGACCGCGATCGACTTCACCGTGCCGTCGGCCGGCGACGGCACCTCCATGGTCGCCTTGTCGCTCTCGAGCGAGACGAGAGGGTCATCGGCTTTCACCGTATCGCCCGGCTTCACCAGGATCTCGATCACGGGAACGTTCTTGAAGTCGCCGATGTCGGGGACTTTGACTTCGAGGGCTAGCATGACACTGTCTTTCGGCAGGCTTGAACGGGACGAGAGATTGGTACTCAGGCGATGGCCGGATCCGGCTTCCCAGGATCGATGCCGTATTTTTTGATCGCCTCGGCGACTTTCTTGGAGGGCAACTTGTTCTGATCGGCGAGCGCCTTCAATGCACTGACGGCGACGAAGTGGCGGTCCACCTCGAAGTGCGAGCGCAGCTTGCGACGGAAATCGGAACGCCCGAACCCGTCCGTGCCGAGGACACGATAGGGACCGGGAACGAAGCCGCGGATCTGATCGGCGAAGAGCCGCATGTAATCTGTCGAGGCAATCACCGGCGCCTCGTCGCGCGAAGCAAGGCACTGCGTGACATAGGCGGTGCGCGGCTGCTCCAAGGGATTGAGCAGGTTCCAGCGCTCCACCTGCCGCGCTTCGCGCGCGACCTCGGTGAAGCTCGTCACGCTCCAGATGTCGGCCTGAACGCCGAAATCCGCAGCGAGAAGGTCAGCCCCCGCGATCACCTCGCGAAGGATCGCGCCGGAGCCGAGGAGCTGCACTCGATGCCCCTTGGCCTTACTCTGCGCCGATCGCAGCTTGTACATGCCCTTGACTATGCCTTCGGCGGCGCCCTCCGGCATGGCCGGGTGCTCGTAATTCTCGTTGAGCGTCGTCAGGTAATAGAAGACGTCCTCCTGCGCCTCGACCATGCGCCGCAGCCCGTGCTGCACGATGACGGCGACCTCGTAGGCGTAGGTCGGATCATAGGAGATGCAGTTCGGTATCGTCGCGGAGAGAATGTGGCTGTGGCCGTCCTCATGCTGGAGTCCTTCGCCATTGAGCGTCGTCCGGCCGCTGGTTCCGCCCACGAGAAAACCGCGCGCGCGCATATCGCCTGCCAGCCAGGCGAGGTCGCCCGTGCGCTGGAAGCCGAACATCGAGTAGTAGATGTAGAAGGGGATCATCGGCACGTTCGAGGTCGAAT
>CAYMEB010000305.1:0-5237 GCA_964389095.1 uncultured Hyphomicrobiaceae bacterium
ACGATGAAAGTGCCGTTCGCCGTCATGAGCGGCATGTCGCCCATGTAGACGTCCTGCTCCTTGACGTCCTTGATCGAACGGGAGCCGGTCTCCTCGTTCACATCGAACACGATCAGGCGGAGCTTCACCTTCAGCGGCGCGGCATAAGTCATGTCGCGCTGCATGCATTCGTCGACGTCGTACTTCGGCGGATCGAACTCGTAGTGCACGAACTCGAGCGTCGACTTGCCCTGGAAATCGGAGATCGGGAATACGGACTTGAAGACGGCCTGGAGGCCGGTGTTGGGGCGGCCGCCGACCGGCTCCTTCACCATCAGGAAGTCGTCGTACGAAGCCTTCTGCACCTCGATCAGATTCGGCATCGCCGCGATTTCCGCGATCGAGCCGAACTTGCGGCGGATGCGGCTGCGGCCGGTGAAGGTCAGTGCGGAGGATGCCGATTGAGCTGCCATGTCCGGTCCTGTCGTGGTCTGTCGTCCGAGCCAGCTCGCGCGGGGCCTGGAGGGGCCCGTCTTCCATCGCCTGGCCGGCCTGCGCGCGCGAATCGCGACCGGTGGCGCCCGAAACGACCGAGCGGCGGAAGCAGAGCGAGGGTCCCCGCACTGCCGATCCGCCGTCCGATCTCAAGTCTGCATGTCCACTCCGGCGGCTCGAGCCGCCGCCGGAGTGGAGGGCAATCGACGCTTACTTCACGTCGACCTTTGCGCCCTGATCCTCGAGCTGCTTCTTGATCTTGGCGGCGTCGTCCTTGGACACGCCCTCCTTGACCACCTTGTTTCCGGCCTCGACGAGATCCTTTGCTTCCTTGAGGCCCAGGCCCGTGATGGTGCGGATTTCCTTGATGACGTTGATCTTCTTGTCGCCGCCGGAGACGAGGACGACGGTGAACTCGGTCTTCTCCTCGACCGCGGCGGCGGCAGCGCCACCACCGGCAGGAGCAGCAACGGCAACGGCGGCGGCAGCCGACACGCCCCACTTCTCCTCGAGCATCTTGGCGAGCTCGGCGGCCTCGAGGACCGTCAGCTTCGAGAGGTCGTCAACGATCTTTGCCAGATCAGCCATAGTCAGTTGTCCTTTTCAGATTCGAACTTCGTTTCGGAAACTTCGATTGGATCGTGCTCTAGAGGCCCTCGTCGGCCTCAACCCTGCGACGCCTTCGCCTGGATGACACGGGCGAGCTTGGCTCCCGGCTCCTTGACCGTGCGGGCGATCTTCGTCGCCGGCGCGTTCAACAGGCCGATCAGCTTGGCTCTCAGTTCATCGAGGGACGGCAGCTCCGCCAGCGCCTTGACGCCACCGGGATCGAGGACGGTCTTGCCCATCGCCCCACCCAGGATCACGAGCTTGTCGTTCTCCTTGGCGTAGGAAACGGCCGCCTTCGCCGCGGCCACCGGGTCCTTGGAGAAGGCCAGGATCACCGGCCCCTTCAAGTACTTGGTGATGCCTTCGGCATCGGTCCCTTTGACGGCGAGCGCCGCCAGCTTGTTCTTGGCCACCTTCACGGTGCCGCCGGCCGCCTTGACGCGCCGACGAAGCTCCGCAGATTGGGCAGCCACCAAGCCGGTATTGTGGGCGACGACGATCGTGCCGGTCTCTTTCAAGGCGGCATTGAGCGACGTCACGAGCTCACGTTTTGCGGCTCTGTCCACTTGGCTCCACTCCGAATGCGGTCACCTCTCCTAGAGGTGCCCGCGGTTGCACCAACCGCACTGACCGATCGCTCGACCGGCGCGGCGCTTCAGGAACCTGTCCCGACCACGCCGCGCTTCCCGACTAGGGTTGCGGCCCGGTGCAGACCAAGAAGTTCGAACCGATCGAGCGGCTGCACCCGCAAGGGGCTGCCGCGAAATCCGTTCGGCTCCCGTCTCATGCAGGCCCCTCGCTCCTACTGGAGCCGGGATTAAGCAGGGCCCGACGCCCTGCACCCGCAATCTCGGACAGGTGGCCAGCCCTCTCGCGAAGACCGGCCCATCCGCCCGGCGGCCTCGCGGCCGCCCGACGGAATTCAGTCTCAGACGCCGGAAACGACGCCCGTCAGATCCAGTTTCAGGCCCGGCCCCATCGTGGACGAGATCGAGACCTTCTTGATGTAGTTGCCCTTCGAGCCCTGCGGCTTGGCCTTGACGACGGCATCGAGGAATGCGCGGATGTTCTCCTCGAGCGCCTTCTCGGTGAAGCTCGCCTTGCCGACGCCGGCGTGCACGATGCCCGCCTTCTCCGCGCGGAACTCGACCGCGCCGCCCTTGGCGCCCTTCACCGCACCCGTGACGTCCATGGTCACGGTGCCGACGCGCGGGTTCGGCATGAGGCCGCGAGGGCCAAGAACCTTACCGAGGCGCCCGACCAGACCCATCATGTCCGGGGTTGCGATGCAGCGGTCGAAATTGATCTCGCCCTTGGAGACGGAATCGACGAGCTCCTCTGCGCCGACGATGTCCGCGCCGGCCGCTTTGGCTTCTTCCGCCTTGGCGCCACGAGCGAACACGGCGACGCGCAATGTGCGGCCCGTGCCGTTCGGCAGGTTGACGACGCCGCGCACGGCCTGGTCGGCGTGCTTGGGGTCGACGCCGAGGTTCATCGCGATCTCGATCGTCTCGTCGAACTTCGCCTTGGCGCGGCCCTTGATGAGCTTCACGGCGTCGGCGATCGCATAGGCCTTCGCGCGGTCGATGCCCTCGGCCACGGCCAAGTTGCGCTTGCCGCCGACTGCGCGGGCGGCCTTGATCTGTTCAGTCGTCGCTTTTGCCATGGCTTACTTCTCCACGACCTGAAGACCCATGGAACGGGCAGAGCCCGCGATGGTACGCGTCGCCGCTTCCAGGTCGTCGGTATTGAGGTCCTTCATCTTCGTCTTCGCGATCTCGCGAACCTGCGCCATCGTGATGGTGCCGGCGCTGTCGCGGCCAGGAGCCTTCGAGCCCGACTGCAGCTTGGCGGCCTTCTTGATGAGGAACGACGCCGGGGGCAGACGCATCTCGAAGGTGAACGAACGGTCGGAGTAGACCGTGATCTTCACCGGGATCGGCGCGCCCTGCTCGAGGTCCTTCGTCTTCGCGTTAAACGCCTTGCAGAACTCCATGATGTTCACGCCGCGCTGGCCGAGCGCAGGCCCGATGGGCGGCGAAGGATTCGCCTGCCCCGCCGGGACTTGGAGGTTAATGAAGCCTTCTACCTTCTTCGCCATGGTCTCCCCTGTGCGATCTTGGGCGTGCCGGAGGCATTCCCAGGGTTAGCGGTCAACGGGCGGCGAGCCCTCCCGCACTCTTTCCGCGACGACCGGGAGGCCGCAGCGGAAACTCGATACAGATCGCGGCGATCAGGCCGCGACCTTCTGAACTTCACCAAATCCCAACTCGACCGGCGTCTCACGGCCGAAGATCGACACCGCCACCTTGAGGCGGGCGCGCTCCTCGTCCACTTCTTCCACCTTGCCGAGCAAACTCTCGAACGGGCCGGCCGAAACCCGGACCGTCTCGCCGATTTCGTAGGTCACCGAGGGCTTGGGCCGCTCGACGCCCGACTGAACCTGATTGAGGATGCGCATGGCCTCCTCCTCGGATATCGGGAACGCCTTGTTGTCCGCGCCCAGGAACCCCGTGACCTTTGGGGTGTTCTTGATGAGCACGTAGGCCGCGTCCGTCATCTCCATCTTCACGAGCACGTAACCCGGGAAGAACTTGCGGTCGGTGTGGAACTTGCGCCCCCGGCGCACCTCGACAACCTCTTCCGAGGGCACGAGCACTTCGTCGAAGAGGTGCGACAGACCCTGCTGCTTGGCACGCTCCTTGATCGCCTGGGCCACCTTGTTCTCGAAATTCGAGTAGGCGTGCACAATGTACCAGCGCTTGGCCATCGCTCTGTTCTTCTTAACCCGCTGCTGCCCTTACCCGCCGACCCGACCGACACAGGCCAGATCCGCCGCCGGCTTCCGCCGCTGCCAGACTCAGCGCCCGAGGCGCAGCACCCACTGAACGACCGTTCCGATGATTTGATCGGCGATCAGGAAGAAGACCGACGTGATCGCGACCATGATCAGAACCATGATCGTGGTGATCCAGACTTCTTTCCACGTCGGCCAGGTGACCTTGCGGACCTCCTGCCGGACCTCGCCGATGAACTGGAGCGGATTCTTGGACATGACCCTCTAGCGCAGCTCTCGACGCGACCAGGACCGCACGCACCTATTCCGGCACGGCGATCCGCTCAAGTCTCAAAAAACTTCGGCTGGCGCACTGCGTGAGCAGCTGCACCGTGCTTCTTACCAGACCCCGACCGACTCGGGCAAGCCCCGACAAGATGCAAAAGGACGCGCCTCGCGGCTCCCGACGGGAACCGAGGCTCGTCCTGCAACCCTGGCACGGGAGGAGGGGCTCGAACCCCCAACCTTCGGTTTTGGAGACCGACGCTCTACCAATTGAGCTACACCCGTCTACCGAGAGGTTCGACGTCCGGAGCGGGGTCGATACTCCAAATCGGAACGGTTGTACACATTTTTCTTGACAGGGTCGCGATGGAATCTCGCAGCACCCTCAACTCATTGAAATTTTGTAAATTCTCGCCTTTCGACACGCCATCACGTCGCGATCGGCTCGATCACGACGGCCGTGCCGTAGGCGAGCACTTCGGTGACCGCCGACGCCATCTCGTTGGCGTCGTAACGCATTGCGACGATGGCGTTGGCGCCCATTTCGGCAGCCTGGGCGACGAGCATCTCGTAGGCTTCCTGGCGCGCCGTTTCTGCCAGCCTGGTGTAAATCGTTATGTTGCCGCCCTTCAGGATCTGGAAGGTGGCCCCGACGTTGCCGACGATCGAGCGGGAACGAACCGACAACCCTCGGGAGAGGCCCAACACCTTGACGATGCGGTAGCCTGGGACGTCGTTTGTGGTAACCACGAGCATTGCTGGACCTGCCTTCGACTTCTGGACGGGCCGAAACCGCCGATCGCCAGGTGCGCGCCGGTGCCGGCCCTCATGCAGCTCTTCACTGGCGCCCCGAGACCCGGGCCAGGATCGCCTCGTTCTTCCTCAAGAGAACAGAATCCCGCTTGTCGGGCGCCGTGATCAGGGCGACATCGAGCGCACGATCCGAGCCGAGCGGACACTGCGGATGCTCCTTCGGGAAGTCGCGCGCGAGGCGCGCCACCAGCCGCTGTGCCTTGGTGGCATTCTCGGCGAGCACCTTGATAATCGCCGCGACATCGACATCGGCGTGCTCGTCGTGCCAGCAGTCATAGTC
>CAYMEB010000306.1:0-5136 GCA_964389095.1 uncultured Hyphomicrobiaceae bacterium
GCCGCCGCGCCAAAGCCGGCGGAGCAGTTGGGGAACCACTGCCGAGCCGCACGGCTCACCGTTGATCTTGACCGTGATGTGCCCCTCTGCGCCCTTGCGTACAAGGTCCATCCCGACCCGGCAGCGTCCGGCCGGAACGGCTTTCGACGATATTGCCTTGTAGTGAGACCCGAACAGATTGTAGTCGCACACGAGTTTGTCGCCGAGGATGTAGAGCGCGAAGCCACTCTTGATGTCGCCGAACGATAGGATGCAGCCCTCGCTCGTCGCGCTCGGCCGCTCGATGTCGGCGGTGATCATGAACGTGCGATTGCCGACGTCCGGTGCGGACTCGCCGGGAATGAAATCGATCGGCGGACGATAGACGTAGCGGGAACGGTTGCGCGGATTGAACGCCGATGGCGCCGGAGCCCACAGCTCGACGCGCCGGTCGTCGAGCGGCAGCACGCCATTGCGCCCTGCCTCGGACCACCACAGGTCGATCATCTCGCGCAGTTTCTCAGGCTGCGAAGCAGCAAGATCGCGGCTCTCGGAGAAGTCTTTCTCGAGATGGTAGAGTTCCCACCTGTCGCTGTCGAACGGCGTTTCCGGCTCGTGGAATGCGACGGCCTTCCAGCCATTTGCCCAGATCCCTCTGTGGCCGAGCATCTCGAAGTACTGCACATGCTTGCGGCTGGGTTCGTACCGCGCCTCAGGGGCGAACGAGTACACGAGGCTCGTTCCATGCACAGGCATCTGCGCGTGTCCGCCGACCTCGGAAGGGGGTGCGATGCCGGTCATCTCGAAGATGGTCGGCGCGATATCCGTCACATGATGGAACTGCGGGCGAATACCGCCCTTGTCGGTTACGCGCTGCGGCCACCAGACGATCAGTGGATCGCGAATGCCGCCGCCGTGGGTGTTCTGCTTGTAGCGCTTGCCCGGGGTATTGCCGGCCTGCGCCCAGCCCCATGGGAAATTGTTGTGGGCGCTCACCGAACCGATCTCGTCTATGCGGCGAAGGCTTTCCTCCAACGGCTCAGTGAAGCCGTTGAAATAGCGTGAGTAGTCGACCATGCCCTGCGGCCCGCCTTCCTGGCTTGCGCCGTTGTCGGACATCAGCAGGACGACCGTGTTGTCCGCTTCTCCGATCTCGGCGAGGAACGACATCAGTCGTCCGATCTGGTCGTCGGTGTGCTCGAGGAACCCGGCAAACGCCTCTTGGAGGCGGCAGGCGAGAAGCTTCTGATCGGCGGAAAGCGCGTCCCAGGGCTTCACGCCGGGATTGCGTGGTGCCAGCTCGGTATCCGCAGGAATGATGCCGAGTGCCTTCTGGCGCTCGAACCACTGCTGGCGAATTGCGTCCCATCCGGCGTCGAATTTTCCGCGATACTTGTCGAGGTAAGGTTGCGGCGCCTGGTGCGGCGCATGGGTGGCGCCGAAGCAGAGGTAGAGGAAGAACGGCTTTTCCGGCACTGCGGATTTCTGGCTGCGGATCATGGCCTGAGCCTGATCGATGAGATCTTCTGTGAGATGATATCCCTGCTCCGGCGATTTCGGCGGCTTCACGGGATGATTGTCGCAGTAGAGATCGGGATGCCACTGATCGGTTTCGCCGCCCATGAATCCGTAGTAGCGATCGAAGCCGCGCGACAGCGGCCAGTGATCGAACGGTCCGGCCGGCGAGACCTGATCCATCGGCGCCAGATGCCACTTGCCGACTGCGAACGTCGAATAGCCGCGCGGGCGCAGTACCTCCGCAATGGTGGCAGCGCTCTTGGAAACGCAACCAGTGCAATTGGGATAGCCGGTGTTCCAGTTCGAGAGGCCGCGCATGCCGACGGAATGATGATTGCGGCCGGTCAGCAGCGCGGCGCGCGTAGGCGAGCACAGGGCGGTGGTGTGGAAATTCGTATAGCGCAGACCCTCCGCAGCCAGTTTGTCGATGTTGGGCGTCGCGATCGACGAACCGTAACAACCCAGATGCGAGAATCCCAGATCGTCGAACAACATGACCACGACATTGGGCGCACCTTGCGGCGGACGCGGGACTTCAGGCCAATGTGGCTGGGAGTCGTGAACGGTACGACCAATGCGGCCCTTGAACTCGTTTGGCGTGGACATAAGCGCTACCCCCGCGATCTTCGTTTCGATCGATGGACGCTATCATCGCCTGACCGTCACGCAAGCGATCGCGGTTCGGGCGGTTCGGTTGGATCCGGTTCATCTTGCAGTGCAAGATCGCAAACTGCCGTCCGTCGCGTGCCGGCTCCGACCTCCACCACTGCATGGCTTCCGCCATGGAATGCCGCATGTGTTGCCGGCAAGTCCCGTGTATGCGATGGCGGCAGGCAACGGCCCCAGGAAGGAATTCGCTAACCGTCATGACGCGCCCACTCGAAGGCATACTGGTTGTCGCCCTGGAGCAGGTGGTCGCCGCGCCGATGTGCGGCCGGCGCCTGGCGGATGCCGGTGCCCGCGTCATCAAGATCGAGCGTCCGGAAGGCGACAATGCACGCACGATCGACAAGCTCGTGCACGGGGAGAGCACGCATTTCGTGTGGCTCAACCGGGGCAAGGAGTCGGTCGTTCTGGACTTGGCCCGGCCCGACGATCGCTCACTGTTCGAGGCGATGCTCGCGAAGGCCGACGTGTTCGTCCAAAACCTGAAGCCCGGCGCGATCGCGAAACTCGGCTACGCGACGGAAGACCTGTGCGCCCGCTATCCGCGGTTGGTGTGCTGCTCGATCTCGGGTTACGGCGAGACTGGATCTTTCGCCGACCGTAAAGCCTACGATCTCTTGATCCAGGCGGAAGCCGGCCTCGCCTCGATCACCGGCGGACCGGAAGCTCCGGCCCGGGTCGGCGTGTCCCTGGTGGACATCGGGACCGGGCAGTTCGCCTACGAGGCCATCCTCGAGGCGCTGCTGGCCAGAGCGCGGACCGGGAAAGGCACCGATCTCAAGGTCTCGATGTTCGATGCCATGATGGAATGGATGACGGTGCCTCTGCTGCTCGGCGAATGGGCGAAGGCGCCGACCAGGATCGGGCTGAAGCATCCCACCATCGCACCCTATGGAGTTTACACCGCGAAGGATGGCCTGCCCATCCTGATATCCGTGCAGAACGACCGCGAATGGCGGGTGTTCGCAGACAAGATCCTCGGTGATGCGGCGCTGGGCACGGACGAGCGTTTCGCGTCGAACCCGAAACGGCTGGCCAATCGGACAACCGTCGACGGCATCGTGCAGACCCGCTTTGCGAAGGACACGGCCGCGGATCTCGCCGCGCTGATGAAACGGCACGACGTCGCCTTCGGCAGTGTGAACGACGTGGCGGCTCTGTTGAAACATCCGGTTCTGCGACGCGTCAGCGTCGAGACGCCGACGGGGCCGGTCGCGATCCCTGCGCCGCCGGTCCAGGGCGAGACGATCGCGCGCGAATTCGGTCCCGTCCCTGCACTCGGCGCTCATACCGAAGCCGTACGCAGGGAATTCCTGGGCCGGTAACGGCGCTCCACGCGGCCGCGTCACCTCGGCATGCAGGCGTAGCTGAGCATCTTCTGCGCCAGCAGCGCCGCGGTGAAATCGAAGGCGTGCAGCCCCTCGATCGGTGCGAATTCGACGAGGTCCATCCCGACCACGGTCTTGGAAACCCGACAGGCCTCACGCACGATCTCCAGAGACCGGCGGAAGGAGATGCCGCCTGGAACCGGGGTGCCGGTGGCGGGCATGATGTGGGAATCGAGCCCGTCGATGTCGAAGGTGATGTAGACGGGGCGGCCGGCAAGGGGGCGCATGATTTCTTCGATCGACCACTTCGCCTCGTCCTTGGCGAAATGGACCTCGATGCGGTCCCGGTTCCGCTCGTAGTAGCGTGCCTCTTCGGCGCAGAAGGCGCGGATGCCGACCGACACGAGGCGAACACCCGGATTGTCGAGCACGCGGCGCATTGCGGCGGCGTGCGAATAATGCTCGCCGAGGTAGCCGTCCCTGAGGTCCCAGTGGGCGTCGATCTGGAGCACGACCAGGTCGGGATGGCGCCTTACCAGCGGCCGGATCGCGCCCGGGGTCAGCGCATGCTCGCCGCCCAGCACGAAGGGCATCTTGCCCGCCGCCACCACCGCTTCGACCAGCCCTTCGAGCTGCGCCAGGGCAGCCTCCTGGCCCGCGGCGATCGTCGGCTCGCGGACGGCGGCGATGCCATAGGAGGCGTAGGGCTCGCCCCAGGTCTCGTCGTCGAAGAGTTCGAGCTGATGGCTGGCAGCCATGATCGCCGCCGGCCCCTGCCGCGTCCCGCCGCCATAGCTCACGGAGGCTTCGAGGCCGAACGGGATCACAACGGCGCGCGCGTCGTGCGGGCGATCGGCATCCTTCCGCAACGGATCGAGGAAGCTCTGGTCTCCGGGAAGGTAATCGAGCTTTGCGGTCGTCATCGTGGCTCCTGGGTCGGACGCCCGGCTTATGGCCCGGGCCGCAGTGCTTGACCAGCCCGCCGTCGATACCCGGGGATACGGGTTTTCCGGGGCCGTTTCCGGTCCAGAAGCGGCTTGCCAACCGGCGGGGATGGCGACACACTTCCGGCACACGACAGCCAGGAGGCGCCGCGTGAGCGATTCCGAGCCGATAGCATTTCGCCCGAGGACCGAGCAGGCCGACAGCCGCTCGAAACCGGGCGGAGCGGCTCAATCCATGTCCGTCATTTCCGGATCCGGCATGACCGGCAGCGCCGCGCAGGTGGCGTTCAACCGGCAGGAGCTGTCGGCCATCCTCGATGTCTACGGCCGCCGCGTGGCCGCCGGAGACTGGCGCGACTACGCGCTCGATTTCGACCGTGAGCGCGCGGTCTTCTCGGTCTTCCGTCGCGCCAGCGAGGTTCCGCTCTACCGGATCGAGAAGAACCCAAAGCTGGCGCGCAAGCAGGGCGCCTACGCCGTGATCTCGGCTACCGGCCACATCCTCAAGCGCGGCCACGATCTCAAGCGCGTGCTCGCCGTTCTCGAGCCGAAGATGCAGGTGATCGGCTGAGGGGGCTCCGTGAGTTCGTCTCGCGCGTCGCGAGCGTCCGAGTTCCGACATGCCGATACACCCCACCGGGCGATTGCGAATGCTGGGCAGCGGAGCGGCTTCGGCCGCACACCGAACCCCGGGCCGCCAT
>CAYMEB010000307.1:0-5114 GCA_964389095.1 uncultured Hyphomicrobiaceae bacterium
GCGGGGCTGCCGGTGATCGTGAGCGAGCGGATGGGGGTGAGGGATGTGGTCGAAGACGCGGGCGTTGTGTTACCCGCCGGAACGGCCGAGGAGGCGGCGAAGGCACTTGGTCGACTCTTGACCCACGCTCACATATTTCGGGAGGGTGCGAAGCGGGTGGTGTCGCAGCGTTCATGGTCAACTGTCGCCGATCGCGTCCGCAGCGTCTACGATGTCGCCCTGTCGCGTGGCGCAACGAGGGTCCTTGAATGAAAGCTGTCATTCTTGCAGGTGGCATGGGCACCCGGATTTCCGAGGAGAGCCATCTTCGCCCCAAGCCGATGATCGAGATCGGGGGTCGGCCCATTTTGTGGCACATCATGAAGATGTATTCGGCCCACGGAGTGAATGATTTCGTGATCTGCTGCGGCTACCGTGGCTACCTGATCAAGGAGTACTTCGCGAACTACTTCCTTCACAACTCTGACGTGACGTTCGATGTGCAGCGCAACGCCATGGAGGTGCACCAACGGTTCGCCGAGCCGTGGCGCGTCACCCTTGTCGAAACCGGCGAGCACACGATGACCGGCGGACGCCTGCGAAGGGTGGCGACGCACCTCGTCGATGCCGAGGACTTCTGCTTCACCTACGGCGATGGCGTGAGTGACTTGGACATCGGCGCGGTGATCCGATTCCATCGATCGCACGGCGCCGAGGCCACGCTCACCGCCGTCACGCCAGCGGCCCGGTTCGGCGTGCTGGACATCGCGCCGGACCATGTGGTCCGCTCGTTTACCGAGAAGCCCCAGGGCGCGGGAGGGCTCGTCAACGGCGGATTCTTCGTGCTCAAGCATTCCGTGCTTTCCCTGCTCCGCGACGATTCGACAATCTGGGAACGCGAGCCGCTTGAGACGCTCGCTCGCGCGGGGCAGTTGCGCGCCTACCGGCACGAGGGATTCTGGCAGCCCATGGACACGCTGCGGGATCGGATGCTGCTCGAGGATCTCTGGAAGCGCGGCGAGGCACCCTGGAAGACATGGCCGTGAACGCCTTCTGGCGTGGACGCCGGGTTCTCGTCACCGGCCACACGGGGTTCAAGGGAGCCTGGCTTTCCCTCTGGCTCACGAGGCTCGGGGCGAGCGTGCATGGCGTGGCGCTGCCGGCACCCACCCAGCCGAGCCTCTTCGGGCTGCTCGGTCTCGAGTCGCAGATGACTTCGATGATTGGCGACATTCGCCTCCCCGAGACGCTGCGAGACGTAATGGTCCGGATTCAGCCCGAGGCCGTCTTCCACCTTGCCGCCCAGCCGATCGTTCGCCAGTCCTACAAGGATCCCGTCGAGACCTATCACACGAATGTCCTGGGCACGATCCACCTACTCGAGGCCGTTCGATCGACGCCTTCGGTGCGAGCGGTGGTGAACGTGACGACCGACAAGTGCTACGAGAATCGCGAACTCGACCGTGGGTACACCGAGGACGATCCGCTCGGCGGCCATGACCCGTACAGCAGCAGCAAGGCCTGCGCCGAGATCGTGAGCGCCGCGTGGCGCCGGTCATTCCTGACGACTCGCGCTGACGCGATGGTTCGGCTGGCGACGGCCCGCGCGGGAAACGTGATCGGTGGTGGCGACTGGGCCGTCGATCGCCTCATTCCCGACATCGTTCGATCGATCAGCAGGTCGGAGCCCGTGCTGATCCGTAATCCCGGCTCGACAAGGCCATGGCAGCACGTACTCGAGCCGCTGTCCGGCTACCTGCTGCTCGCGCAACGGCTACTGCAGGGCGATGACGGAGCCGCCACGGCGTGGAACTTCGGTCCGGAGCCGGTCGACGTGAGACCGGTCTCCTGGGTTCTCGAATGCTGGCGCGCCTGTTGGGGCGACGGGTTTCGCTGGACGTTGGACGTGGGTGCGCGGCCGTATGAGGCGCGGCTGCTGCAGTTGGACATCCGGCGGGCACGAGAGCGTCTTGGATGGGTTCCCCGATGGCCGCTCGAGGTGGGGCTTCAGCGAACAGTCGACTGGTATCGGGCATGGATGCGCGGCGACGACGTGCGTGCGACTACCATCGCACAGATCGACGAGTTCAGCGCATGTCGATGACACCGCTCCAGATCAACGTCACGGTGCGCCTCGATGAACTCAGGCGGCGCATTGGCGAACTCGTCGATGCCTACGCCGACGTCGCGTTTGCGCCGCAACCCTTCGTGCCTGGCCAGACCTCAGTGCCGCCTTCGGGCAAGGTGATCGGCGCTCCCGAGATCCGAAATCTCGTCGAGGCCTCGCTCGACGGCTGGCTCACCACGGGGCGCTTCAACGCTGAGTTCGAGCGCCGTCTCGCCAAGTTCGTCGGTGTGCGCCATGCCCTGACCGTCAACTCCGGCTCCTCCGCGAATCTCGTGGCATTCGCAACCCTCACCTCGCCGCGTCTCGCGGAACGCGCCATCCGGCCAGGCGACGAGGTCATCGCCGTAGCTGCGGGCTTCCCGACCACGGTAAACCCGATCCTGCAGCATGGCGCCGTGCCGGTATTCGTGGACGTCACGCTGCCGACCTACAACATCGACGTCGCGAGGATCGAGTCAGCGATCACGCCGCGAACCCGGGCGATCATGATCGCGCACACGCTTGGCAACCCCTTCGACCTTGACGCGGTGCAGGCGATCGCGAAGCGTCATGGGCTGTGGCTGATCGAGGATTGCTGCGACGCTCTCGGAAGCACCTACCGAGGCCGCATGGTCGGCACCTTCGGGGATCTTGCCACGCTCAGCTTCTATCCAGCCCATCACATCACTATGGGGGAGGGTGGTGCCGTGCTCACGAACGAGCCGCGGCTCAAGCGAATCGCCGAGTCGTTCCGTGACTGGGGACGCGACTGCTTCTGCGACCCCGGCAAGGACAACACATGCGGCAAGCGTTATGGATGGAAGTTGGGAGGCCTGCCCGAGGGCTACGACCACAAGTACATCTATTCGCATGTGGGCTACAACCTGAAGATCACCGACATGCAGGCGGCGTGCGCGCTGGCGCAAATGGATCGCCTGGAGGGGTTCATCGCAGCTCGCAAGCAGAACTTCCGTCTGCTCACAGAACGGTTGCAAGGGCTCGAGCACGTGCTGACGCTTCCTGAAGCCACACCTGAATCCGACCCGTCATGGTTCGGCTTCCCGATCACGCTCGCAGAGTCCTGCCCCGTGCGTCGCATCGACCTGCTTCGCGCGCTTGAAGCGGATCGCATCGGCACCCGCCTGCTCTTCGCCGGAAACTTGGTTCGACAGCCGTCGATGGAGGGCGTGCGGCATCGCGTGTCCGGGACCCTTGAGAACACCGATCGGGTCATGGAACGGACGTTCTGGATCGGGGTCTATCCGGGCCTGTCTTGCGAGGCGCTTGTGTTCGTCGCGGATCGAATCCGGTCCTTGGTCTCGCGGCCCGTTGATGGCGGCCGGTGAACGCGTGTCGTGCCTTCCTGTCCACGATGTGCAGTGCGCGGCCGAGCAGGTGGGCGCACGCTGGCGTGAACTTGCCGAGCGTCGAGTGCTGATCACCGGGGGCACGGGGTTCGTCGGGCGCTGGCTCGTAGAGACGTTGGCATACGCCCGGGCATCGGATCACCTAGCCTGCGAGTTGTCGCTTGTGACCCGCTCGGTGGCACGAACGCGTGAACGGTGGCCTTGGCTTGCTTCACAGTCGTGGATCTCGCTTCTTCAGGCTGATGTGCGCGAGCTTCCGATCGACCAAGGGTCGATCGACGTGGTTCTGCATGGTGCTGCAGACACGGCAACCACGACTGGCACGCTCGAGGTCGCCGAGGTCTGCGAGCTCGGCACGCGCCGCATGCTCGAGGTCGCCGAGCGGAGCGGGGCCTCGAAATTCCATCTCGTCAGTTCGGGCGCCGTCTATGCAGCTCGGCAGCCGGGTGACCCCGACCCCTCCGAGTCGGAACCCATCGATCTGGCCATGCAGCCGTCATATGGCGCGTACGCCCTCGGCAAGCGAGCTGCGGAGCACCTTGTCTTGAACGCTTCACGCATGTGTAACGCATCAGTCACGATCTCACGCGTGTTCGGGCTGATCGGCCCATCGCTGCCGCTGGATGGTCGCTTCGCGGTCGGCAACTTCATTCGAGACGCCCTTCATGGTGGGCCGATTCGGGTGCGCGGCGACGGACTGTCCATCCGCTCCTTCCTGCACGGCGCGGATCTGGCCGCCTGGATCTGGACACTGACGCTTGCTGGGGCTCGCGGAACCGTGCTGAACGTCGGCTCGGACGAGGCGATCTCGATCACGGATCTGGCCGGGCGGGTTCGTGACCTTCTTGCGCCGCGGTGCGGCGTTCGAATCGAGGCGGCCTCGGCAGCCGACCGCTCCCGCTACGTTCCCGACGCATCGCGCGCACGCGATCTTCTGGGCTTGCGTCGCCATCACACGCTCGACCAGGGAATCCTCGGAACCGCCCGTCACTACCATGGCACTATGGGCACGCCATGAACGGAGCCGAATACATCGCGCGCGAAATCGAGCGCCGTGGGGTCACCCATGTCTTCGAGCTTGTCGGAGGCATGATCACCTTCATGATCGATGCGCTTCATGAATGCACTGCCGTAAGGGTGGTGAGCATGCACCACGAGCAAGGTGCCGGATTCGCTGCCGAAGGCTTCGGCCGGATGCGCGGCATTCCCGGCGTGGCGATGGCTACGAGCGGCCCGGGAGCGACCAACCTGCTGACTGCCATCGGCAGCTGCTTCTTCGACTCCACGCCTGCGGTGTTCATCACCGGGCAGGTCAATCGAGCCGAGATGAAGGGGTCTCGCGCGATTCGTCAACTTGGGTTCCAGGAGACGGACATCGTCTCGATGGCGAAGCCCATCACCAAGATGGCCGAACTCGTGCTTGACCCTGCGCACCTTCCGTCCGCAGTCGACCGCGCCTTCACTGTCGCGATGCAGGGGCGGCCCGGTCCGGTGCTGCTCGACGTGCCGATGGACATCCAACGTGCAACAGTGCTGGATGGGCGTGCTCCGGGCACGCGCTCCGATCGCTCCGAAGTCGCAGTGGACGTGTTTTGGGCGCAGTTTGAGCGGGCGCTTGCCCGGTCGCACAGGCCGCTCATGCTGGCGGGTGGAGGCATGCG
>CAYMEB010000308.1:0-5086 GCA_964389095.1 uncultured Hyphomicrobiaceae bacterium
GTGCTCGGCGAGGGACTGCTCGGGCGTGGTGATCGAGACCAGCTCGACCTTGTCGAACTGGTGCTGGCGGATCATGCCGCGCGTGTCGCGTCCCGCCGCGCCGGCTTCCGAGCGGAAGCACGGCGTCCAGGCGGTGTAACGATGGGGCAGGCTCGCCGCGTCGATGATCTGCTCGCGCGCGAGGTTGGTCAGCGAGACCTCGGCGGTGGGGATGAGCCACAGGCGGCTGGCATCGCCTTCGCTGCGCTGCGTTTGGAACAGCTGATCTTCAAACTTCGGCAGGTTCGCCGTCCCGTAGGCCGCCTCGTCGCGCACCATCAGCGGCGGGTTGACCTCGGTATAGCCGCCGATGCCGTCCTTCTCGGGCGCGGTGTGCACGTCGAGCATGAACTGTGCGATCGCGCGCTCGAGCCGCGCCAGCGAGCCCTTGAGGAACACGAAGCGCGCACCCGAGACCTTTGCCGCCATCTCGAAGTCCATCATGCCCAGCGCCTCGCCGAGCTCGAAGTGCTGCCTGGCCTTGTCGACGCCGGCCGGCAGCTTCGGTTCGCCCCAGCGCCTGACCTCCTTGTTGGACTTCTCGTCGGCGCCGTCAGGCACCTCGTCGAGCGGGATGTTGGGGATCACCGCGAGGTACTTGTCGTGCAGCTCCTTCTCGATCCTCGCCTGATCGGCCTCGTCGGCGGCGAGCTGATCCTTCAAAGCCGCCACCTCGGCCATCAGCGCCTGCGCCTTGGCCTCGTCCTTGGCGCCCTTCGCCTTGCCGATCTCCTTCGAGGCCGCGTTGCGCCGCGCCTGGGCCTCCTGGGCCCGCGTCTTGATCGCGCGCAGCTTTTCATCGAGGTCGAGGATCGCCCGCGACGAGAACTGGCCGTCGATGCCGCGGCGCTTGAGGCCACGGTCGAACCAATTCGGATTGTCGCGGATCGCCTTGATGTCGAACACGGGAAGTCCACCTCTTTGCTGCATCTGTACAGTCGTGCCGGACGGTCATAGGCCAGGCGCCGGGCCCGGTCCAGCGGTCGCGATGGCGCGTCACGGGCAGCCCGCCACAGTCGCGCGCCCCACGGGAACGTGATCGGTGTCGCCTCTCCCTCTCGGTTGGAGCGGACGGCTTCCTGCTGCAATCTGAGCGGCCATTTCCAGCAGCGCCGAGGACGAGCAGCGATGACCACCCAGACCGATGCGACGACCGAGCCCCATCCGGGCATCACCCAGATCGAGATCGACCAGCGGATCTTCGATCTCTACGACGAATACTGCCACGGCCGCATGGACCGTCGAGAGTTCCTGGCGCGCGCCGCGGCGGTGACGGTCGGCGGCCTCGCGATGGCTCAGGCCCTGCTGCCGCGCTATGCCCAGGCCCAGACGATCTCGTTCACCGACCCCCGCATCAAGGCCCGCTACGTGACCTACCCCTCGCCGGGCGGCAATTCGGGGACCATGCGCGGATACCTGGTGCAGCCGACGGGCAATGGCCCGTTCCCGGTCGTGCTCGTGATCCACGAGAACAGGGGCCTCAACCCCTACATCGAGGATGTCGCCCGCCGGCTCGGCACGGACGGCTTCCTGGCGCTGGCGCCCGACGGGCTGTTCCCCGCCGGTGGCTATCCCGGAAACGACGACGACGGGCGCGCGCTGCAGGCCGGCCTCGACCAGGGCAAGCTCAGAACCGACATGCTCAACAGCGCGCGCCATCTGAAGGCGCACGAACTCTCGTCAGGCAAGCTCGGCGTCACGGGCTTCTGCTGGGGCGGCAGCACGACCAATTGGCTCGCCGCCACACTCGGCGATGAGATGAAGGCCGGCGTGCCGTTCTATGGCACTGCGGCGGAGACGGCGTCGGTCCCGGCGATCAAGTCGGCGCTGCTGATCCAGTACGCCGAGAACGACGAGCGCATCAACGCGATGTGGCCGGCCTACGAGGCCGCGCTCAAGGCCGCGGGTGTGGCGCACGAAATGCACCTTTATCCCGGCACACAGCACGGCTTTCACAACAACTCCACGCCGCGCTTCCACGAGCCGTCGGCGAAGCTGGCTTGGGAGCGCACGATTGCGTTCTTCAAGAAGCATCTGTCCTGAGCGAGGACGAGCGCGAGGCGGCGGGCCTATTGCCGCCCGATCGCCTCGCAGGTGGCCGCGCGCAGGATCGGTTCGATCAATGCGGCGTGGGCCACGCTCTTGATCGGCGCGCGCAGGACGACGATGCCTTCGCGCGACGGGCTCGTGACGGTCGAGATGTCGACGTCGGCCTTGCGCTGCCCCGGCGTGAGATTGATCAGCCGGTCGTTCGCCGGCAGTAGCGTGAATGCCAGATCGGTCCGGCGACTCTCGTGCGCCGGCGCGGCGTAGAAGTTGTCGCCCTGTGGCGTATAGACCGCCAGCGACCAGCCGATCTCGGGCAGGGTCGCCGTCACACGCACCGGACCGCCGATCACCTCGTAGCGGCACATGGCATAGCGCATGTCCGGCTGCAGGAACGGCAGAAGCTGCTGGCCCGGCGCGGAGGGCGGCAGCACCACCATGCGATTTTCGGGCAGATCGCGAACCAGCCTGCCGAAAGCAGCGCCCCAGCCGAGGTAGGGCACGGCGAAAATCGCGATGATGTGCAGCACGGTACCCGCCACGCTGGCGGTCAGGATCGTATAGAGCAGCCGGGTCGGCCACGTCCTGGTGCGCGCCGTCTCGGCCGTGCGGCGGGTGGTGGAGTAGGTATATCCCTCCTCCCTGGGCGGCAGCGGCTCCAGCGTGACGGTGCCGGCTACGCCTTGCGCTTGGGCGGCTGGAATGGCCGCTGCCGGGCCTCCCTCTCCGCCCGGCGGCGTCGGCGGCTTCATGCGGCCGAGCTTGGCTTTCCACTCCTCGATCTTCTGCGCGTCGATCTGGCCGATCCGCTCACGCAGGACGCGCACCTGCTGGCGCCCCTGCTCCGCGAGCTTGCGACCCATGGCGCTCGCGGCAGCGACCGGTCCGCCGCCGGCCGCCGCGCCAGTGCCCCCCTCGGCATGGCTCCCGGCCGAAAGATCGTTCCCGGCCTGTCCCGTCTGCCGCGGCGGCGCATTCACGGGCGCCCCTTTGTCGGCATCGGCCGTCGACGCGGGAGACCGCTTCAACGCCTCCTTCGCCTTGTCACTCAGCTCCTGCGCCTTCGCGCGTGCGGCGGCAAGACGCGCAGCCAACCGCTCGTCGCGAGCCAGTGCCTGCGCCTTGGCTTTCAACACGTCGATCTGGGCCGACACCTGTTGTGGTAACTTCATCGCCGCTCCAGAGCGGATGCGACCTGAATCACTGTCAGGTTCCTGTTCGTGGGCAACCTAATCGCCCGTGCGCCCGTGCGCAAATTCGGGTTGGCTTCCAACCACAGGTTCGCAGCGATTGTGGCCGGCCCGAGGCGGCGTCCACCCGCGGCGAGAGCCGTCGCGCCCGCCGTGCACCCCATAGGGTGAGCGATGCGAGGGAGCCGGCGATCACCCGCCGGCCGCCCTCGCGGCCTCGCTGGCGCGCTCGCGCTTCTTGCGCTCGTTGGGATCGAGCCAGCGCTTGCGCAGCCGGATGGTCTTCGGGGTGATTTCCACCAGCTCGTCGTCCTGGATGTAGCTCATCGCACGCTCCAGGGTCATGCGAATCGGCGGGATGAGCGTGACGTTCTCGTCCTTGCCCGACGCGCGGACGTTGGTGAGTTTCTTGCCTTCGATCACGTTGACGATGAGATCGTTGTCGCGATTGTGCTGGCCGATGATCATGCCTTCGTAGACCCGGATGCCCGGGTCTATCAGCATCGGCCCGCGCTCCTGGAGCTTGAACAGCGAGTACGCAGTCGCATCGCCGGTCGCGTTCGAGATCAGGACGCCGTTGGCGCGCCCGGGGATTTCGCCCTTGAACGGCGCGTAGGAGTGGAACAGGCGGTTCATGACGCCGGTGCCGCGGCTGTCGGTCAGCAGCTCGGCCTGATAGCCGATCAATCCGCGGGTCGGCACCAGGAAGACCAGGCGCGAGCGCCCGCCGCCGGATGGGCGCATCTCCTGCATGTCGCCCTTGCGCTCCGACAGCTTCTTGACGACGGTTCCGGTGTGCTCGTCGTCGACGTCGATGATGACTTCCTCGATCGGCTCGAGGCGCTGGCCGGTGGTCTCGTCGTTCTTCACCACCACGCGCGGCCGCGACACGGTGAGTTCGAAGCCTTCGCGACGCATGTTCTCGATCAGGATGCCGAGCTGAAGCTCGCCTCGACCCGCCACCTCGTAGGCGTCCTTGTCGTCGGTCTCGCGCACCCGGATCGCGACGTTGCGCTCGGCTTCCCGTAGCAGGCGATCGCGGATCACACGCGACTGGACCTTGTCGCCTTCCTGGCCCGCGAACGGACCGTCGTTGATGCGGAACATCATCGCCAGCGTCGGCGGATCGATCGGTTGCGCGGACAGCGGGGTATCGATGGAAGGATCGCACAGCGTGTCGGCAACGAAGGCATCGGAGACGCCCGCGATCGCCACGATGTCACCGGCCTCACCCACGTCGATCGGCTGACGCTCCAGGCCACGGAACGCGAGCACCTTGGTCACGCGCGCGGTCTCGACCAGGCTGCCGTCACGACGCAGGGCCTTGATCTGCTGGTTCGGCTTCAAGCTGCCCGAACGGATGCGGCCGGTCAGGATGCGCCCAAGGTACGGATCGGCCTCCAGCGTCGTCGCGAGCATGCGGAATGCCCCCTCGTCGCGCTTGGGCTCCGGGACATGGCGCAGGATCAGCTCGAAAAGCGGCGCGAGATCGGTCTTGGGGCCCTTCGGGTCCTCGGCCATCCAGCCGTCGCGCCCCGAACCGTAGAGTACCGGAAAGTCGAGCTGTTGGTCGGTGGCATCGAGGTTCGCAAAAAGGTCGAAAATCTCGTTGAGCACCTGATCGTGTCGCTCGTCCGGCCTGTCGATCTTGTTGATGACGACGATCGGTCGCAGGCCCTGTTTCAGGGCCTTGAGCAGAACGAACTTGGTCTGGGGCAGGGGACCTTCAGAAGCGTCGCAGAGCAGGACCACACCCGGTTTGATCACTACGCCCAAAACCCAAGAAGTTCCGCTTTCGGAATTGCTCAACT
>CAYMEB010000309.1:0-5060 GCA_964389095.1 uncultured Hyphomicrobiaceae bacterium
CGGGCATGGTGCAGGGTCGAGTGAGCGGCAACCTCATGTCGCTCGGAGCCATCGACTTCGGCCTGATCGTCGATGGCGCGGTGATCATCGTGGAGAACTGCCTCCGCAGGCTCGCGGAAGAGCAGCACCACAAGGGACGCTTGCTGACGCTTCAGGAGCGACTGCACGTCGTCTTCGATGCCTCGAAGGAAGTCCGCAAGGCAACCGCGTTCGGCGAGGCGATCATCATCACCGTCTACTTCCCGATCCTCGCCCTGTCGGGCGTCGAGGGGAAGATGTTCCATCCGATGGCCTTGACGGTCATCCTCGCGCTGATCGCGGCCTTCGTCCTGTCGCTCACGTTCGTGCCCGCGATGGTCGCGCTCTGCATTCGCGGACGTGTCACCGAGAAGGACATGTTCCTCGTCCGTTGGGCGAAGGCTCTGTACGCGCCCGTGGTTCGCGCGGCGGTGAGGACGCGCTACGCCGTCGTCGGTGCCGCCATCGCAGCGTTCGTCGGTGCAGTCGTGCTGTTCGGCACCCTCGGCCAGGAGTTCGTGCCAACGCTCGACGAGAAGGACATCGCCATGCACGCGATGCGCATCCCATCGACGGGCATCACGCAGTCGCAGTTGATGCAGTACGACGTGGAGCGCACCGTCGCCAAGTTCCCCGAGGTTGCGTTTACCTACTCGAAGACCGGCACGGCGGAGCTGGCATCGGACCCGATGCCGCCCAACGTCTCGGACACGTTCATCATCCTCAAGCCGCGCGAGGAATGGCGCAGCGAAGAGGAACTCGACCGCCGCATCTCCGAGTTGGAGGCCACGCTTCCCAGCGAGGCAGCACACGAGGAGGACGAGCAGGGCCACGGGGAGGAAGCCGAAGGTGCCGTGGCGGCGCAGGGACACAAGTCCAAGCTGATCAAGCTGATCGAGCTGACGGTCAAGTCGGTGCCGGGCAACAACTACGAGTTCACGCAGCCGATCCAGATGCGGTTCAACGAACTCATCTCCGGTGTGCGTGGCGACGTGGCCGTGAAGGTGTACGGCGACGACTTCACGTCGATGCAAGAGACGGCGAACAAGGTCCTCTCGACGCTGCAAGGCATCGCTGGCGTCGCCGATGCCAAGGTCGAGCAGACCGAGGGCCTGCCCGTGATGACGGTCGATCCCGATCGAGCGGTGCTCGCTCGCTACGGCCTGAACTTGTCCGACGTCCAGGACGTGGTCGCCGTCGCGATGGGCGGTCGCGAGGCTGGCCTCGTGTTCGAGGGCGACCGTCGCTTCGATCTCGTGGTGCGACTCCCCGACGCCCTGCGGGGCAAGGTGGACATCCTCGACCGGCTCCCCATTCCACTTCCGCGTGGCGAGCAGGAGCCACAAGAGCCGGGCCTACCGGCACTTTCGGACGATGGCGGTGCGGCGCTATCCCGCGCACCGCTCGAACGAGGGTTCGTGCCGCTGGGAACGGTGGCCCGCATCGAGGTAGCTGAGGGCGTCAATCAGATCAGCCGCGAGAACGGCAAGCGGCGCATCGTCGTGCAGTGCAACGTTCGCGGGCGCGACCTCGGCTCGTTTGTGACCGAAGCGCAGGACAAGATCGGCGCGCTCGCGCTACCGGCGGGACAGTGGCTCGTGTGGGGCGGTCAGTTCGAGAACTTGGTCGCGGCGAAACAGCGACTCTCGATCGTCGTGCCGGTGTGCTTCGCGATGATTCTCTTGCTGCTCTTCGCGACGTTCAAGAGCTTCAAGTATTCGCTGCTCGTGTTCGCAGCCGTCCCGCTCGGACTCACCGGCGGCGTCGTGGCGCTGTGGCTGCGCGACATGCCGTTCTCCATCTCGGCCGCCGTCGGATTTATCGCGCTGTCCGGTGTCGCCGTGCTCAACGGCTTGGTGATGATCATCTTCATCAACCAACTGCGCGAGAAGGGCGAGGCCGTCGAAGCCGCGATCATCCACGGCTCGATCACGCGCTTGCGGCCCGTCTTGATGACGGCGCTCGTGGCCTCGCTCGGATTCGTGCCGATGGCGATCGCTACCGGCACAGGGGCCGAGGTGCAGCGTCCGCTCGCGACGGTCGTCATCGGCGGGCTGATCTCCAGCACGTTGCTCACGCTCGTCGTGTTGCCCGCGCTCTACCGCATCTTCACCGGAACGCGCGCCGACGGACTCCCAGGCCCGAAGCCGGAGGTCTGGGAGGCAGGCGACGAACCGGGCATTGACACCACCGCTCATGCGATCACTCCGGGGACGAGCGCGTCGCGCGACAACACGGAGCGTCCCGGTGCGGACGCAGAGCCGGACGAAGGAGCGCCGCCTCGCGGCGCGGCACCCAGCGCAGCGCACTGACATCCATCTCGATCACACGAACAGGCGATCGACCTCCGGTGTGTAGCCGGTTCCAAGGCGCGACGCCCTACCCCTCGACACCATCAACCACGGAGAACCTCGATGACCCTTTCCACCTCCATCCTCGGCGGGCTCGCGCTCGCCTCGACGGCCGCGCTCTTCACCACTCAAGGTGCGTCGGAGCCGGTGAAGTCCGCGCCCGAGTATTTCGTCACCGCCGAAGGCGACAACGCGCACCTCTGGGTGCGCGAAGGCAACGGCCTGCGGGTCGTCGGCCACGGTACGTGCAAGGACTGCCCGCTCGACGCCGAAGGCGAGCACAAGGAAGGCGACGGGCACGACCACGGCAAGCCCGGCGCGAAGAAGTAGGCGGCCAGCTTCCGCAGAACTCGTCGCGCGGTCCGCAGTCGATCGCGTGATTCGGCCACACGGCCAACGCACGTCGCGAGGCGGACAGTCGGCTTCTAGGTCTCACTCCGTGTCGGGCACTTCGCACGGCACGACCTACCTCAATCGTCTCGACACGAGACACGGTGTCTACGCACATGATCCTCGAACCCATCGCCATGCTTCTCGCCCTCCCGCTCTTCCAGGACCCCGTCTCGCGCGTTCCATCGTGACCCGTGTGACCCGGCGAGGGTGCGGGGGTCCGTGTGACCGCCGAAGGCAACATTGAAAGTCCGTGGGTTCTCAGCGCTCGCTGGATTCCGGGGATCGACGTGGATCGTGCGGAACTTCGTACGACCGTGATGTACAGCTTCTCGCCCAGGTTTTCGGCGGGCGTGGAGGTCAACCCAATCGCGACCGACATAGGTCCGATCGCGAACTGGCTCGCGATCCCCGAAGAAGGGGACTGGCCCGCGCTGATCTTCGGAACGAGTTCCGATCGAATCGGCACGCCGCACGGGCGTGCGATCTACGGCACGTTCTCGAAGGATCTTGAACGATGGACCGGCTTGCCCATCGCCCCGTACGTCGGCGCGTCGTTTGGCACGTTCGACGACGAGTTGGTGGGCATCGGCGGACTGCGAATCGCGTGGAGCGATCAGATCAGCACCACGAATCTGTGGGACGGTCACAATCTGCACCACACCGTGGAGTACGGCCTCGACGGCGGGCAGCTCTTCGGGCTTGTGATCGCGAATCTCGATGAGCACTACAGCCTTGGCGTGTCGTACTCGATCCGATTCTGAGATGAAGGCCGAACGCGCGTCGGGGACCGGCACTCGCTGGGCCTCGCGGTCGCGACTCTCGGCGGTGAGTTACGACATCGGCTTGTCGTACTCGATGTGCTCCTATTCTCGTGGCTGCGCGCTGAACGCGCGCAGCCACGTCACCTCCACGGAAACGCCCATGCGAAAACACCCGTCACGACCTGTCTTCTGCGCGTTGCTCCTAGCAGCGGCGATTCTATCACCGAGTTGCGCGTCGCACGGAACGGCCCCCGACACATCGCTCGGACTGTCCGTCGTCATCGAGCCGTGCGCCGACCTCGACCTGAACGCTCGCCTGCTCGATCTCGATGGCGACCTGCACGTACATGGGAGTGTGCGGGCCAAGGGAATGCGCGCGACCGTACCGGGCCACGTTGACGTGGTCGTGCGCACAGCCGACGGCACGGAGTGGGCAAGTGGGCAGGCAAGCTACCGCCTCCGACTTCGCAGCGGTCCTCGTCGGGGGTCGTCGTATTCGGCGTTCGACGCGACCTTCGAGGGACAGCCTCCGGCCGGATCGACCGTCATGCTTCGCCACCACGACGAACCTCACGGCGAGCGGTGATCGCGGAATGGACTCGATGGACGAGCCGAACAGCCGATCGAACGAAGCTGTCTCTTCGGTCTCGATGCCATCGGACGTGGCGGCTCGGGCTTCCGCGCGAGCGCGTGCCCTACGGCTGGAGTACCTGACCGTCGGCTACAACATCGTCGAAGGACTCGTCGCCGTGACGGCGGCCACGGCGGCGGGTAGCGTCGCTCTCCTTGGCTTCGGCGTGGACAGTTTCATCGAGTCGCTGTCCGGGGCCATCTTGGTCTGGAGGCTCCGGGCTGAGAACAGGTCGAGCACGAGCGCCGCGATCCACTCCCTCGACCGCAAGGCTGAGCGATGGGTCGGCGTGTCGTTCTTCGTGCTCGCCGCGTACATCGCTTGGGAGGCGGCGGAGAGCCTCATCGAAGGCCGACGCCCGGAAATCACCTGGATCGGCATCGGCCTGACCGTGGTCTCGATCGCGATCATGTGGTGGCTCGGGGCCGCTAAGCGCCGCGTCGCTCGGGAGCTAGGGAGCCGCGCGCTCGAAGCCGACGCCTTCCAAACGACCGTGTGTTGGTGGCTCTCCCTGATCACGCTTGGCGGAGTCAGCCTCAACGCGATGTTCGGATGGTGGTGGGCGGACCCGGTCTCAGCTCTGGGAATGACTGCGTTGCTCTTACGCGAGGGGCGCGAGGCATGGAAGGGGCAGACCTGCGGGAGCTGCCGCTAGGCGCCCGTCGCCGCCTGGAGCGCTCCAGAGGCCGTCAGGGCGAGCGTCAGAGCACCCCAGTGGTTCCCTTGATCCCGAGCATCGCTCGCGGTCGATCCGGGGCTTGACGCGACCGCCTCGCGTGATCACACTTCGTGCCCATGACGGAAGAAACCGGAACAGTCACCGCTGCGCTTTCGCTCGCGGAGCAGGAACCGGCCCCCGCGCTCGCGCGCGCCGTCGAGGGCGTCCATGCGCTTGCGCTGCGCTCC
>CAYMEB010000310.1:0-5004 GCA_964389095.1 uncultured Hyphomicrobiaceae bacterium
GCGAGAACAACATGGTCGAGCTGGTCCGGGACATCCGCAGCACGCTCGGCTACATCGACGGCGACTTCTCGACCTTCGCCATCGACTGCGGCTCGATCGAGTTCGACGCGCTCATGCGTGCGTCGGAGGGCTACGACTACGTGCTGAATCTCTCGGCGCTGAAGCATGTCCGCAGCGAGAAGGATCCGTTCACGCTCATGCGCCTCATCGAGGTGAATGTGCTCAACACCGTCTCGACGCTGGCGCATGCGCTCCGCGGCGGGGCCCGCAAGTACTTCTGCGTGTCCACCGACAAGGCTGCCAATCCCGTGAACATGATGGGCGCGAGCAAGCGCATCATGGAGATGTTCCTGATGCGCGAGAGCCTCCGAATGCCGATCTCGACCGCGCGATTTGCGAACGTGGCCTTCAGCGACGGATCCCTGCTGCATGGATTCAACCAGCGCTTCGCGAAGCGGCAGCCCATCTCGGCACCGAACGACGTGCGTCGATACTTCATCACGCCTCAGGAGTCGGGCGAACTGTGCCTGATGTCGTGCCTGCTCGGCGAGAACCGCGACATCTTCTTCCCCAAGCTCACGGACGCCCTGCGGCTCACGCGCTTCTCCGACATCGCGGTGCGTTTCCTGGCCCAGCTCGGATACGAGCCGCACGAGTGCGCGAGCGAGGACGAGGCCCGAGGTCGCGCCCCGGAGCTGATCGCGTCTCGACGCTGGCCGTGCTACTTCTTCAAGAGCGACACCACGGGCGAGAAGGACTTCGAGGAGTTCTTCACGGATCGCGAGACGCTGGACATGGATCGATTCCGATCACTCGCGGTCATCCGGAACGAGGCCGTGTTCGACCCTGCACGGCTCGACCATTTCACGGCGCGGATCCGCGAGATGCGTTCGGGCGGACGATGGTCGAAGACCGAGATCGTCGACCTGTTCAACGGCATGATCCCCGAGTTCAATCACATGGAAACGGGCAAGTACCTGGACGGAAGGATGTGACCATGCAGCGGTTCCTGGACATCCTGCTCTCCGCGACGGCGCTTCTCGTGCTGTCCCCCCTTCTCGTTCCCATCGCGATCATCCTGCGGCTCACCGGTGAAGGCGAGGTGTTCTACATGCAGGATCGGGTCGGCAAGGACGGGGCCCGCATCCGTCTCTACAAGTTCGTGACCATGCTCAAGAACAGCCCGAACATCGGGCCGGGAACGATCACGCTGAAGAACGATCCGCGAATCCTGCCGGTGGGCCGGTTCCTGCGCAAGACCAAGATCAACGAGCTGCCGCAGCTCCTGAACGTGCTGCTCGGCGACATGAGCGTGGTGGGACCACGGCCCCAGACCAAGCGTTGTTTCGACGCGTTTCCGCAGAGCTCTCGTGACGCCATCATCCGGGTGCGGCCAGGGCTGTCCGGAATCGGCTCGATCGTCTTCCGTGACGAGGAGGAGCTGATGGACGGTCAGGCAGATGCTGCGCGCTACTACGACGAGGTCATCGCGCCGTACAAGGGCCTTCTCGAGGAATGGTACGTGCGCAACGGCGGCATCGGCACCTACCTGAAGGTGGTGTTCTCGACGCTCTGGGTGGTGCTGCGGCCCGACTCTCGGATCGTCTGGAAGATCTTCCGCGGCATGCCGCGCCCTCCCGAATCACTGCGCGCCCCGCTGAAGGCGTGACGCCCGAGATCAGATCCGCATCGCGAGCCGCTTGGCCCAGCGCCTGAGTCCGGGCATCCCCTCCCAGAACCAGGCGTTCGTCGGGTAGTCGCGATGCGAACGCGGCGGCGTGCGCATGTACTCCTCGAAGGACGCCCGGGAGAACTGAAGCTTCTTCAGCGAGAACGCGAGATCCGACTCAAAGTCGGCGTCCGCGTACGGATCCTTCTTCAGTTCCTCGAGCGCATGCTCGCGGCTGATGTCACCCGCCACGACGAGCGTGGCCAGATGCGGACGACGCTTGTCCACTCCGAACTTCTTGGGAAGGATGTAGCCCTGGAAGAATCGCGTGAAGACGGATTCGTAGTGCTTGCCGCCGTACGGGCGCCAGCCGAGTTCGCTCTGCAGCAGGGCCTGGGCCTTCGGACGGTTGTAGTCGACGTAGTTGAGGATCGGCGTCGTGCGGATTCCCCGGATGAAGGTGTTGAACGCGAACGTCGCGAGCGAGAGCTGCGGGAACGTCCGAAGAGGCACCGAGCCGAAGCGGCGGTGGATCGCCCGCAGATGCCTGAGGTCGAGGTTGTACCACCCCCACGACTTCGGGTAGATGCCCTCGCCACGGATGTTGCCGCCGTTGATGATGTACTTGATCCCGTGCTTCGCGGCCATCCGATGAAGGATCGCGTTGATGCCGTGATCGGTCGCGATCTCGATGTTCGTGACCGAGGCCTTGAAGAACGAGAGCTGCAGATCCCGGAACTCGTCCCAGTCGATCACGTGCGTGAACAGCTCGATCCCGAGCGTGGTGAGCGCGCGATTGATGTTGTCGACGGCGAGTTCCGAGTTCCAGCCGTTGTCCAGATGGACCGCGAGCGGCCGGAGTCCGAGCTCGCGCTTCACGAGGTACGCCACATAGGTGCTGTCCACGCCGCCGCTGACCCCGATCACGCAGTCAAACTCGCGCTTGCGACCCACTTCCTTGATGCGGGAGACGAGTGCGCCGAGATTCTGCGTGGGATGGTCGACGAAGGTCTCGTTCTTCAGTCGCACCAGCCAGTCGGAGCAGTAGTTGCAGACTCCTGCCGCGTCGAAGCGGATGTCCGGATCGGACGTGTCCATCACGCAGCGAGTGCAGATTCGGTAGTCGGGTGGGTTCGTCATGTCGAGGCGTCGCCGGAGTGATGGTACGGTTGCCCGCGGAGCACCGTCAAAGACCTCGACGCGATCAGTCGAAGGCGGCCGACATGTCCGGGTAGTTGATGAGCACGGCGCGACGCGGGCCGTAGTACACGAACATGCTTCCCGCGGCCACCGCGGACGCACCCGCCCGGATGCCCTGCTTGAGGTGCTCGACGGTGCCCGCGCCACCGAGCGGGATCACGGGCACCCGCACGGCCCCCGCGATCTGGGCGAGCAGGTCGAGGTCGTAGCCCGTCATGGTCCCGTCCCGGTCCACGAAGGTGACGACGATCTCGCCACAGCCCAGCTCCTCGCATCTTCGTGCCCAGTCGAGGGGCTTCCATCGCGTCGCCCGACGACCGCATGCGGTGCGCACATGGATCCGGCCGAGCCACGAGCGCCCAATCTCGATGCTTGCGACCACGGCCTGTGCGCCGAACTCCCGGGCGGCCTCGCCCGCAAGAGTCGGAGTCTCGTGAAGCGCCGTGTTCAGCACGACCTTCTCGAAGCCGCTGCGGATGATCGCACGGACATGATCGATGCTTCGGACGCCTCCGCCGTAGGAGATGGGCATGAAGGCTTCGGTGGCGATGTCCTTGAGCTCCTCGATGCGTCGATCGTCGAGCGGCTTGTCGCCGATCTCGAGCAGGATCAGTTCGTCGGTTCCCTTGTCGTTGAAGATCTTCACGGCCACGATCGGGTCGCCGACGTAGGCCGGGTTGCGGAAGCGCACCGTCCGCACCAGCCGCCCGTCCCGCATCGTCAACGCGACGATCACGCGTGGTGCAGGTGCACCGATCGGTTGGAGGAAGGGGCCGCTCACGGCGACACCTGCTTCTCCGCCCACGCGAGCCAGTTGGTCAGGAACGCCATGCCGAAGCGATGACTCTTCTCCGGATGGAACTGTGCACCGATGGCGTTGCGTGACCGGCTGACGCTCGTGAACCGGATGCCTCCCCAGCTCGATTCGCACAGCGACTCGTCGCGAAGCGGTGTCGGGTCCACGAAGAAGGAGTGCGCGAAGTACATGCGCCCTGGAGGCACGGCGAAGGGAAGGACACCGTCCGGAGGCGAGAACGGCTGCCATCCCATGTGCGGGACACGGAGCGGCCGGCCTTCCAGGTCGTTCGGCGGAAATCGGCGCACGGTGGTCGGGATCCAGCCGAGTCCACGGCCCGGTCCCTCCTCGCTGTCGCGGCAGAGCAGCTGCGCGCCGAGGCAGATCCCGAGCACCGGCCAGTCCGACGCGTGCAGCGCGTCGAGCCTCGGCCGGATGCCGCGGGCCTCCAGGGACTCGGCGGCCTTGCTGAAGTGACCGACCCCGGGAAGCAGGACCGGATGCTTGCCCGCCAGCGCGCCCGGCTCCCGAACGACCACCGGGTCCGCACCGATCCGGGCCAGCATCTTCAACACCGATCCGATGTTGCCTGTCTCGAGATCGATCACCTCGACGGTTGGACCCTTGGAGGCCATCGCGTCAGTCTAGCCGGGCCGAGACGTCGAGCTGCTCCAGTCGTGACGCTGGGGCGTTCGCCGTCAGGTAATCGACGATCGCGGACTGCACGGCGTGGAATCCGGAATCACAGGCTTGCAGCGCGGGCTCGAATCCGCCGGGCCCGTCGAGTCGGAACACGAACGGCTGTCGAATGAAGTCGGGCATCGCCGAGATCAGCAGCGGAAGGCCCCGTGCCAGCATCTGCATCGACTTGTTGGCCAGCGTGACCGCGTTGCACGCTGGTGTCGCGCGATACGGAAGCAGCGCGGCGACGGCCCGATCGAGCGGCAGTTGATCGAGCGGGGTCGCGTCCTGGATGACCACGTTGTCCAGACGGACGAGCGGCCGGGTCACGCGTGCACGACGCCGGCTCTGCGTCGGCCCGACGAGGGCGATTCGCCAGGTTGGACGAGTCTCGCGGAGGTGCCGGGAAAGCCGGGCGAGAAGATCCGTGTCGAGGGCGGTGTCGACGAAGCCCCAGAAGAGCAGCGTGTCGCGGGTTGTCCCCGACGACGGTTCCCTGTACGGCTCGACCGCCCAGGGAAGGAACAGCTCGGTCTCATGCCAGGCCGAAAGCCGGCGCTGCAGGGGTGTCGAGACCGCGAGCACCCGGTCGCTCGACTCGCACGTGCGACGGAGCGACCAGGTGACGTGTCCGTGGAAGCCGAGACGCGACTGTGCT
>CAYMEB010000311.1:0-4993 GCA_964389095.1 uncultured Hyphomicrobiaceae bacterium
TTTCGAACCCCCGACATCTTCGGTGTAAACGAAGCGCTCTACCGCTGAGCTAACCGCCCCCTGTCCGGCATGTAGTCGGCCGCGACCGGACTGTCAAAGTCTTGTCCGCGCCGCAGGTTCCAGTACGGTGGACCGGCGCGCGTCAAGCGGCCTTGTCGAGGGTGTCGATCATCGTCTGCAGTTCCGGAGCCACCTTCCAGCTCTCCGAGCGCAAGAACGCCAGAAGCGCCTTCTCGTTGGCCGTGACACGACCGTCCTTGCCGATCCTGGCGGCCAGCCATGCGCCCTCGACCGACGTGATCTCCTCGTTCGTGACGATCTCGATCTTCTGGCGTTCCAGCCGGGCGATCAGGCGCTCCTCGTGGGACTGCTCGCGATAGACGCCGAACACGTTGCCCAGTCCGCGGGCCATACCCGCAGCCATGTTGCCGAGGCTGAGATCGCCGCGACGGTCGAGCCACGCTTCACGCGCAAGCGCCTGCTCCCGGCTCGGCGCGGTATACATCGATGCCGACATCACGCAATTGCCGACGGCTTTGACGAATAGATCCTGCCAGCCATCGGCGTTCGCGGCGTCGGCCGTGGCGTCGTTGATCTCGAACAGGATCTCGGCTTCGGGGCGTGTGATCGCGATGTTTCCGTCTCCGCCGAAGGCATAGAGGATGCGTCGGATCAGCTCGACCTCGTACTCGGAGACGAGACCTGGAGCAAAATCCTTGCCCGCCCGGATCGGCCCATCGCCCTGGATCACGGCATCGCGCACCTGACGCAAGGCGAATGTGACGAGGCTTTGGGGCGACCACCGCGGCTTGTCGAGAATGTTCACGAGCAGTTCGATCTCGGCTTTAGACGCTACCCTGCCCTCACGATCGATCTGGCCGAGCAGCCAGGCGGCGTTCTCGGCGGTGACATATCCTTCCGGGAGAGCCTGATTGACGATGTAGTCGGTCAGCAGTTCGACGAAGAAGCCGAGCCAGGTCGGGTCTTGCTCGACCGTGTTGGCGTTCAGCGCCAGAACCGCCTCGGCCTCGGCTTCGGTGACGACGCCATCGTTGAAGAACGCGCGCCGCAGCCGCTGGACGTCGAGGGCCGCGATCGCGCCGCGGGCGCCGATTTCGTCCAATGAAACGTGCGTGAGCAAAGACATCGCAATCGCCAGCCGCTGCAATTTTCCCGTGCAGCACGCTAGCGACGATGGGTTACCAAGCCGCTAATTCTCGCCCGATTTCGACTTCGACTTCGGGGCCATGCGGCCCGGAGGCCACCAAATCGATGGCCTCCGTTGCGCAACTGCGTCAATCTCCGTCATGCGAGGGAGATCGATTACCACCAGCGGTGGTACCAGCGGCGCCAACCCCAGCCGCCCTCGCCGTTGTGGCGAGCCATGGCAATTCGCCGGCTGGCTTCGTCCTGGGCCCGGGCGATTTCTCGGGCTTCGTAGGGATCGATGCGGCCGTCCATGCGGGCGCGGCGTTCCATCTCCCGGATGCGAGCCTGGTCGGCCTCGAGGGCCGCGCGTTCACGTGGAGAAATCTGTCCGTAGTACATGCCGCGGTTGATCCGCATGTCCTGCCGCGCCTGCCGCTCATCGATGCGGCCGGCCGCCGAGTAGCCGCCACCCATGCCCCAACCGTAGGGGCGATAGGGATCCGCGCCGGCTGCGGTGGAGATTGCGAGGGCCGTCAGCAGCGTGGCACTTGCGAGAAGAGCGTTGCGGGTCATGGTGTGTCTCACGGCATTGCCGGGGAGAGCCGGCTCTCGGACTTGATGATCCGAGAATGCGCCTTCCGCATTGAACTCGCTCTGAATGCGGCCGACAGCATTCGTTCACGTACTCGACGTCTAGAGCGATTGCCGTCGACTAATTCGCCGTCGATTGTTTCGGCGGGAAGACCGGCATGGCGCCACCGGGCGAGGCCGCCTAGCGGCGGGAGTGCCGGATGAGGTCTGCCGCCTTCTCGCCGACCATGATGGAGGGTGCGTTCGTGTTCCCCGACGGCATGGTCGGGAAAATCGACGCGTCGGCGATGCGCAAGCCGGTGAGGCCGTGCACCTTGAGTTCCGGATCGACTACGCTGCGTTCGCCTGCCGGGCCCATCCTGCAGGTGCCGATCGGATGATATGCGGTCTGCGAGTTGGACCTGATCCAGTGTAGGATCTGCTCATCCGACGAGACCGACGCTCCGGGGGAAAGCTCCGGGCCTCGGAGTTGGGACAGGGCAGGCGCATCGGCGATGCGCCGCATCATGCGGAATCCCGCGACCGTTACCCGCTGGTCGATGGGATCGGTGAGGAAATTGAAGCGGATCTGCGGCTGCTGATCGGGATCGGCGGAGCGGATATGGATCGAGCCCAGGCTTTCCGGCCGCAACTGATAACAAGCTATGGTCATCGACGGCACGTCGGCGAGCTTGCGGCGCTTGGGGTCCTTGACCGCGTAAGGAATGAGATGCATCTGGACGTCGGGCGAGGCGAGATCCTGGCTCGTCTTCAGGAATGCGACCAAGGGTGCGGATGGCAGGCTGAAGAAGCCACCGCCTGTCGCTACGTACCTGAGGGCCTGTCTGATCGCACCTAGTCCGCGCGCCATGTGATTGTATGAAATTCGTGGATCGAGCACCCGCCACTGGATCCGGGCGTTGATGTGATCGCGGAAGTTCTCGCCGACGGCGGGCAAGGCGTGGCGCACCTCGATGCCGAGCGGGCGGAGAACATCGGGGTTCCCGATGCCGGAGAGTTCCAAAAGCTGGGGCGAGGCGACGGCGCCGGCAGAAACAATCACCTCGCGTCCTGCGTGAACACAGATCGACCGGCCATAGCGCTCGTACTCGACGCCGACACAACGGGTCCCCTCCAGAACGAGGCGGCGGGCAACCGCATGCGTCTCGATGTGCAGGTTGGGCCGGCGCCGGGCCTCGCGCAGGTACGTGCTCGCCACGCTCATCCGCTTTCCTCCGCGGATGTTGACCTGGGTCTTGCCGACTCCTTCCTGGTCTTCCGAATTGTAGTCTTCGGTTACGCGGTACCCGGCTTGGCGTGACGCTGCGAACAAGGCGTCGTAGAGCGGATTGCGATCGGGCACGATGCTTATGGGAACGGGGCCACCGGAGCCCCTGCCGGCGGCGTCGCTGCGTTCGAAGTCCTCGATGCGATCGAAGAGTGGCGCCACGTCGCGCCAACTCCAGCCGCGGCAACCCATCTGGGCCCAGGTGTCGTAGTCCAAAGTCTGGCCGCGGACCCAGACCAATCCATTGATGGCAGACGACCCCCCCAGGAGCTTGCCGCGGGGGACCGGAATGGCGCGGTTCGCGGTTCCCGCCTCAGGCTCCGATTCGTAGAGCCAGTTGGCCTGCTCGTTGTGGATGAGCAGGCCGAAGCTGATCGGAAACCGCGACCAGACATGCCCGGAGGCGCCGGCTTCGAGCAGCAGAACGCGGATGCCGGGATCTTCAGTGAGCCGGGCAGCCAGCGCGCCGCCGGCCGAGCCCGAGCCAATGACGATGTAGTCGTAGCCGGCCATTCCCTAACCCCTCCGTCCAACCCGCAGGGGCAAGCCTAACCGCTCGGCCGGCCGGGCGCCATGACGTGCACGGCGTGGGTACTGCGGGGGAGTTCCCGGTCAGCCGTAGACCTTCTGGATCAGCCTGATCGGCAGTCCCAGCTTGTACAGAGTGAGGCATGAAAGGTTGCGTGCTGCGCGTCGCACGTAACCATCACGCTTGTAGCGGGTGGCGCTGGTGACGGCGGCAGTTCGAAGAATGATCGTGCGGGCGCGCCCGAGGCGCTTCACGATCTCGACGTCTTCCATCAGCGGTAAAGTGCTGTAGCCGCCGATCTCACGGTAGAGGCGCGCTGGAATGAGCAGACCCTGATCGCCGTAGGGCAGCCGGAAAACCGCGCAGCGTAGCGACACTCCAAACTCGACGAGGCGCGGCATCAGACCGAGGTCGTCGAGCGCGAAGCTGAACGCTGCGGCCGCGGTCGGGCGGCCGCCCGAATCCACCCGCTCCATGAAGGCGGCGGCTTCCCTGAACCAGCCGTCGGACAAGACGGTGTCGGCGTGCAGGAAAAGGAGCCACGGCTGGCGCGCACGTGCCGCGCCTTCAGCCAATTGCCGTCCACGGCCGCCGCCTGGAACAGTGATGATCTCGGCACCGGCCTGGTCGGCGATCTGCAGGGTCCGATCCTTGGAGCCGCCATCTGCGATGATGACCTGCCTCACCGTGCCGTCGACCACGGCAGGGACCAGCGCGGTTAGTGTCGCGGCTAGTCCCGACTCGGCGTCGAGGGTGGGTACGATGACGGTGAGCACGCGGGTTTCCGAATAGCCTCAGGTCGCGCCGAGACTGGTACCCGTGCGCGTTCGACGGGCACACCTACGCAAGGCCGGCAGGGCTTGGCAACTGGTCCCGTGACTGCATTGGGGCGCCGCGGGCTGAACCCTATCGGCAATAACGGCGGCAGGAAGCGGGGCGCGCGGGTCAGCGGCCCAAAGTGAACGCCCTGCTCCAATCCGTTGCGTGGTGTGTCGTCCGGCTCGGGCGTGAAGGGGTCGTGCGGGCCGGCTGCGCACCCAGGCGCATCACCACCGGCCCTCCGAACGTCGCGGATGATCCTCCGACCGCAGTCGTGTGTTTCGAAGACCGGGCCGAGCGCGACTTAGATGCCGAATTTCTTCCCGACGAACTCGCTTTTTTAGCTTTTGCGGGACTTTGGAACGGCTGGCCCAGGGCATTTGCAAGCGCCGGATCGAAATCCAGAACCTCCGTCGTACTCGCGTCGACCAAGGATGCATCCTGGCCTCCCCGGGCGTTATCGGCTGCGGCGCGGCGTGTCGAACGCGACTTTCGAGCGTTGTCCCTGATCACCTTCAGCTCGGCGCCGGCACCCATGTCGCCACGCCTGGAGGCTGCCTCCAACGCGTAGATGCGGTGGCGCAGGAGCTATGCGCGGAAGTTGGTGACGGCGTGAATCGGTGAAGGCGGCATATCGT
>CAYMEB010000312.1:0-4927 GCA_964389095.1 uncultured Hyphomicrobiaceae bacterium
GGCGCCATGCAGCACAAGTGCCACGCGCCGCAGGATGCGACGTGTCAACGTATCGTTGAGGGAAGGGATTGTCAGTTCAGCAGGAAGTCGAAGCGCAGCGTGACGCTTTCATCCTGCTGCGGGTTCGGGGCCGTCGTCGTGACGGCTGCGCTGTTCGGCATCGTCTCGGAGTAGCGATACTCCAGGCCGAGCACCATCGAGGGCGAGAAGGCGAAGGTCAGTCCCGCCATGCCCTGCACGCCATAGGTGCCACGCTGCGCGGACGGATTGAGCAGCGCATTGTCGACCAGGTTGAACCGGCCGAAGCCACCGCCGACATAGGTGCCGAGCGAGAAATTGGTCTGGTAGACGTAGTAGCCGTTCGCAGCGATCGAGTCCTCAACCCCGCGGTCGAGGAACAGCGGTGAGGCGAGGCCACCGGCGGCCGGCATCAGCCCCGAGTCCGGACCAATCGTCGAGTGCACGCCGAAGAAGATGCCGTTGCGCGCGGGCTCGTTGTCCGACATTTCGTCGTCCATGCCGAGGCTGGCGTAGACCTTGTTGAGGATGCGGGTGGCGCTCACTTCTTCCGACGCGTGAACAGGCGCGGACACGAGGATGACCCCCGCCGCGGCTGCCGCCAGAAATGAGCCTGCACGTTTCATCGTGCTTGTTTCCCGTTCAACCAGTTTTCACGCGACTGACGCCAAGTGCCTTTGCACCCAACGGTTTCGCGTCTGGTGAAGATGTAGGCCCGGTGCCGTGTGGAATTCAATCAGGCTGAGTAAAGAAGTTGGACCGGGTGCAGTAAAGACACATATTGGTGGGAGGTTCCGGCGTTAACTCATCTACAGGTAGTGTTTCCAGCATGGTTTTGCACAGTTCTTGGATTTGGGTGCGGCCCGTTTGCAACTTGGGTTTGGCAGGGTTCCCCGAACTCGTCGTTTCCGCGAACGTTTCCGTCTCCTGCGTTGCGCATTCGGGCGCAGGCTTCGCCTATTGATTGCGGTGCGGACCCAAGATGGCTAATGTCCGGCTTCCCACAAAGGCCCGATTTTCAGGCCGTCCCGAGCCGAAGGTTTACGCGTGAGCGACGTTTTTCAGGAACTGCAGGAAGAGCACCGACGGCAGCAACTCGCCGATCTCTGGAAAAAGTACCAGATTCCGGTCATTGGCCTGGCCGTGATCGCCGTTCTCGGTGTTGCGGGCTACCAGTTCTGGACCCATTGGCGGAGCGAGCAGGCGCTGGCCTCGTCGCGGGCTTACGATTCGGCGATCAACGACCTTGAGGCCGGCAACAACAAGGGCGCGATCGATCGGTTCCGCAAGCTCGGCGAGAAGGCTGTTGGCGGCTATGCGCTGCTGTCCCGCCTGCAGGAGGCCGCAGTGCTCGGCCGCACCGGCGAGGTCGAGAAGGCCGTAAAGCTCTATGACGAGATCTCACGCGACCAGTCGGAACCCCTCTTTGCCGGCCTCGCGACGCTGCGGGCCACCCTGCTGAAGGTCGAGACGGCCGCGCTGGAGGATGTGCGCAAGCGCCTCGATCCGCTGATCGCGGGTGGCGGGCCGTGGAAAGCAGGTGCGCTCGAACTTCTCGCCTATGCGACCTGGCGTGCCGGCAAGGACGCCGATGCGATCAAGCTTTATGAGCAGGTTCTCGCCATGCCGCTCGCACCGGAAAAGCTCAAGCGCCGCTGCACCGAGATGAAGGAGCTCATCGAGGGCGGCCTCACCTTCGCCGAAATGAACAAGCGCACGGTACCCCTGCTGCCGTCGCAGCCCCTGTTGCCGTTTGGCCTTGATCCTTCGAACCCGGCCGCGTCCGGCAGCCTGCTCGGGCCTCCCGACGTGCCCCTTATCCCCACGCAACCAGCGTCCCCGCCTGAAACACCTTCGCCCTAACCCCACAGGGATTGTTCCGCCATGCGTCTTCCTTCCCGGCAGATTAGCCGTTCTGCTGTCCCCTTCGTGCTTGCCGGCCTGCTCTCACTTGGCGCCTGCGAGACCTTCGATGACTTCATCACGCCTGGCCAGAAGGTCGACATCCGCGGCGAGCGTGTCTCGGTGCTGCCCAAGGCGGCGGCCGTGGAGGCCGATCCCAAGCTTGCGAATGTCGCCGTGGTGCTTCCCAAGCCCTCGATCAACAAGGACTGGCCGCAGCCGGGTGGCTATCCCGACAATGCGATGCATCATCTGTCGGCCGAGGGCCAGCTGTCCGAGATCTGGGACAGCGGCATCGGCACGGGTTCGACGTCAAGCACGCGGCTGACGGCCTCGCCCGTCATCGCGGACGGGAGCGTCTTCGTGCTCGATTCGGAAGTCCGCGTCTCGGCCTACAATGCGAAGAGCGGCGACCGGCTCTGGCGTGTCGACCTGACGCCGGAGGACGAGGATTCCGAAGAAGGCTTCGGCGGTGGCGTGGCCTATGATGCCGGCCGGGTCTATGTGTCGACAGGCTTCGGTTTTGTCGCGGCGCTCGATGCCAAGACCGGCAAGGAACTCTGGCGGCGTGCCGCGGCGGTGCCGTTCCGCGCAGCCCCGGTGGTCAATGGCGGGCGCGTGTTCGTCTCGACGCAGGAAAACCAGCTCCTGGCGCTGGCGGCCGATGACGGCCGGGTGCTCTGGGATCATCGCGGCATTGCGGAATCTGCCGGCATCCTGGGGTCGAACAGCGTTGCGGTTTCGGGGGACACGGTGGTTGTTCCATACACCTCGGGCGAGCTCTTCGCGCTGAATGTGCGCAACGGCAAGGCGGCGTGGAGCGACACGCTGGCGCGCAGTGGCGGACTGACGCCGCTTTCGGCGCTGGCCGACATTTCAGGCCGTCCGGTGATCGACCGTGGCATCGTGTTTGCCAACAGCCATGCCGGGCGCCTCGTGGCGGTGGACATCCGCACGGGCGAACGCGTCTGGACGATCGACGTGGGCGGCACCCAGCGGCCATGGGTTGCGGGTGACTATCTCTATGTCATCACCGACAGTGCGCAACTGATCTGCGTGCGGCGGGCCGACGGGCGCGTACGCTGGATCAAGCAGCTCGACGCCTATCGAAATGTACAGGCACGCCGGGGCACGATCGCGTGGTCGGGGCCCGTCCTGGTATCGGACCGGTTGCTGATCCTGTCGTCCGAGGGCTATGCCCTGTCGGTTTCGCCTTACACGGGCGAGATCATGGGCCAGGTCGACGTTCCCGATCGTGCCTTCATCGCGCCGGTTGTCGCCGACAACGTGGTCTACATTCTTACCGATGACGGGACGCTGACCGCGCTGAAGTAAGCGCGCGATCTGCGAATGGTGCCATGTCTTTCACGGTTGCGATTGCCGGCCGCCCGAATGTCGGCAAATCGACCCTGTTCAACCGGCTGACCGGCAAGCAGGCGGCGATCGTCGACGACACGCCCGGCGTGACGCGCGACTGGAAGGACGCGGCGGTCAACCTGCAGGGCCTGTCTTTCCGGCTCATGGATACCGCCGGCATCGACATCAAGCCGTCCGATGACCTCGGTGCCCTGATCCGCACGCAGACACTGCAGGCAATCGCGCAGGCCGATGTGATCCTGTTCGTGATCGATGGGCGCGAAGGCATCACGCCCTTCGACCGGGAGATCGCGCGTCAGCTGCGTCGTGGCGGCAAGCCCATCCTGCTTGTCGTCAACAAGGCCGATACGCGCGCAAGCGAGGCCACGGTCGATATCGCCGAGAGCCTGGGCTTCGGCGAGGCGGTGGCCGTTTCGGCGGCGCATGGCACGGGGCTTGGCGAGTTGCATGACGCGCTGCTTCCCCATGCTCCAGCTGATGCACTTGATGACGATGAAGACCGCGACGAGGGTGAAGACGAGGCTGCTGCGGTGCAGAGGCCGCTCACGATTGCGATCACCGGGCGACCGAATGCCGGCAAATCAACGCTGCTCAACCAGCTGATCGGGTCAGAACGCGCGATCACCAGCCCGATCGCGGGCACCACGCGCGATGCGGTCGAGGTCGAGTGGGACTGGGACGGGCGGCGCATTCGCCTGGTCGACACGGCTGGCCTCAGGCGCAAGGCGCGCGTCGAGGAGGGCCTCGAGAAGATGTCGGTCAGTGTGGCGATCGAAGAGATCAAGATGGCCGAGGTGGTCGTGCTTGTGATCGATGCGGCCATACCCTTCGAGACGCAGGACCTTCAGATCGCCGACCTTGTCGAGCGCGAGGGGCGGGCGATGGTGGTTGCGGTCAACAAGTGGGACCTGGTCGAGGACAAGGCACAGCTCCTGCGTACGCTGACCGAGCGGGTCGACCAGTTGCTGCCGCAGTGGAAGGGCGTTCCCATCGTGGCGCTTTCCGCCCTGTCGGGCGAGGGCATCGAGCGCCTGATGCCGGCCATCGTGAAGCAGCACGAGATCTGGAACCGGCGCATCGCCACGAACAAGCTGAATGCGTGGCTGCAATACATGACCGAGAAACACTCGCCGCCTGCGCCCAAGGGCCGGCGCATCAAGATCCGCTACATGACCCAGGCCCGGACGCGGCCGCCGACCTTTGCCATCTCGTCCAGCCAGCCGGGCGAGCTGCCGGGGGACTATGCGCGATACCTGATCAACGGGTTGCGCGAGACCTTCGGTTTCCATGGTGTCCCCATCCGGATGAAGGTCAAGGCGGGGAAGAATCCGTTCGACAAGTCGTAGCTTCCTCCTCACAGCGTTGGGCGGTGGATGCAGCAGCGTCAGCTGCTGCAGACGGAGGCGTTCGGTTGGGGCATGCGCCCGTCGGCAACGAACTCCCTCCCGGTCGCGTTCCGCGACCGTACTCCCTCACTTCGTGAGGGAGAGAAGGTCGGTTTCCTCCTCACGCAGTGAGGAGGTGGATGCAGCAGCGCAAGCTGCTGCAGACGGAGGAGTTTCTTTGAGTCGCGCACCCGTCGGCGAGGAACTCCCTCCCGGTCGCGTTCCGCGACCGTACTCCCTCACTC
>CAYMEB010000313.1:0-4924 GCA_964389095.1 uncultured Hyphomicrobiaceae bacterium
AGCGGGTGATCCAGCAGCGGCTCGAGAACGAGATCGCGAAGCGGATGCTGGAGGGGGCGCTCGGGGAGGGGGACGTGGTGCGGGTGGATTTTGCGGGGACGGCGTTCGTGTGTGGGAAGGTGGCGGGCGGGGTCGGGACGAGGGAGTGAGCGGGTGATCGGTCAGGTGCGTGGCGTGCCGCAGCGGAACCTGCGGATGGCCCGTTCGAGCAGGCGCGGCCATTCGGTGAGCGCTGTATAGACCTCTCCGATGGCAAGTGATCTGTGAGAGGCGCCTCCAGCCCGCATCGCGTCCTGCAGGAACTTCTCCAGCGAAACGCTCCATCCTGGGGTTCCCTGCATGGTCGCGTGGTCGTTCACGAGATTCCTTCTGTTCCGACGAAGAAACGATCGGCCGTGACTCGAAAGCGGGCTCTCTCCCAGCAGCCCGCGGTACATGCGTTGAAGTGCGATGACTTCCGACGGAAAGGGTCCCGAAGCTCGGTGCACGCTGTCCTGCGTCGCATGCAGCCTGTAGAGAACGAGCGGTTCGGGCACCAACAATGCGCTGGACATGCTCGCCACCGCAAGCATCAACGGGCGGTCAAAGATCTTTCCGTAGACGGAAGTCTCGATCGTGGCGCGCTGCAGCGCTTCGCGTCGGTAGACGGCCGTACAGAACGGCACGGCCAGGCCTCGGTACAGACGATTGGCAAGTTCGGCGGCCGACATCCGCTGTGGAACCGGCTGCGTCGATCTTGGGAATTCCGGTGCCTGGTCTCGGAACGCACGCATCAGCGTCACGGCCAGCGACGCTTCCCGACCCCACTGTGTCGCCGCGTGCAACCGCTCGATGCACTCCGGGTGGAGCAGGTCGTCGTCATGGAAGAGCATCACCCAGGGGGCCTCGGCCATCGACTGCATGCGGGCCCAGCAACCGCGCGGATCGTTGCGCTCGTTCCGCACGAGCTCGACCCTTTGAGCGGCGAAGGATCGCACGAGGTCGGGGGTGTCGTCCGAACTGCCGTTGTCGAGCACCCGCACTCGACAGGGTCGCTTCGTCTGCTGCACGATCGACCCCAACGTCTCGCGGAGCAGGTGGGCGCGGTTGTAGGTCAGCACGATGATCTCGATCGGCGCGGGCTCGCTCACGGTCGTTCCTCTACCGTCATGCCGCACAACTTGAGTGTCCATGACGCGAACCCCTCGAAAGAGTGGCGAAGACCCGCCGGCGTTCGAAGGAAGGAGCGCGCCGCCTCGCGCATCGCGTCAACCCGTCCTTCGACCCTTTCGCGGATCCAGGCGACAGGATCACTCGCCGCCGACAGCCCGCGCGCATCGATGAATGCCTCGGGGGGCACATGCGCCTGTACATCCGGAGCTCCACGGTAGATCGGGATGCATCCGGCACACATCGCGTCAAAGATCTTCTCGGTGACATACCCGGGGAAAGCCGTGTTCTCGAACGCCAACGCGAACTCGAAACGCGCAAGCACGGCGGCCTTGTCGTCGCAAGCGCCGTGGCGTCTCAGCCCGCAGCGCTCCAGTCGACGTTGCCACGCCGAAGGAAGGTTCGAAAGCGTGTCCCATCCGGGTCCCCAGAGGTCGAGCACACCACGCCGCGAAAGTGCCTCGATCACGCCGAGACGCTCGTCGTGCAGCTGGTGACTCGAGCACGCCTTGAACGTGGGTGACATGGATCGGCGAAGGTCTCGACGCACGGACCGCAGCAACCCGCGCACATCGCGCCATCCGCGTGGCGGCCGCTCACGCCAGTACTTGTTGGCCGCGACGAGCACCACGCCAGACCCGCGTGGAGTGACCGAGTCCGCGACCGGTCCATGCCTCCAGAAGGAGGGAAACGTGAGTGCGTGGACCTGTGCGCCACGACCGACGAGCCGATCGGTACAGAGTGGCGCAGGTCCCATCACGTGCGCAAACGGCGCGACCCGACGACGCAGGCGGTCGAAGTTCCTGAAGGCCACCAGCGGCGACTCGAGCGACATGAGCAGAGTCGGGCGCGAGCCCATTTGGCAGAGTTCGACGCCGTGCGGTGCGTCGAGTTCCTGCAGCACGTGCACCTCCGACGCCCTCCATTCCCCACGTCGCACACGATCGATCGCGACGTCTCCGGACGCGATCTCGAATGGGCCGCCGACGGACCACGCATGCAGCACCCCGACCCACGCGGTGCCAGGGAAGCGCGAGCACCAGTCGGGATCCGCGAGGCGGTTGCCGTGAAACTGCCGAATCGCGTTGCAGTACGCGATCTTCACGGCGCCACGCTGCCGGAGCGCCTTGGACGTCGGCTGCCGGCATCGAGAAAGATGCCGTTCGTGCCGTTGTTGATCACCAGCAGGTAGTCAAGATCATCCATCGCCCCGAGCAGGCCGTTCTCGTCGCGATTCAGTTCAAGCACGATGAGCGTCGGCCGAAATCGCGCCCAGTCGTTGCTCGCGAGAATGTCCTGTTCGCGCCCCTCAACGTCAATCGAGCAGAAGTCGATAGGACCCTCGGGGCGATGCTCGGCAAGAACCTCGCCGAGTGGGCGCACCGGAACCTGCACCGTCTCCACGATGCGATATCCATCCTTCAGGTACAACTCGGCATCCTTCCTGCTGAACGTCGAGAGGGTGCTCGCGCTCATGCGATAGAACGGCAGCGTGTCGACCGCACTGCCAATGCCGATCGGCAGGTTCACGTCGCGCGGGCGCACGGCCGCGATCGCGGGAAACGCTGATGGATCGGGCTCGATGTTGATGCCCTGGGCTCCTCTGCGATAGAAGCGCCACGTGTTGCTCAACTCCACCGGATGATTCGCGCCGACATCGACGTAGAACGGGCGTTCGACCCCGAGGATGGCGTCGATGTGCAGGTCCTCTCCATACTGGGCGTAGGAGCCGAACACCCACCGACGCACACGGGTCTGCCATCGCCGCCGCAGGGTTCTCGTGGAAATCAGCGCCATGGAGTCTCTCGATGGCAAGTTTTATCCGCTTGCCGTCTTCTACGCCCGTGCTCACCCGTGCACTGCGATAGCCTACGGCGAAATGGCATTCGGGCTGCTACGTCGATCCGATCTGGATCAGAGTCCGGTGATCTCCTTCTCCGGCGGACTTGGCGCGCAGTTGCTGAGCGCGGCGGGCTACTTCCGGCTCGAGATGGACGGCGCGACCCCCGTGGCGGATCTCGACTATTTCGACGTGACTCCGCGCATCGCCGAGCCGGGTTCCGGCGGGGTATCAATCTGGCCGTGGCAGCTCGACCCGTTTGGAATCACCTCCGAGGGCTTCAGGCGCATGACGCGGCGCGTGTCCCGCAATCGCGTGCTGAGGGACAGCCCACGGAAGACAGCCCTGGGAGTCCGCGGCCTTCGCACTCCTGAAATCCGTGCCCGATTCACGGTGCCCGCTGATGTGCGGTCGCTCCTTCCGGGCGAATTCCCCCGGCGCTTCGCGGCGGTGCACCTTCGTCGCGGCGACTACCTTAACGTGGCGAGTCACGTCGTTCCCGACGAGGCGTTCGTCGCGGCGCTGCTTGCCCATGCACAAGACCTTGAGGCCGTCGTGTTGCTCTCGGATGGCGAGCCCGGGGCGGCGATGCGCGCACGACTCGCAACCGCATTCCGCCATCTGTGGGTGCCAGAACAACTTTCCGCGTGGGATACCCATCGAGTGCTTCGGGCCTCGGCGATGATGATCGGATCGAACAGCCAGTTCAGCCTGGTCGCAGCACTGCTGCACGAGCACGGGCGAGTGCTGCTTCCATCGCGCTGGGCCGGCCAGCCCGCGGATCAGTCTGCATGGGAAGCGGAACTCACCGGGCTCTGCGCGTTCCGGGCGATGTGACCGTTTGTCGCGTTCACGTGCCTTCCATCTCGATGGACCGCACCTGTGGTTCCATCTGGGAAATGGGCCTTCCGAAGGCGAGTTTTGGATAGGCGTTCGCCAGCGGGTTCACCTTTGCGACCAGCAGACTCGGTGCCATGGGATCCCGGAAACACGTCATAAGGGCGTCATCGATGCCGGCGGACTCGCTCACCGTTGCGGAAGCGATGCCGTACGCCCGCGCAATGCTCTCAAAGTCGGGTGCGCTGTAACCCCACATCGTTGAGTGATACCTGCCTTTGAAGTACGACTGCTGAAACTGGCGAACCATTCCGTGACATGCGTTGTCGATCACCAGCATCTTGATCGGCAGGCCAAGCCTCACGACCGTCTGAAGTTCCTGCATGTTGAGCTGGAAGCCACCATCGCCAGCGATCACCACGACCTGGCGACCGCTCGCGAGCGCCGCACCGATCGCCGCGGGCAGCGCGAAGCCCATGGCGCCCATGCCGCCCGAGGTGAGGAAGCGCTGGTGCGCACGAAGGTGCAGGGACTGGGCGGCCCACTGCTGGTGCTGACCCACGTCGGCGACGAACGCCGCAGCATCGACGGCGACGGCTGAAAGTCGGTGCATCAGATGATTCGGGTTGATGCCCTCAAGATCGCGCAATTCCTGGGTGTCGGGCCACTGGGCCTTCAGCGACGCGAGGTGCCGAACCCACTCGTCACATCGGGCGGCTTGGGTCGACATGTCGAGCGCGCGCTCAAGGAACGGAACGAGTTCGCTGGTCAGGGCCGTGCAGCCCGTAACGCGGTTGTTCATCTCGCCCGCTTCGCAATCCACATGGAAGATCGCCCTCGACCCCTTGAATTCGTCCGTGTCTGAACCGGTCTGGCGAACGTCAAGCCGACTGCCGAGCACCAGCAGCAAGTCGCTCTCGCTGATCGCGACATTCGCCCAACGGTTGCCGTAGCTGCCAATGAGCCCGACCCGCATCGGGTCGTCGGCCGCGAGCACGTCCACCCCCATCAGCGAGTGCACGACCGGAACGCCCAGCCGACCGACGAGCCTACGGAATGCATGTACGGCGCGACCAGATCGCATGCCTCCACCCGCCA
>CAYMEB010000314.1:0-4898 GCA_964389095.1 uncultured Hyphomicrobiaceae bacterium
GATCGGCGAGGGGGCGCCCGCCGCAATCGCGTCGCCGAAGCTTGAAAGCTCGTCGAAGTGCCCTTTGTCTTGTCCGCCTTGCCATAGGATCTTCTGATCCGAACACCTCAGCAGGCTCTTGAAGTCGTCCATGATATAAGCTTCGCCAGCGCAAAGGACCTCCATTCGTTCCTTCGGCAGACCTTCCTTTGGGCCAGAGGCTGTGTAGACGAGATTTGCGATCGAGCCGTCCGCATACCGGGTGGTGGCGATGAAGTTATCGTTCTTCAGGTATGCGGAGGCGCCGGGATCGATCGGAGTCGCCGTGATCGAGGTAACCGGTGAACGCGCGAGGCTTCGGAACACGTCGTACATGTGGCAAGCTTCGCCGATGTTCCGGCCTCCGCCGTCTGGACCATGGACCCAGTGGTCCAACGGGATGAACCCGCCGTTGAGCCGATACGTGATCACCAGTGGAGCAACGCGGTCGCTGAGTTCCTTCCGAAGCGCCGCCATAACGGGCGAGAATCGGCGGTTGAAGCCGACCATCAGCAAAGGCTGTGGCGAAACACTATCATAGGCTGCCTTTATGGCGTCGAGCTCATCCCACGTGAGGCAGAGCGGTTTCTCAACGAAGACATGCTTGCCCGCCTCGAGCGCGCGGATCGCTTGCACTGCGTGTTCGTTGTGGCGCGTGGCGATGACGATGAGATCTATGTCCGGGTTGGAAAGCACCGCGTCGTAGTCCGACGTAAGAATCTCGACACTTTTTGACCGGGCGAAGTTGCCGCCGCGCACGGCATCGCGACTAACCACTGCCTTTAGGTGGAACCGGTCCCGGCGCTTTTCCATTTGGGGCGCCAGCATCGCCGTTCCGAATCCGCCTGCTCCAACCAGGGCGTAGTTAATCCGGTCGGTTCGCGGCGCCTTGTGGCCGCGCAGCGTGATCGTTGGACTCGACAGAGGCTGGGGGAGGTTGGGACTCTCGTCTTGCGGATAGTGGAAAAGGACTGCCAACGGCGCGGATTCCACGGCGTCCGCGAGTTCCTTGTAAACCGTTGTGGCCTGATCGATCGTCGCGATGCGATCAATCATCGCTCGGACATCAATTCGCTTATCTGCGATCAGGTCCATATAAGCGCGCATGTTGCGGTTCTGCGTCCAGCGCACATAAGCGTACGGATAATCCTGTCCGAACTCCTCATAGTTCCGGTCATAGCGGCCGGGACCGTATGACGTGCTCATGAGAAGATCGATCTCCTTCTTGTAGAAGGCCGCACGCTCCGCCTTGAGGCCGATGTCGCCAACGATGATGACCTTGCCTTTGCGGCGGGTGATCCCCATCGCCATGTTGATGAGGCGATCAGACTTGGAGGCTGCGGTGATGATCGTCTGATCAACGCCCATGCCTTCGGTGACATCCAGCGCGAGGCGTTCGAACGCCTTGGCGTCGGTCGACGCGGCCGTCGCGCCCAGCGCCGCCGCGCGCTGCGCTCTTTGTGGATCGAGATCGATCCCGATCACCTTGCAGCCGTTGGCTCGCAAGAGCTGGACGGTGATCATGCCGAGTAGGCCGAGGCCGACGACCGCGACCGTTTCGCCAACCTGTGGCTGCGCACGGCGAACGCCCTGCAGCGCGATTGCGCCAACGGTGGTGGTGGCGGCCAATTCGATCGGGCAGCCTTGCGGGATCCGGCAGACGAGATTGCGCTTCACGACGACATAGTCGGCATGGTTCGCTTGGCCGGCGCCGGCTGCGGCGACTAGGTCGCCGGGCTCCAGGTCCGTTACTCCATCGCCGACGGCGACGACTTCACCGGCCACCGAGTAGCCAACGTTCCATCCAACCTGACTCATTTCGGACGGCGGCAGCCCAGAGCCATCTGGAGCAAGCAGTGTGACTTCCGCTGCGTCGAGCAACACTTGGCCTTGCTCGACGGTGCCGGCGTTGGCCAGCATCACCGTTACCTGCGGCGAGCCGCCGGCATGGAACACGAATGTCTCGTCGAAGTCCTCGTCGTCCACGCGATAAATGCCAAGCCAAGACGACTTGTCATGGTTCAGCAGCCCGACGGTGAATGCCCCGGACTTCACCTTGCCCTTAAGCCGCACCGAAACGACGTAGTCGGCGGGAACATCAATGGTTTGCGAACTGGCCTGGTAAGCCGCCTCCGACGTGTCGCACACCATGTCGAAGCCGCCGTTTGTCTTGGTCGCGAGCGAAGCGGCTTGCACCTTGGTCCACGCGATCGGGCCCTTCTCGATGGGCGGCCCTTTGGGGGGGGGAGGCTGGGCCGGAGCGTGCGACGCGACAGCAGCCTTCAACATCATATGCAGGCGCTGGGCGGCTTTCTTCGGGTCCTTCACGGCTTTCCCGAGATACAGCCGCGCACGGGACGACAGGTCCGAGACACGTTCAGCTGTGCTCACGCCGTCGGTGCCGGCGGTCAGCGGGCGCAGGGCCGCGATTTCCGTTCCGGTCGAGATCAGCGAGTAATGCACTCGGATCAATACGGCGCCAGCCGAAACACTCGGTCGCGGCATCCGCGCGACGATGGCTTGGGAGCCGCTGATCAGGACTTGTCTCATGGAACGACGTCTCTTCGATGTTTTTCCGAGGTGCGATTAGGAACTGCGATTCAGACGGGCAGCATGCCAACCGTGTCGAGAATGGCCTTTTCTCGCAGCATCGCCGGCGTTATCGCGTTGAATGCCTTATGCGGGACCAATCCGACCACAACGTCGGCCTGAGCGAGCGCGTCGGCCAGCGTAAGAAGACGAACGCCATCGACGCCCTTCAATTCCTGCGGCAACGCTTCGATGTGCGGCTCGACAGCAAGCACTTCGCCAGCCCCCGATTTCGCCAGGGACTCGACCACGTGGATGGCGGGACTTTCGCGAAGGTCGTCGATGTCAGGCTTATAGGCGAGACCTAGGACGGCGATCTTCGGCTTCGCGAACCGCTTGGCCTTGGATGTGACTTGCGCAACGACCCAGTCGGTCTTCCCGAGATTGACCTCGCGCGCCGTCCGGATCAGCGGCGTCTGCGCCGGCGCTGCGTGGTGGATAAACCACGGGTCTATTGGAATGCAGTGCCCGCCAACGCCAGGGCCCGGCGTCAGGATATTGACCCGCGGATGCAAGTTGGCGTGCTTGATCACGGTCCACACGTCGACGCCGAGTGCGTCGCACGCGAGCGAGAGTTCGTTCGCGAAGGCGATGTTCACGTCGCGGAACGCGTTCTCCGTCAACTTCGACATTTCGGCTTCGCGAGCGCGCGTGGGAATGATCTCGCCCTTCGCGAAAATCTCATAGAGTGCTTTCGCCGCAAGCGCGCTGCGCTGATCGAGCCCCCCCACCAGCCGCGCATTGTCCACGAGTTCGCGCAGAGTGCGTCCAGGAAGAACGCGCTCCGGACAGTACGCGATCAGGAGGTCGGATTCGTCGGCGGCTTCGAGCGGGGTCGTCAGGTCGGGGCGCAGTTGGCGGATCTGTTGCGCCGCGGCTTCGGTCGTGCCCACGGGGCTGGTGCTTTCGATGATGATGAGATCGCCCGCCTTCAGAACGGGTGCGATCGCTGCTGTAGCGCTCCGCACGGCGCGCATGTCCGGTGAGGTGTCCTCCAGGATCGGCGTCGGCACGGCGATCAGAAACGCGTCGGCAGGTTGCGGCTTCAAAACGGCGCGGAGGTTGCCGCTTTGCACGACCGTTCGCACCATCATGTCGAGGTCGGGTTCGACGATGTGCGTCAAGCCTTCGTTGATCCGATCAACCACCGACTTCGCAACGTCAACGCCGATAACCGTCACGCCGCGCGAGGCGAGCGTCGCCGCCGTGGGTAGGCCAACATAGCCGAGGCCGATCACGGAAATGGTCTGGTACGTCTTGCTCATCGGGCTAGATCCTCGAGGATGAGGCGAGCAGCATCTCCGTCGCCGAACGGATTGCGGACGCTCGCCATGCGTCTGTACAGCGCATCGTCGTCGAGAAGCGCCGAAACCTGGGAAACGATGCGGTCCACGTCTGCGCCGACGAGCACCGCAGCTCCAGCGTGAACAGCCTCCATGCGCTCGCTCGTAGTCCGCATTACGACTACCGGCTTGCCGAGCGACGGCGCTTCTTCCTGAATGCCGCCGGAGTCTGTCAGCACGAGGTGGCAGTGGTTCATGAGGTGGACAAACGGAAGGTAGGGCTGCGGCGCGATCAAATGGACGTTTCGAACGTCAGACAGGATCTCGTAGACGGGCTGTTGCACGTTTGGATTCAAGTGAACCGGATAGACAACTTCGACGTCGCCGCGTTCGGCAATCTTGCGCAGCGCTCGGCAGATGTTGCGGAAGCCGTCGCCGAAGCTTTCGCGGCGATGGCCTGTCACGAGCACGACGCGGCGACCGGATAAAAGGAAGGGGAAGCGTTCAGCGTACTGCGCAAGCAATGAAGGATCAGACGCGATCTTGTCGCGCGCAAACAGAAGAGCATCAATTACGGTATTTCCCGTCACGAGAACCGTCGCGGGGTCTGTGTTCTCTTTCAGGAGATTGTCACGTGCGAGTGTCGTCGGCGCATAATGCCGATTGGTCACAACTCCCACGAGCCGTCGGTTCACTTCTTCCGGCCATGGGCGTAGCCGGTCACCCGTGCGTAACCCCGCCTCGACGTGTGCGACCTTCACTTTGTTGTAAAAGGCGGCAAGGCTTGCCGCGAACGCGCTTGTCGTATCGCCTTGGACCAGGACCCAGTCGAATTCCCGTGATTTAAGAACATTTTCCACGCCGGCCAAAGTTCGATGCGTGACTTCTGACAGTGTCTGCCCTGGGGTCATAATGTCGAGATCAAAGTCCGCTGAAAGGCCGAAGACTTCCATCGTTTCATCGAGCATTTGGCGGTGTTGGCCTGTGACGCACACTGTCGGGTCGAAC
>CAYMEB010000315.1:0-4806 GCA_964389095.1 uncultured Hyphomicrobiaceae bacterium
TCAAAATCAGGTTTCCTCACGGAAGTGTTGGTTCGAGTCCGACCGGGGGCACCACCTCTCTTTTCGATATATCAATGCGCGTTAGGTAAGCGCCTCACGGAAGGCCTGAACGACATAGGCACTTCGACCGAGAAGGCGCTTCAATCCTTTCGGGACGCGCTGAACGACCTGGGCGTCGAAGCCCACCCCGACCATTTGGACGAAGAGGCGCTCGCTTCCACCCGCGCGGAGGACTCCTGGCCAAACGCAGCGCCTGAATTCTTGTCTCAGCCCATCGACCAGTGCGCCCGCTTGGAAGGGCAGGCCGAGCTCATGCGCAAAGACGTTCGCTGTGCCGATTGGGATGATGCCCAGGCGAGCCTGAGACCCCCTGAGACCGTCCGCGACTTCAGCAATCGTGCCGTCACCGCCTGCGGCGACCACCGTGCGAAAGCCCTTCCGGGCGGCGGCGCGGGCGAGATCGCGCGCATCGCCGACGCTTTGGGTTTCTGCAATGTCGATGGAAGTCCCTCGAGCAGTCAGTCCGGCGATCACGGAGCCCAGAAGCGTGTTGCATCTTTGCCCAGCCACGGGATTGACGATGATCGAAACATCCCTGGGACTCATGGTGCCAGCCTTCGTCCGAGTGGCGCCAACACCAAGGGCGGAGCCGGGACCGAGTGTCGCGAATCGGCAGACGAAGGATTCGCTCGGCGGGCGCAGAAGAGCAGCCAGCCGCAAGCGATCAGTGTCGCCAGAACGAGCAGCGTTGCCAGGACCGGGAACGAGCGCAGCGATTCGGTGGCATATCGGATGACGATCAACCAGCCCATGGTCATGCCGAGACCCACAGCGGCACAACGAACAGGCCAGCGATTCGTGCGGACGCGGCACATGAGTGAGGCAATGCCATCGATGGCCAGAGTGAAGGGCACGGCGACCACAAGATCGATCGCATAGTGCTCTCCCAGGCCGAGGGTCGCGAACAGCGTGCCGGCGACGAAAAAGGCGGCAAATGTTCGCGCAGCCGGCCCCTGTTGCCAGGCCGTCAGCAGAAGCAGATAGGCCCATGTGGCATGGAGGGACGGCATCACGTTGCGAGGGGCGCTGCTGAAGTCGGCAGTGATTTTGAGCGGCACGGCCAATGGATCGAGCATGTGATGCGGGTACAGGGTGCCTATGGCTTCCCGGGGGCCGACACCCGGCATGAGGAAGTAGAAGAGGTACCCAAGGAAGGCCGCCAGCAGAAAGCGGCCAATCAGCCGGCTGCGGAATTCACCGTTGCTGTCCCGGTCGAGACAAATGAACAGACCGATTACAGCCATCAGGCCGTCATAGGTGGTTCGGGCCAGCACGTGCAGCCACGATGAGTCTCGAGTGGCTTTTGCCAGTTGTGAGGCCACCGGCCACGGCAGCAACCCGTCAAAGGAGTAGAGATACGAATCGTACATCTCAGTCAGGGATTGCGTTGTGAGCCACAAGAAGAATGTCAGCAGGGGTATCGCTGCCGGAAGGGCAAACTTGATGGCTGCCGCATCCAGCGCTTGGGTGCGCGCGGGACCCCGCTCCCGGACGATGTCGCGTGCCGAGAGGACGAGGCTGGCGTACCAGAGGCACAGGCCGTACGCGTGGATCTGCCACGACAGTGTTCCGCGCGCCTGCAGGTAGATGAAGGTTGCCGACGCGAAGATCGCACTCAGCGAGGCAAACGCGACAGCCTCTCTGCGCCGAAGGGACACGAGCGCCACGACCCCCGCCGTTACCCCGAAGACGAGCTGATCGTTCACAGGGTTGAAGTAGTGGTGCGGCGCGACGAGCCGGTTCATCGCAACGCCAATGACCTCGGCCAGCCCCAGCACCAGTGGCATGGCGTACAACGCCGCCCGCTCGACAGGATTCATCTCTACCGTCTCCGTGGAGCGAACCACTGCCCCAGATTGATGCTCGCCTCCTCATCAAGCGGCATGCCAAGCGGCAGCGAGGCGGCTGTTCCTCCTGCGCAGGCGCCGGAAGCGCGAATCCGCGAGGCTTATGGGGGGTATTGCAATTTGCCTGATGGACGAATCTTCCCCCTCCTTTGGCAGATGGCGAAAATCTCGGGGCGTGGCCGCACCCTGCGTTGCAAAATGCAAATCGCCTTGGTCCGGCGAAGCTGGTCCGGTGATCCAGACCGGCTACGGCGTGGCCGCTGGTCCTCGGATCTCTCTCCTCAAGAGCGGGGTACGCACGCGATCCAGGCCTTCGACGTGGCTCCGTCAGGGGCCGCCGACTGTCCAATAGGGAACGGCCGGCGCGCCTGCTTTCGAATACACATCGCCAATGCCGGAGGATGTTGGCGGTCCGAGACGCATTGCGGCCACCCTCGTCCTCATCGGCTGGGCGTCGCTCGCTCATGCCCAGTCCGTTCCGCTCGACACGACGCCCGATCCGGACGAGCGCCGCAGCATTTTCACCTTTCAGGTCGAAAACGACGTCTTCAACCGCATCGGCAAGTCGGACCGCGATTACACCAACGGGGTTCGTTTAGGCTGGTTGTCCCCTGCGCTGCCCGAGCTTCCGGACGGCCTTGGCAGGTTGGTGACTTTCCCCACCTTTTTCGGCGAAGCAGCCGCGACCTCGGTCACCCGGCGCGTCGGCGTCTCGGTCGGGCAGAACATCTATACGCCCGCGGACACCTCGATCTCGGCGCCGATCTACAATGACCGGCCATACGCCGGATGGCTCTATGCGAGCTTCGCCCTGCAATCGACTTACAAGCGTTCCGATCCCGGCACACCCGGCAAGGAAGAGCCCGTCCGGCTCGATACCCTGCAGTTCGATCTGGGTCTGGTCGGTCCGGCCGCCGGCGGCGAGTTCGTGCAGAACAACTTCCATCACCTGATCGGCGTTGCGCCGGCCAATGGCTGGGCCAACCAGCTGCACAACGAGCCGACGTTCGGCCTGACCCTCGACCGGCGCTGGCGCATCGGCCGCGGAATCGTGTTCGACGATCCGAAGCTCGAATACGACATCATTCCCGGCCTGGGGGCCTCCATCGGCAACGCCGCGACCTATGTCTCGGCGGGGGGCACGCTGCGCATCGGCAAGGATCTGCGCAACGACTTCGGCCCGAGCCGCGCGCGTCCTGCGCTGCCGGGGTCGGAAGGCTTCGTGGGCGATGGCTTCGGCTGGTACTTCTTCGTCGGGCTGCAGGGCGAGGCCTGGGCGTACAACATGTTCCTCGACGGCAATACCGACGGCAACGACGTCGTCCGGGTGACGAATCGGCCGTTCGTCGCGGAGGCTTCGGCCGGCTTGACCGTCCTCTTTCGCGGTGTGCGCATCAGCTATACCCAGGTTCTGCGAACGCCGGAGTTCTTCCAGCGCGACCGCTTCGACCAGTTCGGGTCGATCAACGTCACGTTCCGCTATTAGCGGCGGCCGGCCGACCTCCGGGTTTCCGACCCGGGGGCAGAAAGTCGGCGATACATCGATTCTGCGAAATGTCGCAAAGACGAACGCCGGCTTGATTCTTCGAGGAGCGCTTGCTTGTGTCTGCCGGTGCGCCCGTGCGGCAACTGCAGGACAAGGCAAAAATGGAATTCGACGACGTCATTCTCGGCCGGCGAAGCATTCGCGGTTACAAGCCCGATCCCGTCCCGCCGAAACTGATCAAGGAAATCCTGGCGCTCGCGATGCGCGCGCCGTCGTCGATGAACACCCAACCGTGGAACTTCTACGTCATCACGGGCGAGCCTCTGGATCGCATCCGGCGGGGCAACACCGAGCGCAATCTGGCCGGTGTCCCGCACTCGCGCGAATTCCGGATCGGCCAGCCCTTCGATGGGGTTCATCGCGAACGGCAGGTCGGCGTCGCCAAGCAGCTGTTCGGGGCCATGGGAATTGCACGCGACGACAAGCAGGGGCGGCAGGACTGGGTGCTGCGCGGCTTTCGCCAGTTCGATGCGCCGGTGTGCGTGATCGTGACCTACGACCGCGTTCTCGCCTCCAGTGACGACACCGCCTTCGACTGCGGCGCCGTTGCCACCGCCCTCGTCAATGCCGCCTGGTCGCGGGGGCTTGGTGCGGTGATCAACAGCCAGGGCATCATGCAATCCCCCGTGGTACGCGAACATGCCGGGATCGCGGACGATCAGGTAATCATGAAGAGCATTGCGCTGGGCTGGCCGGACCACGATTTTCCTGCCAATGCCGTCGTGTCCCAGCGCAAGTCGGTCGACGAAGCGACCACCTTCGTGGGATTCGGAGAAGACGTTTAGTGGAAATCCAGGTGCGATAGCTGCATGCTTCGCGCTTCCGAGTTAGGTTCTGTCGACATCATGCCTCATATCGTCGTTGCCGATCCCATCCATCCCGACGGGATCGATCGCCTGCTGAAGGCGCCCGGTGTCACCCTCGACCATCCCGGAAATCCATCGCCCGGTACGCTCGCGGAGCGGCTGCGCCATGCCGACGGGCTGATCGTACGCGGCACCGTCGTCGACCGCGAACTTGTCGCCAAGGCGAGGCAACTGCGGGTCGTCTGCCGGCACGGTGTCGGCTACGACCTTGTCGACGTGGCGGCCCTCTCCGAGCGCGGCATCGCGGTGATGATCACGCCCGAGGCCAATGCCGCCTCCGTCGCCGAGCACGCGCTGATGCTGATGCTCACCCTGGCGCGGCGCGTGGTCCAGCAGTCCGAAGGCGTGCGGCGCGGCCAGTGGCGTGTACAGGGCCAGTCCGCCACCTTCGAGCTGGGCGGCCGGTCGATCCTGGTCGTGGGTTTCGGCCGTATCGGCACGCGGGTCGCGCGTCTCTGCGCCGCCTTCGGCATGCACGTGATGGTGC
>CAYMEB010000316.1:0-4787 GCA_964389095.1 uncultured Hyphomicrobiaceae bacterium
TGAGGCGAACCGTGGCCGAAGGCCGCGTAAGTCGCCGAACGACGTGGTGGGTGAGCCGATCGAGCAGCGCGCCGGTGAGGCGCTCGGAGCCGAAGACGCTCGTCCAGTCCTCGAAGGGCAAGTTGGACGTGACGATCGTTGCGCCGCGCTCGTAGCGATGGCTGAAGACGTCGAAGAGCAATTCCGCGCCGGTCTGTGATAGCGGTACGTAGCCAAGCTCGTCGACGATGAGCAGCTGCGCGGCGGCGAGGGTTTGCTGAAGCCGCAGAAGACGGCGTTCGTCGCGCGCCTCCATCAGCTGCGAAGCGAGCGAAGCCGCAGTGATGAACGCTACCGAGAAGCCGCGCTGAGAGGCCGCCAACCCCAGGGCGAGCGCGATGTGCGTCTTGCCGGTGCCGCTGTTGCCGAGCGCGATCACGTTCTCGCGGGCGACGACGAATTCGCAGCGCGCCAGCTCGAGCACCGTCGCGCAACCGCTCCCAAATGCGCTTTGCCGTGTGGCGCTGCTTGACGGGCGCATCTGCGTCGGCCGCCAGAATGGCCTCGATCACACCAAGATACGGACCGACCTTTGGCCTGCGTCGGGGCTCGCCCAGCCGGTAGCCCGGCGGCGCCGAGAACGCCAGGCACTTGTCCACTGTCTTGCGATCAATCCCAAACAGCCGAGCCGCCGCCGCCAACCTGCCCATGCCGACCAATTTGCAGAGATTGACGGACACTACCTCTGTTTGAGGCGTGAGGGGGACAGCCCGTGTGCTTGTCTTGCCGCTGCCACTCACGTGCTCCGTTGGCGCAGCACGACCGGAAACGACCTGAGCTGCAGGAACACGGTTGAGCGGGTCCATTCATCTGCCGCCTGCTCCGGCGCCAGTTCGAGGCCCTCGCAAGCAATGGTTTGCAGCAGCGCCTGCGTCAGCATCTGCGCCATGTGCCGGCCGGGGCATATTTGTGAGCCTCCGCCAAAACTCGTTACCGCGGCGCTGTTGCGGGCGAGATCATAGGTTTCCGGCGCCGGGAAGGCGGCAGGATCGTGATTTCCTGCCGCCCACATCATCGCCACACGCGTGTGTTTCGGAATGAGAAAGCCGTTATGAAAAACATCGTCCGAGGTGTAGCGCTTGAAGATCAGCGCCACCGGCTGCAAGCGCAGTGCCTCGGCGATGGCTGCCGGCCAAAGCGAGGGCATGCGCTCGAGCTGCGCAAGGACCTCAGGTCGATGGGCCAGCACGTTGGCAACGCTGGTTGCCGTGGTCGCGACGGTGTGAAATCCATCGATCAGGAGCCCCGCCAACATCTTGCCCGCGCTCTTGGGCACGATGCCCGCGTATGCGGGATCGTCGACGAGGTCCAGCTGAGCCAACCCGCTGTCAAGCGCAGCCAGAATCGGATGAGGCTGGTGGGCAAGACTGCGCCGCGCGGCGCGATCAAGGATGCTCATATATGCGGCGAACGCATCGTCGGCCGCTTGAAACGCTGCGGGCGTGTCGAAGCGGACGAAAACCGCCGACATGGCGCGTACTAGCGCGGTCACCGCAAGAGCCTCATGCTCGCTCAATCCGACGATGCGCGTCCAGAACGCCACGACAAATCTTTCGGCAATGTCGCGAGTGAAGTCGATACGCTGGTCTCGTCGGGTTGCAGCGAGCGTTTGGACGGCGATGGAGCGCGCGAGGTCGATCATGGACGGCGCCGCTTTTGGCCCAATCTGGGCCAGTGTCATTCGGCGCAGAGGCGCGCGGATGGGGTCGTTGTTGAAGAAGAACTGGTTGGCGAACCCATCCGCGATTGCCTGACCTGTGGTGCTACTGCTGGCGCTTTCGCCGAACCCAAATTTCCTTGCCGCTGCGGCCATGTCCGCACAGAGCACGCCGCTGGGAACATTGCCCATGGCGGGCATCGCCGCCAGGGTGCGCAGATCCGCATGACGAAACACCACCAATTCATCGTCGTCGGTGCGCAGAAACTGCGGCTCTGGTTTTGCGAACACGGTTCGGCAGAAATCCAGAAAACCCTGATGGCCCGGCTTGAAGTTGAACGCCTCAATGTTTGTAAGGTCCGACACGACCAGCCGCACAGGTTCCGAACCGGTATCAGGGGCTTGCCCCGACCTGTTTCGTCCCGGCATGTTTCTTCACCTTCCCCGTTGCCGGCAGCGGCGCACTTTTGCCGCCACCGCGGGTACGGTGACGGCATCGTGGAGCTAGATTTCCGCCGCGCGGCTAGAAATTGAAGCCAAGCCGGATTTCGCCGGTTCGCGGCGGCCCAAAACCTTCAAATACGCTCACGCCGGGAATATCGCTGCGTTGTGTGCGATAAAGCTCATCCCCGAGGTTTCGACCGATGATCTCGACATAATAGCGGCCGGACGCGGGCGTCCAGCGAGCCGTCGCGTTCAGAACTGTCGAGTCCTCGTCGAAGTTGAACGTCTGATCGATCGAAAGCGGGAAGATCGTCTTTGTACGGAATGCGGCTTCTACGCGCGCACGCGCCTCCCCGCCCAACAGCGGGAACTCCGCGTTGACGCCCAACACGCCGCTCCATTTTGGCGACAACGGCAACGGCGAGCCGCTTAAGTTTCGACGATTGGTCGGCGAGATGAAGTTTTCGAGCGACGTGTCGAGATAAGTCGCGGCAATATCCACCGATAGGGCGTCGGTGAAGCGACCGGAGGTATACACCTCAAGGCCGGTGACTTCCGCTGCAGCGGCGTTGCTGACTGTTGCAGTGACTGCGCCGGACCCGACGACCAACGTCCGAAGCTGCAGGTTGGTGTAGTCGTAATAGAAGGCTGCAGCGTTTGCGACGAAGCGACCACCAGCGCTGCTGGTCTTCACGCCAGCTTCGTAGGCGATGACCTCTTCTGGGTTGAATAGCGCGGGTGCGGCGGCAAGGAGGTTGAAGCCGCCGCTCTTGAAGCCCTTCGTGACCCCGGCGTAGGCGAGGACGTTATCGTTCGCTTTGTATTGGATTTGCGCCTTCGGAGTGAAGGAATCCCAGCTGTCGTTGACGGAGCGAGTGGTGCTCCGGCGGAAGTTGGTTTGAACGCCAGTCTTCTCGTCCTGGGTGTAACGTCCACCCAAAAGGAGCGAAAACCGATCGGTGAACTTGTAAGTCCCCTGGCCAAAGATGGCTTGTGACGAGGTCTTGTTGGTGGTGTTGACCCGCGCCAATGTGCCTGGATCCGGTGGGCCGAAGAAGTTGTCCTCATTCCAGAGCTGCCACAGTAGGAACTGGGCGCCATCGTCTTCGTAGAAGAACGCGCCCACCGTCCACTCGAACTTGCCCGGCTCGTTGTTGAAGATCTGGAATTCTTGCGAGACGGTATCGACGGTCGTGGTGGTGCTCTGCGTCCCCAGCAGACGGCCGGTGAAATCGTTGTCCTGGATGTCGCCAGCGTCGTATTTCGTTGCACCGGTGATTGAGCGCACCGTCACGCGCCCTAGATTCCAATTCACGGTCAGGCCGTAGATGTCGGCGTCACGCCGGCTCGCCATCGGGGAATCCAAGCGGATGTTTCGAGCATCGACGCGTTGTTCGGCGCGGCCGTTCAACCCTACGCTAGTGGCGCCCCCGTAAGGGTAAAGCGACAACGGAAACGACGGATCGTTGGACACCCCATAACCGACCGAGCCGTCATCGCGGGTGATCTGCGCGAGGACGGTCGCGTCGAGATTGGGCGTCAGCTGGAACCGTGCTTTGCCGCGCACACCGAACAGATCGTTGGCGTCGAGATCGGAATTGCGCTGCAGGTTTTTCGTGTAGCCATCGTCCTTGGTGTAGGCGAGGGCCAAGCGTGCCGCGACCTGATCATTGCCGGCATTGACGGCGGCTTGTCCGCGTACGAGACCCAAGCTACCCGCGCCAATGAAGCCGTCTCCGCTGAAGCCTTCGCGCGGGTCTTTGGTGATGACGTTGATTGCGCCGCCAGTCGCGTTGCGGCCATAGAGAGTCCCTTCCGGACCCTTCAGCACTTCGACGCGGGAGATGTCGAAGAATTCGGTCAGCACCATGCTCGACTGCGGCAGATAGATGCCGTCTATGTGCACGGCGTTTGACGGGTCCGAGCCGACACTGCGCACGTTGTTGGCGACGCCGCGAATGGCGACGTTGGTTTCCCGATTGGCCAGAGAGATCGAAAGCCCAGGCACGACCTGTTGCAAGTCGAACGAGCTGACGATGCCCGAGGCGGCGAGCCGGTCAGCATTCAACGCCGTCACCGATGCAGGAACGTCCTGAAGCGATTGCTCGCGTTTCAGGGCGGTCACGATGATTTCGTCGCGCTGATCGCTCGCGGGTTGCTGCGCGATCGCAGGCGCAACTGAGAACGCCAGAATGGCCGCCGATGCGACTGTCAGGTTTGCGCCTCGCATAGTGGAACCTCCCTCTCCGCCGTGTTTCGCGAAGTTTCTAAACGATAAATTTATTTTCAAGATCGTCAAGTTGCTGCAGGTGGAGTGGGGGCGGCGGCGGCGGCGTGTTGCTTTTTCAGCGCATTGCGCAGCGCCCCAGCCAAGAAGAACGTGACGACGGCGGCGACACCAACGAACACCAGGAGGCTCTCCGTCAGCGCATTGGAGCCGCGCCCGATGGATTGGTTCATGGCAGCGACGATCGTCGGCCCAAAGCCCAATCCGATGCCGATGCTGAGACAGGTTTGCATGGACGCAGCCAGCGCTCGTGTGCGATCGGTAACGAGGTCCTGCAGGGTAACCGCGATGGCGACATAGGCTACGTGTGCAACGACCTGCCAGCACAGGAACGCTGCTACGGCCGCCCATAGGCCCGGT
>CAYMEB010000317.1:0-4781 GCA_964389095.1 uncultured Hyphomicrobiaceae bacterium
GAAGGGAAAGCGAAGAAGACGTCGCCGGTGCGCATGAGCACGGTATTGCCGATGCCGCCCAGATAGCCGGCGGTGATGCCGATCGCGGAGCCGACGAAGAGCGCCAGGAAGACGGGCGTCACTCCCATGAAGAGCGACAGGCGGGCTCCGTAGATCAAGCGCGAAAGCATGTCGCGGCCGAGCTCGTCGGTTCCGAGCGGATAGCCTTCGGTGCCCGGCGGACGCAGGCGGCGCAGCGTCATGCCCTTGTAAGGGTCCTGGGGCGCCAGCCACGGCGCGAACACCGCGACGAACACGAGCAGGAGGATCACGACCAGGGCGGCGATAGCCACGGGATCGCGGCGGAAGCGACGCCAGACGGTGTCCCAGTAGCCGGGGGAGCGAACGACAGGCGCCGAAAGCGCACCGGCGGCGGTATCGGACATCGTTCTCAGCTCCGGGCGATTCTGGGGTCGAGCGCCGTCTGAAGGACGTCGACGATCAGATTGAGCAGGACGAAGAAGCAGGCGAGCACGAGGATCGTTCCCTGCAGCAGGGGCAGATCACGCTGGAAGATCGCATCGTTGAGCAGCAATCCGGTCCCCGGCCAGGCGAAGACGGTCTCGATCAGGATCGAGCCCCCGAGCAGATAGCCCAGCTGGATGCCCATCACCGCGAGCGCTGTCGGCGCCGCATTCTTGACCACGTGGCGGAACACGCCGAAGGAGGAAAGCCCCTTGGCCTTGAGGCCGGCGATGAACTCCTGCGACAGGATCTCGGCGACGAGGGCGCGCACGGTGCGCGCGATGATGCCCATGGGGATCACCGACATCGTCACGGCGGGCAGGATCATGTGGCGGACGTGTGCCCAGTCCCACTTCCAGTTCGCCGAGCCGCCGGGACCGGCGCCGGTGGGCGGCAGCCAGCCGAGCGTGGCGGCGAAAATGATGACCAGGACCATGCCCAGCCAATAATGGGGCACCGAGACGCCGACCACGGAGACGGCGGAGGCGACCTTGTCCACCCAGGTGTCGCGGAAGTAACCGGCGACGAAGCCGAAAAAGGTGCCGAGCGCAAAGCCGATCGCGGTGGCCAGCGTGGCGAGCATCAGCGTGTTCGCGACGGCCTTGGCGACCTCGTCGCCGACCGGGCGGGAGGTGCGGATCGAGGTGCCCAGATCACCGCTCGCCGCGCGTCCCAGCCACTTGAAGAACTGCTCGTAGTAGGGCCGGTCGAAGCCGTAGAGCGCCATCATCTGCTGCTTGAGGCTCTCGGAGGCGTCCGGGGGAAGGATCGAGACCAGCGGATCGCCCGGCGCCAGATGTACGAGCATGAAGCAGACGACCGTCACGCCGAGCATGATCGGCAGCGTGTAGACGATGCGCTTGAGGATGTACGTCAGCATTGATCGCTGCGGTGCTCACGGCTCGAAGGACGGTCCAGTAAAGACAGATCACCGCGGCAGCCGAGGGCCGCCGCGGTGACGTCGTGGAGGCGATCAGTCGATGCTCACCGGAGCGAGATCGACGAACCAGCTCTTGGGCTGCACGAAGCCCTTGATCTTGGCGCTCATGGCGCGCGGACCGACGTCGTGAGCAACCCACAGGAACGGGGCGTCCTCGACGATGCGGGCGTGCAGGCGGGAGAGCGCTTCGTCACGGCCCTTGTCGTCGAAGGTCGTGCGCGCCTTGGCGATCAGGTCGTCGAGCTCGGGGTGGGTGTAGTAGCCCCAGTTGTTCGACGTCGGCGGCACGGTCTTCGAGGAGGAGAAGCGGACCATGGCGAAGAACGGGTCCATCGCGGCGAAGGTCACGTTGGTGGCATGGGCGCCGCGCGAGGTGGCGTCCTTGGCGCCCGCGCGCCAGTTGGTGAACAGGGCGTTCCACTCCACGACGTCGAGTTCGACGTCGAAGTAGCACTCTTTCAGCGCCTGCTGCAGCCACTCGTTCATGGCGACCGGCTGCATCTGGCCCGAGCCCGACGCCGAGGTCAGCGTCTTGACCTTGAGGCGCTTGTTGGGGCCGAAGCCGGCATCCGTCATGAGCTTGCGCGCGGCCGCGAGGTCATACTTGATGTCGAACTTCGGATTGCCCCACCAGGGATGGCCCGGAGGCACCGTGCCCTTGGGCACTTCCATCAGGCCGTTGAGCGCGGACTTGAGCTCGTCACGGTTGATGCAGAGGTTGGCGGCCTGGCGCACGCGCTTGTCGGCCCAGGGCGAGCCCTCGACCAGCGAGAACTGCCACGGCCAGACGTGGGGCTGTGCGTTGGTCGTGATCACGAAGCCCTTGTCCTTGATGGACTTGACCGCGTCCGGCGCGGGGTTCTCGATCCAGTCGACCTGACCGGACAGGAGCGCGGCGGTGCGGGCGTTGGCTTCCGGCATCGGCAGGAGCACGACGCGGTCGACCTTCGGACGGCGCTTGGGATCCCAATAGTCCTTGTTGGCGACGTATTCGACGCGCTCGCGCGGCGTGAACTTCGCCATCTTGAACGGACCCGAGCCGGAAGCGTCGGCGGAGAAGGCGGCCCAAGCCTGCTTGGCGCGTTCGGCCTTGTCGGCGACGGAGGCGAGTGCGTCGTACTTCTTCTGCCAGTGCGCCGGAGAGGCGATGAACAGGTTGGTCAGGTTGAGCGGCAGGAAGCTGTCCGGCTCCTTGGTGGTGAGCTCGACGGTGAGGTCGTCGATGGCGCGGCCCGACGCGAGGGTCGGCATGCGCGAGACGGTGACGCCGATCTGATCGGGGGCGAAATGCGTGGCGTCCTTGTCGAGGACCTTCTGGACGTTCCACACGATCGCGGCGGCGTTGAGGGGCGAGCCGTCATGGAACTTCACGCCGGGGCGCAGCTTGAAGGTCCACTTGGTCTTGTCCGCGTCGTCGACCTTCCACTCGGTGGCGAGGCCCGGGATCAGCACGCTCGGCTTCTCGGCCGAGGACAGATCGAAGTGGGTGAGCGCGTCGAACATCGGAATGCCGGTGAAACGATTGCCTTCGAAGCCCTGATCCGGCTGGCCGTTGGTCTTGGGGATGTCCGCCGCCGTCATGGCGATGCGGAGTGTTTTCTCCTGTGAGAGAGCGGGCGCGGCGAGCGCCATGCTCACTGCGGAGGCGACACATAGAGTCGCCAGAAACTTCGGTCGAATACTCGGCATGGTAGCTCCCAGTGCTCGGTGAGATGCAGGCGTCGACCCGCAGGAGTCCCGCCTCGGGCTGCCGGCGCGTCGTGGCCAGCGGCTTCGTGCGGGCGTCCGTCAGGCTAGTGCACGCAACATACGCAGGCAATCGCGGCACCGCCCGGCATGTAGCGTAGTCCGCGCGGTGCTGCGAGAAGTTTGTGCAGGCCGCGTGTGGACTGCACAATCGACGCGCATTTCGTGCTGAAAAAACGATCTTGCCGACCTGTATGGTGCAGTTCTCGACGCTGATGATCGGCGGCGACGATCAGCGCTGTGCGCGCACGGTGGCGTGTGCAGGTGCGTTGCGCAGTTGCGGTCGGATTCGGACGGTCGATGTCGCAAGGGCGCGTCGGGGGAAAGGGGAGAGGCGTGCCTTGGATTTGCCTCGCTGGATGAAGGTGGAACCTCGGACGTCGAACATTCGGTAGCTCGCGAGTCTCGCGTACAGATTTCTTTATCCATCACGACTTGATGTTCGCTTTTCCCCGCTACTTTGGCCGCCGACCGAGTGGCGGCCTCGATCAACATGCCGCCACTCGGTCGGCGGGTCGCGCAATTCTCCTTGCGCCGCGCCGGCGACCCTGGTGGCAACACGGTTTCGCGTGAGGCACCGGATGCGAAGTGTCGTCCTCCTCGATGGAGGCATGGGGCGGGAATTGCTCAATCGTTCCGTCAACTGCGTTCGTGGCCCGCCCGGCCGAGTACGAGCGGAATCAGCCCGGCGACTTCACGGCTGAGCGAGCGTCGTCGGTCGTCGCCCGCGACTTCGGCGGCGACCCGGCCACGCAGATGCGTTGCGAAGCAGTCCCTACGACGCGTCAGCCGCTGGTGTCAGCCGGCCGTAGAACCGAGTAGACGATCGCGATGCCGGCGCCGAACGCCATCTGGAGCAGGCCGCCGATCATGAGGCGCATCGGGTCGTAGCCGGCGAACAAGGGTTGCCCCCGCAGAGTCGGTATCACGATCCAGTTGGAGACGATGACCAGAATGGCGCCGTACACGATGCCACGGACGATCATCGGGCCGGGGATGAAGCGATGGACGATCGCGAACACCGTGCCCCACACGCCGCCCCAGAACAACAGATTGAACAGGATCGGGAAGCCGGCGAGGCCCGCCATCTTGGACAGGCCTGTCGCCAGCGGCAACGCGCCGGCGAATGGAGCCATGTTGTAGGGCACGAATTGCGGCACCCAGCCGATCATCTTGAAGAGCCACAGCACCGGCTGGTGGACGGCGAGAACCGATATCGCGCCAGCGATGAAGCCGACGATCGCATTCACAATCATGCTGCATCTCCCATTTGCGGCCACCCGTCTCGGTGGCGTCGTCGGGCACTCTACGCGAGTAAGCGAGGAACGAAAGCCTGCCACGAACTCGGGCGTACGTATACAACGTGTAGGCCGCGCCACCCTCGCGCCCGGTGCCACGCTCCGGTGACCGCGTTCAAACAAAAGTGAGAAGGGCTCGGCCCGAAACAGAAATCTCCGGGGCTCGGGTCCGGCAACCTGATCACACCGTCGATCTCCATGCAGGTTCGTGGTCTGTGCCGCTCGTTTCATGGCGGTGCCCGCTTGTCGTCTCGTCTCGACGCGCAGGTATCAACAACCGAAGCGGTGCCCGA
>CAYMEB010000318.1:0-4780 GCA_964389095.1 uncultured Hyphomicrobiaceae bacterium
CCGGTCTAGGGCAGGGGCGAGCACGTGAGCGCCTGGCTGCATGCCGCGGAGCTCGCCGAGGCGCTGGCGCTGGTGCTGCGCAAGGGCAAACCCGGCGAGACCTACAACGTCGGCGGCGACAGCGAGCGCCGGAATATCGACGTGGTGCAGGCGATCTGCCGCCTGCTCGACGAGATGCTGCCCGACAGCTCCCACAGGCCGCATGAAAAGCTGATCGAGTTCGTCACCGACCGGCCGGGCCACGATGCGCGGTACGCCATCGACGCCTCGAAGATCAGGAACGAACTCGGCTGGACGCCGCGCCACGATTTCGAGACCGGCCTGCGTCAGACCGTCCGCTGGTTCCTCGAGAACCGCGGCTGGTGGGAGCGCGTGCTGAGCGGAGCCTATCGTGGCGAGAGGCTGGGTCTGAAAGGCTGACGGGCGCGTTCCCGTTTCTTCAGCCGGCCCACCTCCTGGTCGCGGACGTCGTTGCGACAGGGAGGGAGTTGCGCCTGCAGGAAATGCGGGCCTGATCATGCCGGTCCGGGCCAAGATACCCTCCTTGGCAACAGAGAGACGGGAACCCGTCACGATAGTAGCGGTTTCAGCCCCCCATTTATGGTCGCGTATTCGATCGGCAGCAGCGTCGGCCATACGCTGTCGAACGGACGGTACGGCTACTCGAGGTGCACCATGCGCACGCCGTGACGCATCACGTGCATGTGTGAGACGACGGCCCGGGGCTGGCTCACGCGGCGCGCTGTCTCGCAGTAGGACTGGTGCACTCTGTCGCTCGGAACGACGCCCCAGAGATGGACCGTGCCGTCCTTGACGACCACGTCGAAGCGCTGCGCGAGCGACCAACGGTGTCCCTGGAGTGCAGCCACGACCTTGTCGCGTAGTTCCAAGTCGGCAGTAAGTGGTGCCGCGAGCGGACCTCCCCCGGTCTGGGACGCGATAACTCTCATGACGTCGGTACGGCTGAGCGACCCCACGACCTTGCCAGCCCGGCACACCGGGATGAACTTGAGGCGCTGACCGATCATCAGTTCGATGGCCGCCTTCAGGGGTGTCGTTTCCTCGACCGCGTCCACCTTCGCCGTCATGATGTCCGAGACTCTGTGGCGCGGCTCGCCGTCCTTGTGGGCGTTGTTGCCCAAGACGATGTGCTTGATCGCGTCCGCCTCGCTGACGATACCGACCAGCCTCTCCTGCTCGTCGATCACGGGTACCGCGCTGATGCGCGTGTTGACCAGCAGAGCCGCCACCTCCAGGACGGTGGCGGTCGGCGTGATGGTGACGATCTCGTGGGACATAGCGTCAGATACGAACATGTCGGGCCTCTCTGGATGGATGTTACCCTAGTTCCTGCGCTCCAACCGCAAATTGATCTGTCTCAAGACTGCCACCAGTTTTCGATGAGTATCGACGAAGAGCGGATTGACCTGCATCAAGCCTCCGCGGGAAACCAAGGGTGCAGCGGCTCCCACGCGGAAGGGCGGCGGTCTCAACGTCAGCGGCCCTCTCTTGTCTTGCCGCTTCAAGCACCGAGCTTGTGCTTGAGATCTGCCCAGCGATCCATGATCGGCAGCAGTTTGTCCTCTTTCTCGGCCGGCAGGGTGAAGACGACTCGGTCGATCTCGAGGTCCTGGCAGAGCTTCAGCCGGTCGAGGTTCTCGGGATGCCGGAAGACGCTGATCGGCAGACTCGCGGGGTCACGGCCTGCATCGGCTGCCATCTTGCGGAAAGTGTGGATCGACTCGATGCCCTCGGTTTCCAACCAGTCGTCACGCGGGATCCAGCCGTCGCCGTAGCGGAACGCGCGCTTGGCGGCGTATTCCAGCCGGCCGCCGACGATGATCGGCGGGTGCGGTTTCTGGTACGGCTTGGGCCACATCTTCATCTTGTCGAACTTGACGAATTCGCCGTGATACTCCGGCTCCTCCATCGTCCAGATCGCCTTCATTGCCTCGATGCGCTCGCGCGCGAGCTTGTGCCGCGTCTTGAACGCCGTACCATGGTTCTCGATCTCGTCCTGGTTCCAGCCGTTGCCGACGCCGAAGATGAACCGGCCCTGGCTGAGCTGGTCGATGGTCGCCACTTCCTTGGCGGTGATGATCGGATCGCGCTGAACGACCAGCGCAATGCCCGTGCCAACCTTCAAGTGCGTGGTCACGGTGGCCGCTGCGTTCAGCACGAGGAACGGATCCATGATCTCGTAGTAGGGCCGGATCAACCCGCCGCCTGCCGGGTAGGCGGTCTTGCGACTGGACGGGATGTGCGTGTGCTCGGGCACCCAGAGCGATTCGAAGCCGCGTTTCTCCAACTCGATCGCCAGCGGCGCCGGCCGCATGGAGTCGGTCGTAAAGAACATCACCGCGCCGATTTTCATGGTGCAAATTTCCTCCCGTTGACACGATTGCGCCCTGCGCCGCCCCGGCCGTCAAGCCATTAAGGCGGGCGTCTTTGGACTGGACGGGCGCCGTCGGCGCGTGCTTTTGGGTGCCTCTGGTGAGCACTCACGTAGACCCATAGCGCAGGCCGTCGTGTCGACTGACAGAAGCACCGCCACCCGTTCACCGCTCTGGACCACGACGGCCATTGTCGTTGCAATTGCGCTGATCGGACTCGGCGCCGTCGTGCTGCCGCCGGTGGGCCTCATCCTGCTGGGCGGCCTGCTGGCACTGGCCGGCGTGGTGGTCTTCAATGGCCCCAGAATCCGCACCGGCTTTCTCGTCGCGGCATCGCTGCTCCTGTCCTTCGCGGCCGCCGAGGCCTTTATCGGCGTGCTGGCCAAGCCCCCGGTCAATCGCGACGTCGCCAAGAGCAGCGAACCCGCAAGTTGGACGATCGACGACGATGTGGTGGGTTACCGGCCACGGCCCGGCATCGCCGTGAAGGCGACTGCGACTTTCGGCGACGACATCGTCTACCGCCGCACCTACACGATCGAGCCGCCGGGCGCGCGGCGTACACCCGGCTCGAAGGCCACGGCAGGCGGGCCGACCTACCTCTTCATCGGCGACTCATACGTCTTCGGCGAAGGACTTGAGGATGAGCAGACCGTGGCGGCCCGCTTCGCCGCTGGCCTGCGTACCCCGGCCCGCGTCGTCAATCTCGGCGTGCTGGGCTATTCGCCGGCTCACCTGGTGCGGGCCATCGATACCGGGCTCTACGACAGATACGTCGAAGGCAAGGTCGCCGCAGTGGTGACCTGGATCACGCGCCTCCATCTGCCGCGACTCACGGGCGACGGCGGCTGGCTCGGCAATTCGCCACGCTTCGTGCTCGACGCCCAGGGCAAGCCGCGCTTCACCGGCTCATTCAACGAATACCGCTGGACCCACCCGGCCGCCGGCATCGACTACCTCGCACGCACCCATCTTGCCTCGGTGGCGCGCGCCGTGCGCGGTGACCTCGAACGCCAGCAGGTGCCGCTCTACTTCGCCCTGCTCGCCGAACTGCGCGACAAGGTGCGCGAACGCTACAACGCGCCACTGGTGCTGATCTCCGACTGGCCCGAGGAAAAGGCCGACGGCAACGACGATGTCTACTACCTGCAATTTTTCAAGGACCTCAAGGCGCTTGGCATGCCGATGGTCTCGGTGCGCCGCATCCTGGGCCCAATCGACCGCTGGCCGGAGTTCGCCATCCCGCACGATGGCCATCCCAACCAGCGCCTGACGGATGCCCTGGCGAAGGATTTGCTGAAGATCCTGGAACCCTGAGATCCGCTAGTCCGCTACCCGATGAGGCGCAGAGTTTAATGGTCAGTTCAGCCTTGCCGCCTGCGCCATGACCTCGATCGCCTCGGGCTGGCGGGATCGCACACTGAGCGAATCGGCCCCCGAATCCTCCCACGCCCGGTAACGCTCCTTGATGCGGGCGGCCGGACCGACCAGGGATTTCAGGTCGACCCATTCATCGGGAACGGCCGCGATCGCCTCATCCTTGCGCTTGGCGAGGTAGAGTTCCTGGATGCGCTTGGCGGCGTCGCCGAAGCCACGCCGCACCATGATGTCGTTGTGGAAGTTCTTGGTCTTGTGACCCATGCCGCCGACGTAGAGTGCAACCTCGGGCTTGAGGCGCTGGAGCGCACCCTTCACGTCGTTATCGACCTCGACATGCACCGAAGCCTGGATGGTGAAGTCACGTAGACTCTTGCCGTTGCCGGCCCGCCGAAAGCCCTCCTCCAGCCACGGCCCGTATTCCTTCATCGCGCCGGGCACGAAACCCATCGGCAGCCAGCCGTCGGCGATCTCGGCGGTGAGCTTGACCGTGCTCTCGCTGCCCGTCGCGAGATAGATCGGGATCTGGTTCATGTGCAGGATCGACTTCAGCGGCTTGGCAAGCCCCGCCGAGCCCGCGCCGGTGAAGGGCAGCGAGATCTCCTTGCCCGCGTGGGTCACAGGCTCCTCGCGCGCAAAGATCTTGCGCATGATCGCGACGTAGTCCTTCATACGCCAATAAGGTCGGCCCCAGGGCTGGCCGTACCAGCCCTCGACGATCTGCGGCCCCGAGACTCCGATTCCCGCGATGAACCGGCCGCCGCCCGCCATCGCGTCGACCGTCGCCGCCGACATCGCCGCATTCGCTGGCGTGCGCGCGGCGAGTTGCATGATTCCGGTGCCGAGCTTGATGCGCTTCGTCAGGGCCGCGATGTAGGCCAGTGGCGTTACGGCGTCGGAGCCATAGGCTTCGGCTGTCCACACCGAATCGTAGCCCAGTTCCTCGGCGCGCTGGATGAGCTTGATCGGCACATCGAGCTGCGCGCGCGAATAGCCGATCGACAGGCCCA
>CAYMEB010000319.1:0-4780 GCA_964389095.1 uncultured Hyphomicrobiaceae bacterium
CCCGCTTGGCGTCCCTCGAGGAACGGATAGCGATCAGGATCGAACAGTCGCCCGCCGTACGGGCGGATCGGCACCTCGTGGTGCTTGACGCCTGCGTGGATGGCGCGGAAGAGCGCAAGGAGTCGCGCCCATGCATCGTGATTCCGCTCAAGAACCTGCTCGCCACGGCGATCGGCGTCGGCACGGAGCTGGTCATGCAGAGTGCCGACGGCATAGTTGTCGTCGTAGAGGCTCTCGCGGAGATGCAGGAGCCCACGCTCCTCCGCACAGAGAAGGAAGATGATCCGCATCGCCACCGTCACGGAGGCGTGGTAGATCTCCCTCGGCGGGACATCTTTGAGGAGCTGGTCGTGCTGGTCCGCATTCGCGCGGTCGATCGCCCGCACGAAGATCTCGACGGCTCGGCGGTCTTGGAGGCCGAGCTGATCGGTCAAAGCCTGACCTGCTTCACGGCTCTCGGCAAGGAGCTCGGGTAGCGTGTCCTTGCGCTCAAGCGTCAGCGTTCGGCGCTGACCAATCAGGTCGCGCAGTGCCTCGAGCGCGCGCGGCTCGCCGTGCAGCGTGTCGTTGTCCCACAGACCAGAGCCGCTTACGGGGTCAGTCGCCTGAAGGCTGGGCGCATCGACAATCGCGATGTCGACGCCATTCGTAACAAGCCCGCAGCGGACGCCGGTGGCACGGCACAGCGTCTTGAGGCGCTCGATTGGCGAGATCGGCCACGCGTCCTCGCGGTCGATGGCCGTGAGCTTCTGTTCGGCGCGATCGACGACAAGAACCAGAAGCGCGGGTTTCCCGTCCTCGAAGATCGCTGCCGTCGGTCGAAGCTCGACGCGGTGCGTCTCGACGACTGTCTTGAGCGGCGCCAGCCGCGGCGAGCCCGCCCACGCGACCGCCTCGATCGGGAACCCGAGGAATTCGTGGAGCAGATGGCGGGTGAACTCCTCAGGGGTGCCCTCTCCGTCCTCGACAAGCTGCAAATGTTCGCGAAGCGCAGCGCGTGCGCCGGACGGCAATCGCTCGGGGCCATCGGGCATCGCCCGCAGAAGAACCGGCAGGCTAAGGAATGGGCCGTCAATCGCGAGGACGCGAAGCCAGTCGATATGTGCGGCAGCAGCGGGATTACGCATCGACAGCCCCCGATTCGGGAACAAGAAGCGTGACTGCGAGCGGGAAGGCACGGGGGGTGAGACGTGTGTAGCGCGCTGTAATCAACGATGCTGCCGACGTGGCCTCGGCAGGAATGCTCGAAAGTCGATACTTGATGTCAGCCTTGTTTTTGGCAACCAGGTCCGCCTCTTCCGAGACACCCATGATGAGCATCGCGACGTCGCCATGCTCGCTCAACTTGGCTTCCAGCTCCCGCTTCAGGGCATCGAAGACTTCGCCGCTCTCCCGGAGTTCGGCGTCACGCCGATGCAGCAATTCCCGCTCAATTGACTTTGCTCGCTCATCGCGTCGAGTTTCGATCGCAGTCCCGAGCAGCCCCCGCGAATCCTCGTAAAACCTTGCCAGCATCGCCAAGGGTGCCCTTACCGGCGCAAGCGGGGTCGCGGCCGACAGCAACGAATCGATCTCGGTCTGGTTGAGGCGCTCCCACTTGCCAGCCTTCCGGAATCCGCCCGCAAGGAAAATCTCTTCGTGAAGGATGGCGCCTGTCCCCCCAGCCATGTTCATCCGCGCGTGAACGATGGCAGCAGGTGACGCGAGGAGCCGGTCGGGGACCGAAAACGCCGCAATGCGGGCGATCTTCTGGGAGCCAAGGTTGGTCAATTCCTTTCGCAGCAGCTCCCCAGCTAGTCGAACCAGCGGATGCTCGAGATGGATGTAGACGATGTCGGTACGTCCCCGTGCGATCTCTGGATCAAACGTGCACGGACGTTCGGTAGGGCTGTCGGTGTCTTTCGTCAGCGGGTCGAGCAACCCATCGCGGCACTGAGCCCATGAACCGGTGAGCGGGGGCATTCGGAAGATCGATGCGGCGGGCGCGCCCGGCAGGGTTGTTGGTTGCAGCGGCTGCTGACGAGCAAGCGAAAGCGCCAGTTCGACAGCAGACCGAAGGTTCGCAGGGGTGAGTTGCAGATCGGCGCGTGCTTCATCGAGCCGTTGCCGAAGCACTGATACCTGGTCACTGACTTTGCTGACTTGAGTAGTTCCGAGATCGGTCCGGATCTCATGGACGGCACTACCGGCCAGCGTGGTATCTCGATGTTCGCCCTGGAGCATGGCTGCCTCGATGTCCTCGGCGATCAATGCGTTGACCGCGCCGAGGTACTCCCTCGCTTCCTCGACCTTGCGAACGACCTTTGCGAGGTACTCGAGATCGTGATCGAAGGATGAGGCAGCAGTGGCATCTGTCCTGCTCGCGAAGTGTCGGATATGGACGACGGGCGAACGCTGGCCACGTCGGTCGATCCGACCGTTCCGTTGCTCCATCCGGTTCGGATTCCAAGGAATGTCGAAATGAAGCAAGTGCTTGCAATGCGCCTGTAGATCAATGCCCTCGCTCGCACAGTCCGTGGCAATGAGGATGCGAACCGGCGTCTCATGTGGCGCCCGCTGGAAGTGAAGCTTGATCCGCTCCCGGTCCCTTTCTTGCATCCCCCCGTATAGCGCCTCGATTCGGCCAGCACCGTCGAGTCCGCGTGCAGGCAACATGTTCATGAGCCACTTCTGGGTATCTCGGTACTCGGTGAAGATGAGGATGCGCTCATCCGACCATTGCCCATTCGGGAGTTTGACCAAGCCATTCAGCCATTGAAGCAGCCCACTGAGCTTCGTATCGCCAGCGCCGGCGAGCCGAAGTGCGCATTCCTTCATTTCGCGGACTCGCTTCTCCACGATCGCCGAAGCGCCAACGATCTCGACGGAAGCCTGAATCGCCTCAAGTTCAGCCTGCTCTTGCTCTTCGTCGGATTCAAACTCGTCCTCAGTCACGCGGACTCGGCGCGCAGCCATGGTTGCCGACAGGCCTCGCGAGCTGCGAAGGTTCTCAAGGGTCCTGGCGAAGGCGGCAGGAGATGAGAACAGTCGCTTCTTGAGCACCCTACCGAGAAATCGGGTTGCCATCCTCTGGCTCCCGTTCGCGCCAGCAATAGACTCCACTTCCGTCCGCCACGCGGCCAGCTGATCGAAGAGATCCCGCTCGGCGCCGGTGAAATTGAGTTCGATTGATTCAATTGACCGCCTAGGAAAGCGCGGCTTTCCATCGGGACCCGGGGGAATATCGCGCTTGAGCCTGCGAACAACCACGCGTTCGCGCTGCGACTTTGCGGGGCGGATGTTTCGATTGAATCGCTGAGGGTCGAGCATTTCCAGAAGCGACGCGAAGCTCTGCCAATAGCCGTTGTGCGGTGTTGCACTGAGGAAGAGGCGATGCTCAAACAGCGGCAGCAACTCCCGCATCGCGCGCGTGCGATCCGACTCATCTTTGGCGAGAGGACTGCCTGATGGAGCGATGTAGTGCGCTTCGTCAAGAATCAGCATGTCGAAGACACGCTGGCCTTCGTGGGCCCGTGCCTCCTCGAGCCGGCGCCTCATCGACTCGCGCTTCAGGAAGTCGATCGAGACAATGAGCCGTGGATAGCTCAGCCAGGGATTGACACGGCTGCCGCCCGGGCGTGACCGACGCAGCTGACGCAGGTACTCGGCATTGACGATTCGAAACTCAAGCCCGAACTTCTCGAACATGTCCGCTTGCCATTTGAGTTGCAGCGACGATGGGCACACCACGAGGCAGTTCCGAACTCTTGCCCGCAACGCCATTTCCACGAGAACAAGTCCAGCTTCAATGGTCTTGCCGAGGCCGACGTCATCTGCAATCAGAAGGTTGACGCGCGGCATCTCGATCGCGCGGACCAGCGGCTCAAGTTGGTACTCCTCGAGCTCGAAACCTCCGTGAAACGGCGCTTGAAGCGTTGTTCTGCTGCCTGCAGCCACAGCCCGCCATCGCACTGCATTCAGAAGTGCAGACAGATCGCGCGGGTCATCGAGCTTCGAGGGAACAGGCGGAAGCTGCATGTGTTCCAGCGTCTTCGCACCGACCTCGAGCTGCCAGATCACGGACAAATGGTCGCCCAGCGAGTCGTCATCGATGCCGACAAGTTCCAGCATCGTTTCCCCGGAACCAAGTGCGTCGGGACGGATGCCCTCGACCGACCATCGACGGCCTCTGACAAAAACTGTCTGTCCAATCTCTGGCGTCACTCGAGTTCCCAGCTTGTCAGCTATGCGAGGTGCCCCCGCCGACGGTCACGCGACTGACGCGTCAACACCATGTTCCGGAAGCAGTGCGACGGAAGGTACCTTCGATTCCTGTGCATGAGTTTCGCGATACCGGGGTTGCGAAGGATTTGGTTGATCTGAAGCAGGAGATGGGCCTTGCAGGCGATCGCCCACCGCCTTCTTTAGACCTCCCTCCCCGGGATGCACGCCAAAAACGAACCTTCCGCCCCGTATCCGGGGCGGAAGGTTGGTGTTGCGTTTGCTGAAATCAGGGACAGGTGGACCTGTCCCCTATTTCAGTAGTCCATGTCGTGGTCGTGGCCGCCGGCGGCGGGCTTCTTCTTCTCCTTCACGTCCACGATCGCGCACTCGGTGGTGAGCAGCAGGCTGGCGATGCTCGCGGCGTTCTGCAGCGCCACGCGCTCCACCTTGGTCGGCACGATGATGCCGGCCTTCACCAGGTCCTCGTACTCGCCGGTGGCGGCGTTGAAGCCGAAGTTGGTGTCGGAGCTGTCCTCGACCTTCTGCGCGACCAGGCTGCCGTCCAGGCCGCCGTTGC
>CAYMEB010000320.1:0-4763 GCA_964389095.1 uncultured Hyphomicrobiaceae bacterium
TAATGCTCAACGGCATCGGTTTCCATCCGGAGTTCACGGGCCGCCAGAATATCGATGCGACATTCAGGTACTATGGCTTGCACGGTGAAGCCTACGATCAAGCGATGGCCGACGTTCTCGATTTCGTTGAACTCGGCAAGTTCATCGATCAGCCGTTCAGCACATATTCGCTCGGAATGCAGGCGCGCACCCAATTCGCCGTGGCAACCGCTTTTGAGCCGGAAATCTTGCTTGTCGATGAGATGCTCGGTGCCGGTGACGGCTACTTCTCGGCCAAGTCGTCCAAACGCATGAAGAAGATGATCGAGGGCGGCTGTACGGCGATCATCGTCTCACACGCGACTGATATCATCAAGCAGTTCTGCGAGCGGGTGATCTGGCTGCGCGGCGGGAGCGTGCATCGCGACGGCCCGGCGGAGGACGTTCTGGCAGAGTACGAGCAGGAGATGGCGACGTTGGCGCAGTCGTCTGCTGGGGTCAACGCGGCTGCCGTCGCCAACCTCAATCCGTTCGTACTACCTGCCAGTCTTCGCACGCCGTTCGTCGAGGAGCACGTCCGTGCCGCCGAGCCCGTTGCCGATCCGGCCGCCTTCGAAGAGATCGAGCTGGGGTTTCCGCGGGGCAAAGTCAGGCGATTTCCGGGTAAGCCAGGTATAACTATTCGAGACGTGACATTTTCCTCTGCCAACGCAGGCAGGCTCGGCCTTGAGGTCGGAAACAGCGTTGATATCGAAGTCGATCTTCAGGCGGTTGCAGCGGACATCAAGTGTGTCCGGGCCGCCGTCCTGGTCTACTCTCTCGCGGGAAAGCGGCTCGCCATTGCGCAGGATACGGTAGTTGTGACCTTCTCGAGCGAGCGGCAGGCTGTCCTGAAGGCCAGCATTGAACGGCTGCAATTGGGGGCCGGGCATTATGTCGTATCCATCCTCATCGAAGATTCCGTCTTGCCGACGCTGACAGAGGAGGCACGGTACGATCTCTGGTCGCAGTGCGGCTCGTTCAGTTATGCTCCGACCAACGAGGCCGATCCTCCAGCACTTCATCTCGACGGATGGGTCAGGTACGGCGACGGAGCAGTCGTTCGTGCGCGAATGTCCGGCCATGCATAAGACGATTCCGTTCATTCATGAAATCTGAGACCTCCGCGCTTGCGATGCAGCGGAGGCCCGGGAGTTGGACATGTGCGGTCTTGTTGCCGTCTTCAGCCATAAGCCGCTGACGGACGAACTGATAACGGCAATGCGGGACCGGCTCGTCCATCGGGGGCCGGACGACGATGGCCTGTGGCTTGGGCAGGTCGGCGACAAGCATATCGGCCTGGGGTTCCGGCGGCTGTCGATACAGGACCTGTCGCCGCTCGGCGCGCAGCCGATGGCGGCTGCCGACGGAAAAGTCAGGATCGTTTTCAATGGGGAGATCTATAATTTCCCTGAGTTGCGCGAGGAGCTGAAGTCGCTGGGGCATCAGTTTCGTTCTGGCAGCGACACCGAGGTGCTGCTGGCTGCGTATCTTGCGTGGGGCGTCGGCTGTCTGGACAGACTGAACGGTCAGTTTGCGTTCGTGCTCTGGGACGCTCGGACGGGCACAGCGCTCGCTGCGCGTGATCGTTTCGGTGAGAAGCCACTTTATTTCACGCGATTGCGGGATGGTGGAATAGCGTTCGCATCCGAGATGAAGGCTCTGTTTGCCCATCCCGATGTAGCTGTCGCCGCCAACTGGAGCCATGTCGGAAAGTATACCCGGGGAATCGCCGACTACGGCAGCGCTGATACCGTATTCGACGGCATCGAGCAGTTCCTAGCCGCGCACGCCATGATCGTCGGAGCGGATGGTAACGTTCGCCGCTATGAGCGATACTGGACGCCGGAAACTGCGGAACGGCAAATTGGTCGAAAGTCAGATGATCTCGTTGCCGAGTTCGAAGAACGCTTGCGCCAAAGCGTCGCCATGCGGCTCCGCGCCGACGTCACGGTCGGCGCCTGCCTGTCGGGTGGACTTGACTCGTCGAGCCTCGTTGCCCTCATGGCTGGAGATGGGGGACACCGCGATCAGTTGTTGCACACGATCTCCGCTCGGTTCGACGATGATCCGACCATCGACGAGGGATTCTACGTCGATGAGGTGCTGCGACACAGCAGGACGTCGGGCAAGTCGGCACCACTCGGACCAGCAGACCTCATTGAGACCTCGCGCAAGCTTCACTGGCACCAGGAAGCTCCGATGATGTCGGCCTCTGGCTATCTTGAGTGGGCAGTTCACCGAGCGGCCCGGCGCGACAATCTGACCGTCATGATCGATGGCCAGGGCTCGGACGAGTTGCTTGGCGGCTATCAGTACTACTTTGCGATCCGCCAGAACGATTGGATGAACACAAACCAGTGGTGGGAGCTTGCGCGGAACACGTGGCTGATATCTGGTCGTCTCAGTCGGGAGGCTGCGAAGTACGCAGACACGGCAAGGCGCTTCAGCCCGCAAGCCGGAAAGCCCGTATCCTTCTATGCGCGAACAGCATTGACAAACCTGATGCATCGTATGCGCGGCTTGCCGTTGCTTGAGCAGCCCATGCAGCAGCCCCGCGCCGGAGTACCCTCACCTGCCGGCGGCAACTACCTACGCTACTACATCGCCAACGGGCTTCTCTACGCAACGATGCCCAACCAGCTCGTGGTGTCTGATCGCAATGCGATGGCCTTCAGCGTCGAGGCGCGCTTTCCGTTTCTCGACTACGACTTCGTCGACTGGTGCCTGACGCTGCCGGAGGATGTGCTGATCCGCGACGGCTGGCAGAAGTGGGTGTTGCGAAAGGCAATGGCACGGCGCTTGCCGGAGACGGTTGCCTGGCGGGTCGACAAGGTCGGGTTCCAGGCACCGCAGGACCGCTGGCTGCGCGCAGAGCTTAAGGAATGGGCCCACGAAAGGTTGTTCGCCGGGCCAGCAACGGAGCTCGAAGGGTATGACCGCGCCGCGCTGGAGGCGATCTGGAACCGCCATCAGGCAGGCGAGGAGCTTTCCTGGTCCTTGTGGATCTGGATCAGTCTCAGCGAGTGGCTGTCCATGCTCCGCGAAGGGGTCTGGAAAGCCGGCATGGAGGGGGAGAATGCCAAAGCGGAAACCCGGGTGGGGGGGGCACCATGATCACGATCATCGACTACCGCATGGGGAACCTCGGCTCGATCCGTAACATGTTTCATCGCCTTGGAATTAAGGCGAGTGTGGCCGCGAATACGGAGCAGATTCGCATCGCGGAGAGATTGATGCTGCCGGGCGTCGGCCACTTTTCGAATGGCGCAACGCAATTGGACGAGGCGGGTTTGCGCGAGGTTCTGGAAGACAAAGTTTTACGCGGCGGGACGCCGCTACTTGGAATTTGCGTCGGTCAACAACTTCTCGGCAGTGGCAGCGAGGAAGGTGTCGGCACCGGGCTTGGCTGGATCAACGGGACCTGCGTCCGCTTCCGGCCGACTGATGGCGCCAAGGTTCCACAGATGGGCTGGAACTACGTGAAGCCCACCCGGCAGCATGCCATGCTGAGCGATCTCGGCGACGAGCCCCGCTTCTACTTCGCCAACGCATTCTGGCTGCGCTGCGGTACGCGCTCTCAGGTACTTCTCGAATCTCGCTACGGTGGAGAGCGGTTCACGGCCGGCGTCGTGCGGGACAACATCGTCGGGTTCCAGTTCCATCCCGAGAAAAGCCATCGCTTCGGCATGAAGATCCTCGAGAACTTCTCGAAGTGGAAGCCATGAGCGCACCGATGCCGACAAGTGAAGAGGAACTGCCACCACTCGACCTGCCGCGGCAGCGCCCGCGGGTGATTCCCGTACTGTTGCTCAAGGGCGGATTGCTGCACAAGCCACGCCAGTTCAAGGCACCTAAGTACGTCGGCGATCCGCGTGTCGCCGTGAAAATCTTCAACGACAAGGGTGCCGACGAGCTGGCGCTCATCGACATGACGGCGACCGTCGAGGCGCGGGAGCCGGACTATGGGCTGATCGAGGAGATCGTCACGGAAAGCTTTATGCCGATCGCTTATGGCGGCGGCATCAGTAGGTATGAGCAGGCTGAGAGGATTCTGAGCCTCGGCGTCGAGAAGGTCATCCTGAACACGGCGCTGGTCACGCAGCCCGACCTGTCGACGCGCATCGCGAATGTGTTCGGCGCGCAAAGCGTCATCGGATGTCTCGACTGCGCCAGGACGTTCTTCGGCGGAAGCTCCACTTATGTCGAATGCGGACGGCGCCGCACGGGATTGAAGCCGGAGGACCACGCGCGGCAGATCGTCGAGCGTGGCGTCGGTGAGATCATCGTACAATCGATCGATCGCGAAGGCATGGGCACGGGATACGACACGGATCTCGTGCGGCGCGTCTCCCAGACTGTGCAGGTGCCGGTGATCGCGCTGGGCGGCGCCAGTGCGGTAAGCCATTTCCGAGACGCGGTTTCGGCCGGCGCAGCAGCCGCGGCCGCCGGCTCGATGTTCGTGTTCAACGGGCCGCATCGCGCCGTGCTGATTACCTATCCGACGGACGAGCAGTTGCACGCAGCTTTCGGTACGCGCAGCACTTGACCGGCGCCGGACCATGTCGGATTGGTCCATACAGGTCATAGCCGCGCCGATCCCACGTTCCTGAGAAGAAGCATGCCCATGCTTGGCAAATCGATAGTTATACTTTCACTCTCTCCGATCGCCGACGATCCCCGTGTTCGCCGGCAGGGCGAGGCATTTCATGCGGCGGGTTGGAAGGTCACCGCCGTCGGTGTCG
>CAYMEB010000321.1:0-4761 GCA_964389095.1 uncultured Hyphomicrobiaceae bacterium
GTTGCCGAAGGAGCCGGTGCCACCGGTCACGAGAAGGGTCTTGTCCTTGAACATGCGCAGGTGCCTTGATGGGTGCTTTCCGGACTCGCCGGTCTTTCGGCCTCTCACGCCTTGAACGTGAGTTCAAACCAAGGATATTAAGCATACCACGCTGATTGCCGAGAAGGCCGACTTGAGGACTCGAGATCATTCCCCGGAGGTCGGGGATGAACGGCTCCTGACGGCGCGAGCGCGGATCATGGCGCCCACCTTCACCGCGATCCGACGCATATCCGGATCGAGCAGCGTGAACACTCCCACCGTGATCAGGGCTGCACCCGGACCGACGACACACAGCGCCATCCAGTCGCCGAGCGCTCCGTGTGCCCGAAGGCTTCCGACCAGCAGCCACGCGCCGTAGAACACGGGAGCGCCCACCGTCCATGGCCTGATGAAGACCAGCACCGTCTCTCGAAGGTGGGGGCCAGGTGTCACCCGCGCGCAGAGCCAGACAACGATGGGCGCGCTTGCGCTCCACACGACGGCGCTCGCGATCGACACGCCGACTGCTCCACCCCGGTTGGCTGCAAGCAGGTACACCGGAACCGACACCACGAACTGGATCGCCTGCCAAGCGAGGAACGTGCCGAAGCGGCGCTGCGCCCGAAGGCATGACATGCTCGGGCCGGTCGCGAAGTAGACGGCCTGCGCAAGACTGATGACTTGAAAGACCGGAACGGCCGGCCCGAAACGCTCGGGAAACGCGATCCGGAAGAGCGGCTCCGCAACGACCGCCTGCAGCAGCGAGATCGGCACACAGATCATCCCGAGCACCCGCTGCACACGGAAGAAGCCTGCGACCTGACGAGCTCGGTCATCCTGCAGATGTCCGAAGATCGGCTGCAGCACGACACCCAGCTGGTATGCGACCACCGTGTTCGCCTGTGCCGCCACCTGGAAGGCGAACGCGAACAGGCCCGTCTGGTAGTCACCCGCGGCCAGTCCGAGCACCAGCAACTCGAGCATGACGAGGATGTTGTGCAGATACTGGGCACTCGCCGCCGGCAGGTAGGCGCCGAGCAGCAGTCGCGCAGCGCCGCGATCGAACGACCCGCTCGTCGCGACCGGGACGATCCTGCGATAACAGACGACCTTTCCAAGGCTCCCGACAATCTGCGGGGCGACAAGAGAGACGCCGCGCCATCCCACGACGGCCATGCCGAGCGATGCGGCGGTCGCGCCGATCTGCACCAGTCCGTCCACGATCGCAATGCGCCCATACTTCAGCTCAATGCGCAGTCGGGCGAGCGGCATCATGAGCAACGCGTCAAGCGCAGGTCGGCAGGCCGCGATCGCGAGCAGGAGACCGAACCAGAATGGCGGCCAGTCCGGGTAGGCCGACAGGAACACCGGGATCAGCGCGAACACGGTGAGGGTGGTGAAGATCCCGAATCCAACCGCCAGTCGTCCAGCGGTCGGAGCGAGCTCGTTGAACTGCCGGTGATGCGAGATCAGCACGTCTCCCATGGTCAACGGGAAGAAGAACACCATGAAGCTCATGATCGCGATCGCCTGATTCGCGACACCGTAGTCTTCGGGCTCCAGGAAGCGTGCCACGATCAGCATCGCGATCGCCGTGGCCGCCTTGTTGACGAGCCATTGCGTCGAATTGATGAGCGATCCCTTGGCCGCGATGCCTGCGAACGAGACTTGCGCCTCGCTCGCCTCCGGCCGAACCGGGTCAGTCGTCATGGCGCGGCTCCGCGTGAAGCAGGTCGTTGGCCGGCCGGCCGCACACGGCCCGTTCGATCGCGCGGGATTGATGCGCTGGATTCCAGAGTCGCTCGACGATTCCGATGCAGGCCTTGCGCACGGCATCGACCGACTCGGAAGGACGGATCCACGGTTCGATCGCCGCGGCCAGAGACTCAACGTCGCCGGGCTTGAACAAGGCGCCGGTCCGTCCCGGAATGATCGCCTCCCACTCGGGCCCCTGATCATCCGGGTCCTCATGGGAAACCACGGGAACTCCGTAGCCCAGACTATGGATGGCCGTCAATCCCGTCTTTCCCGGAGAAACGGTCACGTCGCAGCTCATGATGAGGTGGCCGATTCGGGTCTCCTCGTAGCAGGCTCCCTCGAAGTGCACGGGCACCGCCAGCCGCTCCGAAAGCCGTTCGAGACGCTTTCGCTCCGGTCCGTCGCCGACGATCAGGAGCCGCGCAGGCATTCCCCGACTCCGGAGCAGGGCTGCGGCCTCGATCAGCTCATGAAGCCGACGCATCGGGATGAGTCGCGTCGTGCAACCGATCACCGGTCCTTCCGGCACGCTGAACAAGGATCGGCGCAGTCGCTCGCGGTCCTCCTTCGACCACGACGCCCGGATGCTGCGCTGTCGGTCGGCGTCCATGCTGTTGTAGATGACATGGAGACGCTCGGGTGGCCAACCCAGCTCCAGCGCGTACGCCTTCGAGAGGTTGCCGTAGAACAGGTGCTCGTGGGGGATGGCGTAGAACACGCGACGCACGAGACCCTTCAGCCCGCGGGGCCGTGCGAGGTAGCCGTGGCCCCAGAACAGGACCCTTTTGCCCGTCAATCGCGCAAGGATTGCACCCACCCATGTGCAGGGCCAGTGAGGGACCGCATGCATGATGACGGTGTCGAACCGTCTCGAGACAGCCCAGCGGATCGCGCCCCACTGCCACATGAATGGACCGAAGAGATGATGCGTGGGCGCCCGGATGAACCGGATCGAACCGTCGAACTGCATGGGCTCGATCGAGTGGAGGTACTCGTGATCGTCACCGATGAAGGTGAACTCCGCACGACGGCTCCTCGAAAGCGCCTCGACCACAGGCCTGCGGTAATGCGCGAAGAAGTGGAAGATCACTGCGGCTCGTGGGCGAGGCATGGGAAGCGCGCGTTTGAAGCTCGCTGATCGTAGCGTGCGCGCATCCGAACCGTGGGCGAGGCATGGCGTTACCATCAGGATCATGGGCCGGTCCGTCCCGCAAGTCGCGGTGATATATCACTTCTTCGCCCACTACCGACGGGCCGTCGTGGAGCGGCTCGCCAAGGACACGCACCACGCGTGGTGCTTCGTGGGAGACGACCGCGACTTCGGATCGGACATCAAGCCGGCGGATCTTGACCCATCCGTTCGCCGGATCCGGACTCGCTGCACGCGCTTGATCGGACCGACGATGTGGCAGCACGGCATTTTGTGGACCGTGCTTTCCCCGCGCTGGGCGACCGTGATCTTTCTTGGAAATCCGTACTACCTCGCCACCTGGCCAGCCGCCATCCTTGCGCGATTGACAGGCAAGCGGGTCCTCTTCTGGACGCACGGATGGACCAGCCCCCCGCGCGGTGCGCGGCGATGGATACGCCGGATCTTCTACCGCCTCGCGCACGGTCTGCTGATCTACGGTCGCTTCGCGAAGACGGTCGCCATCGCTGAAGGATTCCCCCCGGAGCGGGTACATGTGGTCGGCAACAGCCTTGACGTCCCCGCGCAGCGCGCGTCGCTCGCACGGATCCCGGCCGACAGGCCGGCGGCAGTGCGACGCGAACTCTTCGGGGACGAACGGACGCCCGTGATCAGCTGCACCACCCGACTCACGCCACAGCGTCGACTTGACATGCTCCTCGATGCCGCGTCGCTGCTTCGAGCCCGTGGGCGTCCGGTGAACATCGTGCTGGTGGGCGACGGACCGGAGCGTGCCGCTCTCGAACGTCAGTCGGCCGAACTTCGCCTGAAGGTTCGCTTCCTCGGGGCCTGCTACGACGAGGATCGGATCGGCGAGATTCTGCTCGCGTCGAACGCCTGCGTCGCACCAGGACAGGTCGGGCTGACGGCCATGCACGCGCTTGCGTTCGGTGTTCCCGTGATCTCGCACGGGGATCCCTGGAGACAGATGCCGGAGTTCGAGTCGATCGTTCCGGACAAGACCGGGTCGCTGTTCACGGAGGGCGACGTGAAGAGTCTGGCCGACGCGATGGAGCCCTGGATTCGCTCGTCCACGATCTCGGAATCGACACGGGCGGACTGTCGCGAGATGATCGATCGATTCTGGAGCCCGGCGTTCCAGGCGGAGGTCATCATGCGCGCGGTCGATGGAGAGCCCGCCGACGATCTCTTCTGGCTGCGTTCCAAACACTCCGAAAGGTGCGAAGATGATTGAGAAACTTCGGCGACTCGTCCGGAACAGCCCACTCCGAGTCCTCCTGCGCCGCATGCGAACCCGATGGGTGCGACTCCGATACGGACTCCATGGCGTGCATCCGACGGCCTACATCAACACGGTCGCCGGCGTCGAGATTGCGCGCGACGTGCAGATGGCGGAGCACGTCTACATCGGGGCAGGCTGCATGATCAACGGTGGCGTCTCGATCGGCCGCTACACCATGCTGGCGCCCAGAGTGGCGATCGTCGGGGTGGACCACCGGACGGACGTGCCCGGAAAACCGATGATCTTTTCGGGCCGCCCTGCGTCGCGGCGGACCGTGATCTGCGACGACGTCTGGATCGGCATCGGGACAGTCGTCATGCAAGGCGTGCGCATCGGGCGCGGTGCCGTGATCGGGGCGAACTCCTTCGTCAATCGCGACGTGCCGCCTTTCGAGATCTGGGTCGGTGCCCCAGCCCGGCGTGTCGGCGAGCGATTTCCGGATCCGGAGCAACGGCACATGCACACCGAGATGCTCGACGGCCCCCCGGTGCATACGAACTACTGCAGCTGACGTCGCAGTTTGGACGAGGCTCTGGCCTTCTCCGCCATG
>CAYMEB010000322.1:0-4754 GCA_964389095.1 uncultured Hyphomicrobiaceae bacterium
GGGCATGACGCCGGCGGATATCGAAGCCGAGTTGGCGCGCCGCCACCGGAGTTGACGTCGCTCCCCTCTCCCGCCGCAGCAGGGGGGGGCAGGGCGAGGGGGCTTCTCGCGCCCTAGGGGGAGGGGGCCGTTTCTCACAAGTGCACGGATTGAGGCCCGTCCTACTCACCCCACCACCTGAATCACCTCACAAGCCAAGCTCCCCCCCTTCCCGCGTAGGGAAGGGGGCATGGGGGGTCAGGCCCGCTCTCCCACCGCCGACGTCGCGCCCCCTCATACCTGTTTGTCCAGAGACATTGCGGCGGCGGCGCGTTGCGCGGCACGCTAGCTTGCCGCGGCGCATGTGCCAATCATGCGTTGGTCGAGCCTGAGCGCGGCGAAGGATGCCATGCCTGACTTTGCGGTGGCTACGCCCGCTGAAGGCACCAATGAGCCGTTAGCCCCGGTGCCACGGGTCCGCTCGCGCAACGTTCGCATGTTCTGCAGGCTAACTTAAGGTCTTCACCCACTGCCCGCCAACTTTACGACGCGAGCTGCGAGCCATAGCGTGTAGGTTCGCTGATAAAGTCGCAGCTGAGGATCAGTAAGCCATCACTGGCTTAGGCCAACTTATAAAAGGCGCGCAGTAAGTTGCCGACGTGCTTCGGATTCTGTGCCCTCGCCAATGAACCGCCACCCCCCAGCGAGCGAGTACTGCCATCGTTGTGTCGCATTTGCAATAAATACAGCAAATGTATCTGCGTTAGAGTTGCCAATACCTCGCCGCAAACCATTACGGAGCAGTGCATCTCTTACCTGCGCCAAGAACAACGGCTTTTCATACACGTAGATATAGCCGGGATCTTCGTACGGATTGACATACATAATCAACGACGAGCGACCCAATGATTCGAGGGACACGCTAACGTACGGGAGATTTCCAAGAGTCTCAGTCGCACCATTTCGATACGTCACCTGTGCTGATTGAAGCTCCTCTGGAGATATTCCCAGCAATTCTGCAACACGATTAAAACCAGTAGCATGGAGGTGTTTTTGGGTGACTTCAAACACCTCGACGAAGTTTTGGCGGTACTTGTGCGGATCAATAGGTTGAGTTCTAACTTCAAGGTACTTGTGCTTTTCAGTCACCAGATCTCCATGTGTATAGTTCAAATCTTGATCCGTTACTGGCGCCACTATCATCTTAAGCACGTGTTGCAAAAACAGCGTGGCCAGATTGATGCCCAATTGCTCCTTGCCGACACTCCTGTGCTAACCTTTAGCGCGACTAATCACATCACGTACTCTGCGACATTATTTCGTGGCAGTTAGTCCAACCAAGCAGCGCATCGTTCCTTCAGATATTTCGCAAGCAGGTTTGTGTCGTAGCCAACCCAGTTAAAATATTGATCTTTTTCAAAGAAAAACGGCGCTTTTCTGGTATAACGTGGATTAACTGCTAGCGCCTCACAAAAAATTGTCACGATGGGATGGTATTTGAATCCAAATTTCTGTTTCATGGTGCGATAAAATTGAACCGTATGATGCTTCGCCGCTCGTTCATCGGCATTACCGGCGTCACCTTGTTTCTTGACTTCGACGTAAAAAAAACGCCGTGTGCTTATGCAAGTGATTTTGGCTTCAAGTTGAATGCCTAGAGAGCGCTCCCCAGGCGCATTTGCGGGAAAAAGACTCAGAAGATCAGACGGTTTCTCTTCAACGATGTATCGCCTCGGTTCTAAGACACGTCGTGCGACAGCGATAAAGTCCGCTTCAGACCTTTCGAAGGTGCGGTCATCTCCAGGTTGTTTGCTTCTTTGGGAGAGCCGTTCACTATTCACTTCCACCCTCACTTAACTTGAAAAGCAATTCAGATGAATCGCAATTGAGGGCGGCAGCGATTCGAACAATATTGCGCAGAGATAAATTGCGCTCACCGCGCTCCACGGCGCCGATGTAAGTGCGATGTACTCCAACCATCGCCGCGAAGGACTCCTGCGATATACCTGCAGCTTCGCGCTTGCACCGCACCCGGCGTCCGAACTCAAGTAAGACGGGAACTCGCTGCGCCATCGCCTATCAAATTCGCCGCGTCTGGCCGAATCGTCTACACTCTCTGAGTAGCAGTTCCTGGCGACGATGTGCATTCTCGCTCGTGGCGCAGCGCACGCTGATGCAGATAATCTGGAGAGCTTCGCGCAAGGTGTTTTTGATGGTAGCCTTTAATATATCTGCAATGAAACTGTTTTAGATTCAGAAATTTCCGTTGGTCACCGAGAAACCACGGCGTTGGAGTTGTGATGATTAAGTACATCGGATCAAAGCGCCGACTCGTGCCCGTTTTGGGAGATATGTTGGCACGAGCTGGGGCCACCACAGCACTTGATCTATTCACGGGCACCACAAGGGTTGCGCAGGAATTTAAGCGGAGAGGTGCCCATGTCACTGCTGTCGATGTTGCAAGGTACTCCGAAGTATTCGCGAAATGTTGGATAGAAACGGATGCATCGCACATTGACGCCAGAGAACTCGGACGAATACTCGTCGAACTGGAGAATCTTCCAGGAGCGCCAGGCTATTTCACAAAGACATTTTGTGTCGATTCGCGCTATTTTCAGCCACATAATGGCGCTAAGATCGACGCCATACGAGATCACATTCAAACGTATTTTGAGTCTTCGAGCCTCTATCCGATACTTTTGACAGCGCTTATCATGGCGGCCGACCGGGTCGATTCAACAACGGGCGTTCAGATGGCATATTTGAAAGATTGGGCCCCAAGGTCGTTCAATAATCTTGAAATGCGAATGCCTGATCTGCTCCGAGGCTGCGGGAGAGTTGTGCGCGCTGATGCGGCTCAGGTTGCCTCGCGGATTGGCTCGTTCGACGTCGCTTACTTGGATCCTCCTTACAATCAACATCGCTACTTTACTAACTATCATATCTTTGAGACGCTTGTCGCTTGGGATCGCCCTGAGCATTACGGTATTGCCTGTAAGCGTATTGACAGCCGCGACGATTCGACTAAAAGCGTGTTTAACATGCGTCGCGAAATGCCCTTGGCCCTTCGAAAAACTATCGCAGATGTTGATGCCGAAATTGTGATTGTATCGTATAATAATGAATCGTGGGTGACTCTCAAAGACCTCGAAGATATGTGTTCGGTGCATGGCTATGTCCAGTCTCTGGCCTTCGACTCGAAGCGGTATGTGGGTGCTCAAATCGGTATTTTCAACCCCAGCGGTGAACGGGTCGGTGAAGTGTCGCATCTCCGTAATTTGGAGTACGTGCTTGTCTGTGGTCCTGAGGCACGAGTCCAATCGATAACAAAGCCTTACGTGAACTCTGAGACAATACCTGTGACGCGCGCGTCCGGTCAGCTTTCATTGCTTTAGCTACGTAATCCGCCACCTCTTGGGTTATTGACACTAACCACAACGAGGAGTAGTTCTAATCGCAGCACGGGCCGAAACGCATAAGCGGTCCGAACCGTCCTTCAGGGCTGGGGCTACCCCGAAGAATGCGTCGACCGCGCGGTCCTCGGCGTGGCAGGTCTGATGCCCGTCAGTCAGCCTGCTCAATGAGAGGGAGTAGGAGAACGAGTGTGTCGGGGGGCAACGTACGGCACCGCCTCCCAGCGCACTGCGGTGCGCTTGTGGCATGCACCCCCACCCCAACCCCGCGCCACCGTGCAGCCACCGGCGGGCCGTGTTTCCCCCCCCGCGCCCCCCTTCCCGTCAAGTAGTCCCGCAGGTCTCCGGCTGCCACTACAAGGCGCGTGGTCGCCATGCATCCTGGGGGCGCTGCCCCCAGACTCCCGCCAAGGGGCAGAGGCCCCCCGGCCCCCCCCCAAGGCTTACAAGGCGCATTTAGACCCCGTTCCCAATACTGTAGCCGTTCCCATTCCCGGTCCCTTCGCTTCCTGCCCGCGATGGCCGATGATGGCTGCAACGGGAGCTGGGAGTCGGCACCCTTGTCCGCGAAGCGTGGTGGGTCGGAGGTGGTTTCAAAAGGAGCGGGCGGGACGCCTCCGTGCCAGTCGCGGGCCGGGCAGCGGCTTTCGCTACGGCAGCGCCGACTGCTCCGTCGCGAACTTCACCATCTCGTCGATGGTGTACTTCGACGCGATGATCGTGTCCTTCACATCCTTCGCATCACGGCGCACGTAGTACGTCGAGTCGCCCACGCCCTTGCCACCGACCGCAAAGGCGGCGGTTCCACCGGCCTTGGCCACGACCTCGATCAGCAGCACGGGCTTGTCGAGGCCGTACTCCGCACTCTCGCTCGGCGTCGGCGCCACCACCCGGTCGACGGGTAAGTCGTGCAACTGGTTGGCAAAGCTCTCGATGCGCGCACCGGGGGCGATGACCACCGTGGGGATCGCCGGCGTCGCGCCAGGTGCAGGGACCGCCGTCGGTGCAGGCACCGGTGTGGGGGGGGCGCCGACGCGATCGAACTTGCCCTCGGCGTTCCGCGTGAACTCCATCACCTTGCCGTCCCGCGTGAAGCGCATCGTCGCGACGTCGGTGCCGGCAAATGGGCTGACCTTCTTGGTGAGGTCGGTCGTGGAGGATTTGTCGGTGCCGAAGTACCACGCGCCGGCACTGCTGGCGACAAAGATCACGACCCACAGGATCGTGATCCGCGCGAAACCGGTCCGCCGCGTTGCGGTCGACGTTGTCGGCGCCGCGTCACGCCGCTGGCGGGGCATTTGGCGCCTGGGGCCTTTTGATGCTGGCGGCGTTGCAGGGCGGAGGCCCTTGGTCGAAGCGCTC